>URTU01000026.1 GCA_900550925.1 uncultured Alistipes sp. | reverse complement strand
CGGCGGCCATTGACGCCTATGTTGCCGATCAGACGGACCGTCTGGCGACATACGTATCTCTGAAGGGAACGATGTCTGTCAGCGGAACATTCTACAATGTGATCGTGGACGGCACGAGCAATCAGGGAAGTATCTACTATCCGACCGACGAGATCAAGGCCAAGATCAAGAATGGCGAAACAGTCACGATCGAAGGTTATGCAACGTCGGTTAGCGGCGGCAAATATTATAACGTGATTGCGGTTGATGTCAAGACCGAAGGTGGCGGCGATACTCCGACCTCCACTCCGATCGCCGACGTGGAAAACGGCAATACATATACAATGGAAGGCGTTGTTACGGCGCTCACGTCGAATGGCTTTGTGTTGACCGACAACAGCGGCTCGATCTTCTTCTACGGCAAGAAGAATTACGAAATCGGCCAGCAGCTGACCGTCGAGGGTAAGATCAGCGTCTACAACAAGGGTCTTCAGATCAACGGGCAGTCAGCAACGATTACCGAGGGCGGCAAGATCACCTACCAGTATCCGACCCCGACGGTTGTTGATGCGGCGGCAGTCGATGCCTTCATTGCCGACCAGAGCAACCGTCTGGCAACATATGTTTCAGTGACGGGTGATGCTTCGGTCAGCGGAAACTACTACAATCTGATCATTGACGGTACGAGCAATCAGGGAAGCTTCTACTCTCCGACCGACGAGATCAAGGCCAAGATCCAGGATGGTATGAACATTACGGTTGTGGGCTATGCGTTGTCAGTCAGCGGCGGACGTTTCTACAATATCATTGCTGTTGATGTTACGGTGAACGGTGCAGGAGCTCCTTCGATTGAGGTTGCCGACGAGGAGATGTCGTTTGTGGCAGCCGGCGAGACGCTGACTACCGCAGTGACCACCTCGAACCAGGGTTCGTACGGCATCTTTGCCAAGACGTCCGATCCGCACTTCACGGCATCGGTATCCGGAACGACACTGAGCGTTACTGCCGCAGCCAATACCGGAGCGGCCAAGAGCGCAACGGTAACGGTTTACCTTGCCGAATCGGAAGGCGGCGAGGCGGTAGCTTCGGCTGACGTTGCCTGCACGCAGCTGGCTTCGGGTGCCGTAGTGGCATATACGACCGGCTTCGAGGCTTCGGAAGGCTTCAAGTCGGGCACCAACTATCAGAATGCTGATCCGGTATATCAGGGCGCCGAAGGTTCACAGTGGGGCGTTGTTTTCGGTACGTCTTCTACGACGGAAGCTATTACCGGTTCGCAGTCGATGCAGATGCGCTGGTACACGTCTAAGCCGACGACACTGGGTTATGCGTTTACCAACTTCAATATCGGCAAGGCTTCGAAGATCAAGTTCTCGGCAAAGAATACCGGCGGGCTGATTGTTACCGTATCCTATTCGGTTGACAACGGCGAGACCTGGCTGAATCCCAAGGACTATACGTTGAAAACTTCGGCCGAAACCTATGAATACATCATTGGTGAAACACCGGTTGAGAATGTTCGGTTTAAGTTCCAGGTGAAGTTGCCTGAAACGGCTCCCAAGTCAACCTCCCGCGTGTACATCGACGATGTAGAGGTTTACGGCGCAGAATAAACTACATGTACTTTCCAAAGGCGCCGGCGAGTGATCGTTCGGAGCCTTTGGAAAGTTGTTACTGAAGAAATATTTTTCCGATGGCGAAATATCATAAAAAAGCAACCGCACGGCTTACGATCATGCTGGCCATACTGTCGGCAATCGTGGCGACGTGCTGCGGTGGCGGCGACAAAGTCGATGCGACCCCGACCGGTTCGGCCAAATTAAGTGTCGGCAGTTCGGTTTCGTGGGATGCGACCAGCCAGTTCCTGCAGATCACGGCGCCCGGAGGCCTGGAGTGGACGGCAAGGATCGATGGCGGAACGTGGTGCAGTTTCTCGTCGGGTCAGACCAGCATCTCCGGCAAAGGCGATGCGAGTCATGCGATCTATTACGAGGCGAACAATACCAACCAGTCGCGTACGGCAACCGTAACGGTAAGTTTTGCGGGATCGAACGTCGCGACGCTGTCAATCGTACAGGCGGCTTATGCAGCCCCCGGGGCGTCGACGGCGACGCTGAGCAAAAACAACGTCGGATGGAACGATGCCGAAAAGGTGGTTACGATCGAAATTGTCTCGACGGTCGGATGGACGCTCTCGGTCGAAGATGAGTGGATGTGGTTCGACTACGAGGATTATGCCACCTCGACGAGCGGCAAGGGCAATGCTTCGGTATCGCTCTATTACGCCTCGAACGGTACCGCTCAATCACGGACTGGTTATATTACGGTGGCGTTCACGGGGCAGACTCCGTTCAAACTGTCGCTGACACAGTCGGCTCAGGGTGCGGATACGCCTGCTGATACCCCTTCGTACGAGGACAAGAGCTGGGCCGAACTGCCGTCGATATCCGCCGATGACGGATTCCTGTATGTCACACATTCGGCATCGCTGAACAACAAGTCGGTGCGCAACTATACGATGTGTTACGATAAGGAGTACAAGGTTGCCCGTTGGGTTGCCTACCCTCTGCACAGCTGCTATACGAAGAAGACGGTTGACCGTACCGATGCCTGGTCCTACGACCCGTTGATTCCGGTTGCCTACCAGGTCAATATGGCCAAGGGAATGAACAACGGTTACGACCGCGGGCACCAGATACCGTCGGCTGACCGTGTGGCTTCGCTCGAACTGAATGCCCAGACGTTCTACTACACCAACATGACGGCCCAGGTGGGTCGGGGATTGAACCAGTCGGTATGGGGCAATCTCGAGAACAAGATCCGTAACGACTACATGTGCAGCGATACTCTGTATGTTGTTACGGGGTGTGTGGTTACGACCGCAGAGGATCCAACGGTACAGTGGGCCGACAACAGCAACGGAGGCAAGGTGGTTGTTCCGAAAGCCTATTTCAAGATTCTGCTTCGCACCAAGTCTGGCAACAGCGGCAAGGCCGTCGACAGCAGCAACGCTACGACGATCGGGTTCTGGTATGAAAACCGTTCCTATTCGCACAGCCAGCCTCAGGCATCGGATGTAATGAGCGTCAAGGAGATAGAAGATTTGACAGGATTCACGTTCTTCCCGCAGATTTCGGACGAGGTCAAGAGTACCGTCGATACGGGACGTTGGGGATTGTGAGAAACGATATTTTGAAAGATCATGAATAGACAACGATACATAACGATCAGTTTCATATTCGTTATGATTTTGAGCGTGGCGGTCGCTTCGGCGCAGAAACGCCACACGGTTGTGTTCTACAACATGGAGAACTTCTTCGATACGATCAACGATCCGGATATCAACGACGAAGAGTTCCTTCCCAACGGCCCCAAGGCGTGGAATACGACAAAATATACAAAGAAGCTCCAGAACATCGAACGCGTATTGTGGGGGATCTGTTCGAAGGTGCGCGACTATCCGACGGTAATCGGTATCTCGGAGATCGAGAACCGAAATGTCCTGGAGGATCTTGTCGTGCAGGGCAAGCTGGCCATGGCCAATTACCAGATTTGCCATTACGATTCGCCGGACCTTCGCGGAATCGATGTTGCATTCATCTACCGCCCCGACCGTTTCGAATATGAGGGCAGTTGCACCTATCCGGTCCGGATGGAGGATAATCCCGATTTCAGAACCCGTGACATCGTAGTGATGTGGGGAAAGATCGAGGGTGAAGAGTTCTGCTTCATGGTTGCCCACTGGCCTTCGCGGAGTGGTGGGGCAGCGGCGTCGGAACCCAAGCGTATGGCTGCGGCCCGGGTGATGCGCCATGTAGCCGATTCGGTCCACACGGCCAATCCCGATTGCAAGATCGTCATGATGGGCGACCTGAACGACGACCCGACCGACCGCAGCATCACCGAGGTGCTCGGATGCAAGGCCAGGATCAAGGACCTGCAGCCGGGCGACCTGTTCAATCCCTACATAGCGATGCTCAAGGCCGGTTACGGGACGTTGGCCTACAACGATGCGTGGAACATCTTCGACAACATCATCGTCAGCGAGAATCTGGCTACCGGTTCGGCCGGGAAGTTGAAGCTGCTGCGGGCCGATGGTTCGAAGTATTACGGCAATATCTTCAAGGCCAACTTTATGATTCAGCAATCGGGCCAGTACAAGGGTTATCCGTTGCGGTCGTTCGTCGGCAATGCATTCCAGGGAGGGTACAGCGACCACCTGCCGGTATATATTTTTATAGGAAAATAAACTTTAATAAGGTATGAAGATAAAAACTCTACTACTTCTGCTGCTCTTGCTCCCGCTGTCCGTTTCGGTATCGGCTCAGGATGGAGGAATCAAGGGCCGAACGGTTACCCGCATGGGGCGAGAGGCGCTCGACGGGGTGAAGATTACGGTACAGCCGGCAGGGCTGACGGTCTATTCGCAGAGCGACGGTTCGTTTACTATTCCGGATCTTGAGGCCGGAGAGTACGAATTGACGTTTGAGAATCAGGATTATGCTCCGGTGACGATGAAGATCAAGGTGTCGCAGAACATGCGTGACCTGCATATGGTTACGATGAGTCAGGATACCTATGCAAGGGGCTTTGGCGTCGACGATCAGTTTATGGAGTTCGACGAGGAGGTGGTCGACGATGCACAGTCGATGCCCTCGACGCTGGCAGCCTCGAAAGACATTTTCAACAATATCGCCGGATACAAGTTCAGCGAAATGCGTTTCAATCCGCGCGGTTACGAGTCGGGAATGACCGGAACGTACCTCAATGGTGTGTATTTCAATGATGCATTGACCGGTTACGGGCCCTATTCGCTGTGGTCCGGTCTGAACGAGGCTACGCGTAACCAGGAGGTGTCACCGGCATTGGGTGTTTCGGACTATGGTGTCGGCGGTGTCGGCGGCGTGACGAATATCAATGCCCGCGCTTCGCAGCTGCGCCAGGGATTCCGTGCCAGCGTGGTGAATGCAAACAATGCATATCGTTTCCGCGTGATGGTATCCTATGCATCGGGGTTGCTTGACAACGGTTGGGCATATGCCTTTTCGTTCTCGACCCGCCAGGGCGGCAACGACTGGGTGAACGGCACGTATTACAACGCTTACGGTTACTTCTTCTCTCTCGAGAAGCGTATCAACCGTTGCAACCATCTGGCATTTACCATTCTGGGTGTTCCGACCCAGCGGGCCAACCAGGCTGCGTCGACACAGGAGGTATATGATCTGGTCGGCAGCAACTATTACAACTCGAACTGGGGTTATCAGGTTGGCGACAAGCGCAATGCGCGTGTCAGGAACTATCACGAGCCGATCGCCATGCTGAACTACTATTACGAGCCGAATGCCTCCACAAAATTCATGGTAACGGCATCGTACCGCTTCGGCCGCAACGGCTATTCGGCCCTCGATTGGTATGACGGAGCCGATCCGCGTCCCGATTACTACCGTTATCTGCCGAGTTACTTCGAGAAACAGGGCGATTACGCCAAGGCCGAAATCGTACGCTGGGCATGGCAGTCGAACTGGGGAACCCGTCAGATCGACTGGGACCGTATCTACAACTACAACTACGGCAGTGTGACGAGCGATTCGAAGATCGACGGTCTGAACGGTCTCCGCCGCTCGAACTATGTAATCGAGGAGCGCCATACCGATCAGCGCGATGTCAACCTGAAGCTGCAGTTGATGCAGTATCTGCGCGGCGGCCATCGGTTGAATATCGGCGCCGACCTGCGCTACAACCGTACGGAGTACTACAAGAAGATGAAGGACCTGCTGGGCGGCGATTACTGGCTTGACGTCGACAAGTATGCCGAACGCGACTTCGTAGGTGAACGCTACATGCAGAACAACCTGGATTACTTCGAGGCCAACGGCCATGCTCCGGTTATCCGTGAGGGCGACAAGTACGGTTATGACTACTATGCTTATGTCCGCAATGCCAAACTGTGGGCCATCTGGAACTACAATGTTGGCCGTGTCGAGGGTTTCGTTGCCGGTGAGGCCGGTTACTCCGACCTGTGGCGCGAGGGTCTCTACCGCAAGGGCAGTTTCGAGAACAACTCGAAGGGCAAGTCGGAACGTCAGCAGTTCTTTGTCTATACGGCCAAGGGTGCTTTGACCTACAAGTTCTCGGGTGCGCACAATCTGACGGCATCGGTTGCCTACATTCAGCAGGCTCCGACATTCCAGTCATCGTTCGTGTCGCCGCGTACGCGTAATGACGTTACCCCGGGCCTCTCGACCGAACATATCTTCGGTGCCGACCTGACCTATGACCTGCATGTGGGCGATTTCAAACTCCGGCTGTCGGGATACTATACCACGATTGAGGATCAGTCTCGCGTGATCAGTTTCTACGACGACCTGCAGCGTACATATACCAACTTTGCGATGTCGGATATCGACAGCCGATATATGGGTGTCGAACTCGGCTTTACGATTCCGCTGTTCAGTATCCTGAACCTCAACGGTGCGGTCAGCTACGGCGATTACCGTTACACGTCGAACCCGCTCATCACGCAGACGGCCGACAACAGTGCCGAAGTGGTTTTGTCGGGCGAGAAGGTCTATTGGAAAGACTATTATGTCGAGAGTACTCCGCAGACGGCCGTCAACCTGGGCTTGTCGATGCGTACGCCCAACAATATCTTCGTGAATGTCGACTGCAACTACTACGATGCGATGTACCTGTCGATGAACCCGCTGTACCGTACCGACATGGCATTGACAGGCCGCGTGTTCGACAGCAATACTCCGGAGGAGAATCTGGCAGCCGTGAAGGAGATGACCGCGCAGGAGCGTTTCGACCATGCCTTCGTTCTGAATGCCAGCATCGGCAAGAACTGGTACATATCGAACCGCCGCTATAATCTCGGTTTCAGCCTTGAGGTCAAGAATATTCTCAATAATCAGAACATCAAGACGGGTGGTTACGAGCAGATGCGACTGAGTAAGGATGAAAGCGGAACGACGGTCAAGTACAACCGTTTCGATTCGCGTTACTTCTACATGCTCGGAACGACCTATTATATGAACCTGTATTTCCGATTCTAAATGTAGACTAAATATAAGAGATGAATATTATGCGAGTAAAAGAGATTATATCCGGAATGGCGGCAGCGTTGCTGATGACAGGTTGCTACGAGAAGTTCGACTATCCAGCCGTTGAGCCGACCACGACTCTTACGCCTACCCATACGATAGCCGAATTCAAGGATATGTATCAGGGCAAGTCGTTCGATATTACCGAAGATATTATCATATCCGGCAAGGTCACCACGAGCGACCAGACAGGCAACTTCTACAAGAACATGTACATACAGGACGAGACGGCAGGCATAGAACTGCGTATCGGCAAGTCGAGCCTTTACAACGACTATAAGATCGGACAGACGATCTATGTCAAGGCGAACGGCCTTCGTATGGGCACCTATGGCGGCATGATCAACCTCGGAGGTGCGATACCTGAGAACTACGATTACGAAACCTCGTATATCGAACCTCAGGCCGTGATCGACCTGGTGATTGTCAAGGGGCCTATGGGTGATCCTGTCGAGCCGGTTGATCTGAGCGACGGTGTAATACCGACGAGTGCGTACGGCAAGTGGGTTCGTTTCGAGAATGCCGTTTTCGAGAAGTGTACCTATTATGACCGTGACGGCGTGGCCGGAGGCGGCGACATCGAGATCGATACGTGGGCAAACAAGAACTACGAAGGCGAATCGTCGGTGGGCAAGTACGGCAATGCTATCTTCAACGTGAACGGCACCAGAATCAACGTGCGTTCGAGCGGTTATTCGAAGTTTGCCGGCGAGAAACTTCCGCCGAAGGGCAGTGTCTGCAATATCGAAGGCATCATGGTCTATTACTCGAGCGGCAGTCCGGCCTACCAGGTGTCGATCAATTCGCTTGACGATATCGAGGTGCTGAACTGAACCCGGTCGGATTAGGCCCGATTCTATAATAAAAATCCCCTACACAGACTCTGTATAGGGGATTTTTATTTTTATTATCAAGGCATCCGGTTCTTCTGTCACTCCCGGATAGCGGTTTTGCCGATAAGGTTTTGCCGGTAATGTTGTAGGATCGGGGACCAGGTTGTTGCGGATCCGGCGTGTCAGATGTCGACAACCGTGACCTCGATGCCGCGCTCCTGGAGTTTCGAGAGCATGTGCGGCGAGATACCGCTGTCGGTGATGATCTGATCCACCTCGTCCACGTCGCAGATCTTGCAGAATCCGCGGCGTCCGAACTTTGAGCTGTCGGCCAGGATTATGATCTTCTGGGCGGTGCGGATCATTTCGCGGTCGAGATTGACCTCCATGATGTTTGTTGTGGAGAGGCCGTAGTCGACATCCAGCCCGTCGACGCCCAGATAGAGTTTGCTGCAGGAGAAGTCGGGCAGCATGCGTTCGGCATAGTTGCCTACGACCGATACCGACCGGTTGCGGATGATGCCTCCGAGCTGTATGACGTCGATATTTGGATTCCCCGAGAGGAGGTATGCGATGTTGATAGCCGAAGTGATTGCCGTCAGATGCCCCTGGGGTTTGATCTCGCGTGCGAAAAAGAGCATTGTCGTACCCGATGCGATCAGTATCGAGTCGTTCGGGGTGATCATTTCGGCGGCTTTCTTGCCGATAGCCTGTTTCTCGACGGCATTCAATTTCTCCTTTTCGGAGATATGGCGGTCGTTGACATACGGATTCATCAGAATGGCGCTGCCGTGGGCGCGATAGATCATCTTCTTGTTTTCCAGAATGGTGAGGTCCTTGCGAATGGTGACCTCCGACACCTTGAGCTGCTCGGCCAGAGCCGATACGCTGGCAGATCCGTATTTGTGAAGTGTATCCATTATGTAGGCATGACGTTCGCCGAGCGTCATGCCGGTTATGCAGGCAGTTTTGGTCATCGGGCAAAGATTATTTGCACAAAGATAATAAATTCGGCGTAAGTTCCAAAGTGTTGTGTCTCTGATTGATGTTTGGCATGGCGGGCCGGTGCGGAATTTGGTCGGGAGATTTAGAGTAGCGTCATGGGGCTCGGCAAGTGCGATGGTCGGTTGCGGGAGTGCATATTGCATATAATGAGGCTGTTAAAAAGATTGGAGGAGATCGCGGTTCGAGGATGTATGGGCGGTTGGCGTCAGCCGGTTATGTGAAATGTGCCGGCCGGTCGAGCGAAAGAGTGGTGAAAAGCCGTGCCGGTTGATCGGCAATCGGAAGATATTTCGTATATTTGTATGAACGTGGGGCGGAGTGATATTTCTGAAAGAGCGCCGCCGCCACGGATTTAATACACCGGAACACTATGTTGAAATTCCTACGTCCAGCGCAGCATAAACCGCTGCTTCCCGAATCGGAGATCCCGAATCGATATACGCGGATGCGGTTTCAGGTCTTCTCGGGCATCTTCATCGGATATGCCGGCTACTATCTTGTCCGCAAGAACTTCTCGATCGTCATGCCGACCCTCCACGAACAGATGGGATATGACATGTCCGATCTGGGATGGGCCCTTTCGGCGGTCTCGATCGCTTACGGAATCAGCAAATTCGTTATGGGAACGGTCTCTGACCGTAGCAATGCCCGCGTGTTCATTCCGCTCGGACTGCTCGCCTCGGCGCTGATAATGACATTCATGGGACTCTGTTCGTGGGCCACGGGCTCGATCCTTGTCATGTTCTGCCTGCTGTTTCTCAACGGCTGGGTGCAGGGCATGGGATGGCCTCCCTGCGGACGTGTCATGGTGCACTGGTTCTCGGCCAGGGAGCGCGGGCTAAAGATGTCGATATGGAATGTCGCGCATAATATCGGTGGTGCGGTGATGGCCCCTTTGGCCACATCGGGAATATTGATGTTCGGAGCCTGGCAGGGTGCGTTCTACCTTCCGGCAGCCGTTGCTGCGGTGATCGCGGTGATAGCATATCTTCTTGTCCGCGATACGCCGCAATCGTGCGGTCTGCCTCCGATCGAGGTCTATCGCCACGATACGGCGCACTATTCTGAAAAGAACGAGCAGGAGCTCTCGACCCGCAAGATCCTGTTTGAAAACGTGCTCAACAACCGCATGCTGTGGGTTATAGCCGTAGCCAATGCATTCATATACTTCGTCCGGTACGGTGTTCTGGACTGGGCGCCGATGTACCTCGAACAGGTCAAGGGAATGTCGCTGTCGCACAGCAGCTGGTCATATTTCACCTTCGAGATTGCCGGAATCTTCGGAACGCTTCTGTGCGGATGGGTTTCGGACCGTCTGTTCGGAGGCCGCCGCGCTCCGGTGAATGTCCTGTACATGCTGCTTGTGCTGGTAGCGGTGATAGTCTACTGGCAGAGCGGTTCGGCGGTTGTGACGAATGTCTCGATGGCGGCGATAGGATTCCTGATCTACGGTCCGGTGATGCTGATCGGTGTGACGGCACTCGACATGGTGCAGAAGAAGGCCGCCGGAACGGCCGCAGGTTTTACGGGGCTGTTCGGATACCTGATCGGCTCGGCTGTGCTGGCGAATATCGCCATGGGATATGTCTTCGACCATTTCGGCTGGGACGGCGGGTTCATCGCGTTGATCATCTCGTGCCTGCTGTCGGCTGCTCTGTGTGCCATGACGTGGCGCAGCGAAAAGAGACGCCTGCGTGCATGACCTGAACGGTTGCTGAGGAGCTGCGGCGGCGAAATGCAGATACGGCGGCGACAGAATGGTTGTCGTAATGGGTCTTAAAGTCCTGTTTTGTATCCGCTTTTTCGCTTAACGCGCCGGCAGGTGGTGGCTCACAACGAAAAAAAACGTACCTTTGCATGTTTACAAAAGAATGAATGCAGATGCGATTTCGATACGTACTCATATTTATAGCCTTGCTTGCGCCGTTCTTTCTGCGCGACTATACCGTTGACAATGAGCTGAAATATATCAGTATTGCCGAAGAGGCCCTCGATAACGGTACATGGTTTACGTTCTACAACCACGGTGAGGCATATGCCGACAAACCGCCTCTGTATCTGTGGATCGTCATGCTCTCGAAACTGCTGTTCGGCTCGTATCAGATGTGGTTTATCGGGCTGGCGAGCGTCCTGCCGCTCATCGGAATACTGATGATTATGGGGCGTTGGATGAAGGAGGTCGAAGGATTCCCGTCGGCTGCCGCCGAGATCATGCTCGCGACGACGGGAATGTTTCTCGGAAGTGCACTCGTAATACGGATGGATATGCTGATGGCATTCTTCATCGTGTTGAGCATCTATACCTTCTGGCTGATGTATACGGGCCGTTCGCGCCCGCGACACCGATGGCTGCTGCCCGTCTGGGTATTCCTTGCGCTCTTTACGAAGGGCCCCGTAGGACTGCTCGTGCCGATCGTGTCGATGGCTGTTTTTCTGGCCGTCAAGGGTGAGTTGAAAACCTTCGGCCGTTACTTCGGCTGGCGGCAGTGGGCCGTACTGGTAGGGCTGTGCGTGGTGTGGTTCGGACTGGTCTATATGGAGGGCGGAAAGGCATATATCGACAACCTGCTCATAAAACAGACCGTCGGCCGCGGTATCAACGCTTTCCATCACAAGGAGCCGTGGTGGTATTATCTGGCCCACCTGCCGCATTCGTTCGCACCGTGGACGCTGCTGGCATTCAGCGTGATAATCGTTGCGGCCGTACGGCGGTTGATACGCACCGACCTGGAGCGGATGTTCGTGTGCGTGATCGTCTCGACTATAGTGATGCTCTCGATATTCAGTTCGAAACTCGACATTTACCTGCTGCCGGTATATCCGTTTGTGATCTATCTGGCGGCAATCTATATCGGACGCTACTCCGACCGCTGGTGGGCGAAACTCTCGGCTGCCCTGCCGGCCGTAATCTTCATCCTGCTGCTGCCGGCAGCAATCGTAGCCAGTGCTACGGACCGCATACCGGTGGAGTATGAAAGCCTGACGATGGCATTCGTGGCATTGGGTGTTTTGGCGGCAACGTCGGTCGTGGCGCTGGTCCAGATCTTCAGGGGACGCATCTCGCGTGGCGTGATATGGTGCGGCGGAGGTCTGCTGGCAATGATAGCCGTTGCCTCGACGTCGATCGGTCAGTTCAACCCCTATCTCGGTGTCAGCGAACTCTCGGCGGAGGGACAGCGGCTGGCCGAAGAGAACGGATTGGATCGTTATGCCTTCTACCGTTTCCGCAGCGGCGAGAACATGGATGTCTATCTTGGAGTGTCGCCCGAGCGGATCGCCGATGTCGCCCAGATGGACAGCCTGCGCGGCACGGGCGAGTCGGCCATACTGTTCGCCCGAACGAAGGATATTGTCCGTGATACGGTGCTGGCTTCGCGCGTCGAGATGTTCTGTAACGATCGCGTAGCTGTCGGGGAGTATGAAGTGATGGTTCTTAGCGGCGGTCAACCCGAGTCGCAGCAACCGGAAGTGAATAAAAATCAAACAAGCCATGAATAAAACCAGCAATTACCGTTTGACGATCATCGTACCTGTGTACAATGAGTTTGAGAGCCTGCCGCGTGTTGAGGCAGCGATGCAGGCCTTCCTGCCGAAGGCCAAGGTAAGCAGTTGCGTACTGTTTGTCAATGATGGCTCGAAGGACGGCAGTTTGGAGCGTATTCGCGAGATCTGTTTCCGCAACGAGGCGATGTACTACATTTCGTTCGAGCGGAACTGCGGCCTTAGCGCGGCAATCAAGGCGGGAATAGATGCAGCCGAATCGCAGTATGTCGGTTATATCGATGCCGACCTGCAGACTACACCCGAGGATTTCAACCTGCTGCTCGATTATGTCGGTGATTATCAGTTGGTCATGGGAATCCGTGCCGGGCGCAAGGACAGTGCCTTCAAGAATTTCCAGTCGCGTTTTGCCAACGGCTTCCGCAACATGATGACCCACGACGGGGCGAAGGATACCGGTTGCCCGCTCAAGATCATCTGGAGCGACTGTGCCAAACGGATGCCCTTCTTTACGGGTATGCACCGGTTTATTCCGGCGCTGATACAGCTGCAGGAGGGGTGCCGGATGAAGCAGATTCCGGTTCGCCACTTCCCTCGTACCGAAGGCGTTTCGAAATACAACCTTTGGAACCGCCTGATAGGCCCCTTCAAGGATTGTTTTGCCTACCGCTGGATGAAGAAGCGTTATATTAACTACCATATCGGCGAAAGCAGCTTATGACTTCGTTCATGATCGATTGTCTGGGCTATCTGGCCCAGGCGCTCTTCTCGGCGCGGTTCTTCGTTCAGTGGATCATGAGCGAACGCGCCAAGCGCGTGTTGTCACCGACCATCTTCTGGCAGATCAGCATGGTGGCATCGTGCATCTTCTGCCTTTACGGGTGGTTGCGGAATGACTTTTCGATCATCGTCGGACAGCTGATCACCTATTATATCTATATTTGGAACCTGAATGCACACAATGCCTGGAAGCGGCTGTGGGCCGTCATCCGCTGGGCGATCATTGCCGTGCCGATAGTCGGCGTGGCGTGGATTGCCATGAACTGGGATGAGGCCTATACACATCTTTTTGCCCACAGCGACCTGCCGATGTGGCTTATAGCACTCGGTACAACTGGACAGATCGTCTTTACGCTGCGGTTTGTCTATCAGTGGATCGTGTCGCGGCGTCGCGGCGAGTCGCTGTTGCCGATGGGATTCTGGCTGATCAGCCTTACGGGTTCCGCCATAATCATTACATATGCATTGTTGCGCGGAGGGATGTATCCGTTGATTCTGGGACATATTACCGGTGTGGTGGTCTATTCGCGAAACGTGATGATCGCCATCCGTCACCGAAAGGCTTCGGCCGAGAAATAATTGTCGAAAAGTCTGAATATATATACCTATATTTATACGGATGCCTCATGCCTCCTGTGGCTCGGACTCGGGAGAGCATTCTGAGGGTGCCGGCCGGGAATGTAGGACGTTATTGCGGTGCGGGGGGGGGTATTTTTTTGTTCTGTTAAAAACAGTGTGGCAGACAGGTGAGACAACCGTGCAGGTCAGGCAGGCGCGTGATACGGCATGTCAATAAGATACGCAGAGCGGCGGAATCAACATGTTCCGCCGCTCTGCGCGTTTGTATTACTCAAGAAATCCGGTGACAGGAGAAGATCCTGGATGCCGGAGTGAATATCCGTATTGTCAGTTTATGTTGCGCCGGTCGGGCGATTTAGTTGTCGAGACGGCATCCATATCATCCTGCATCTTGACCATCTTGATGGCTGCGGCGGCCGCTTCGTCACCCTTGTTTCCGTGCTTCCCGCCGGCCCGATCCAGTGCCTGCTGCATGTTGTCGACCGTCAGCACACCGAATGCGATCGGCATGTTGTACTGGAGGGTCAGCTGTGTTATACCCTGAGTGACGCTCTGGCAGATGTAGTCGAAATGACGGGTTTCGCCCTGAATGACGCATCCCAAAGCGATTACGGCATCGACATCGGTATATTCGGCGAAGAATTGAGCGCCGAGAGACAGTTCGAATGTTCCGGGGACGTATTTTATCTGAATGTCATGTTCGGAGCATCCGGCAGCCCGCAGTGTGCGGACGGCGCCGCTGAGCAGGGCTTCGGTCACTTCGGGGTTCCATTCGGCCACGACGATACCGAATCGCATGTCTGCGGCCGAAGGCAGCGAGGTTGCGAATGATGACAGATTCTTGTTTTTTGTGGCCATTGGTTTCTTTGTAAAATTATGCAGGTAGGGAGGTTTTCCGAACGATCTGTTTCAGTATTGGGAGAAACTCACATTGCTGGGAGGACTTCACATTGATTCTCTCTCCTCATCCTCATTCCCTTCTTCCCTTCTCTTTTCCTCGTCCTCTCCTCGATCCTCTCACTTACGTCAGTTTCCGGTTATTTTAATTCTCCCCCCCCCGGAATTTTTTAGAGTTCGCCGAGATAGTTTTCAGCATCGCGTGCCTCTAAGCTGGTAGCGTACTGAATCGAGATCTGTTTGAACAACTTCTTTGCAGACTCTTTGTCGCCGAGAGCCATGTATGCCAGGGCAGCCTTCTTGAGGTAGTAGGGAGTTGTAAAGTCGTTGTCGCTCACCTTGGCGGCCTTCTCGAAGAACGAAATGGCTTTCTTGTAGTCGCCTTTCTGAACGCAGACGTCACCCTGCAGACCGAGGTTTTCGGCATTCACCACTTCATTTGGAACACCTTTGGTGGCCTTGTACTTGGCGAGGTATTTTGCAGCGTTGTCCCAGTCGCCGAGCTTCATGTAGCAGATACCGGCATACTGAGCGGCAAGGTTTCCGGCGGGCGTCGAACCGTACTGGTCGATGATATCCAGGAAGCCGGCACCCTCTTCGTCGCCGTTCAGGGCGAGTTCGTAGTCGGCGTTAGCCTGCTCGAAGCGGAACTGGGCCACGTACATTTCGGCAGCAGCCTTTTCGGCGCGTGGCTGGCGGATGAGTTTGGTGTATCCGAAGATGGCCAGAACCACGACAACCACTCCGATTACTATGCCCGAAACGAGTTTGCCGTTGCGTTCGAAAAATTCCTGAGTCTTGTCGACGGCCGACTCGATAGCCTGTTCTGCGGCGTCGTTGTTTTTCTTGTTTGCCATAAAGCGTTTGAATGTTTTTATATTTTTATTATCGTTTTTTCAGTCAGGACACAAAGGTACGCTTTTTATATGAAATTCCGATCGCCGGATGCGAGAATTTTAGAATTTTGGAGAAAATTCTTACCTTTGATGTTGCAATAGGGCCGTTATGTTTTTACGCACGCTTTCGATCATCAATTTCAAGAACATCGAACAGGAAACCCTGTCGTTCTCGCCGGACATCAATTGCCTGGTGGGCGACAACGGCGCCGGAAAGACCAATGTGGTCGATGCGGTGTACTACCTGTCGATGTGCAAGTCGGCTTTCGGCATGACCGACGGGCAGAGCCTGCGGCATGGCGAGGAGTTCTTCATGCTCGAGGGGGCTTACGAATCCGATGCCGGCCGCAACGAACAGATCGTATGTTCGTTTGCGCGGCGCGGTGGCAAGTCCGTCAAACGGGCCGGAAAGGAGTATGAACGGTTGTCGGATCACGTGGGGTTGATCCCGGTGGTGATCGTCTCGCCGGTCGACTCGGCATTGATAAGCGATGCGGCCGAGGAGCGGCGGCGGTTCATGAACATGTTCCTCTCGCAGCTCGACCGCGGTTACCTGACGGCCATCATGCGTTACAATTCGGTGCTGAACGAGCGCAACCGCTTGTTGAAACAGGGACCGTCGGCCTTGCAGGACGAACTGCTCGACGTGCTGGATGCCCAACTGGTCAAACATGGGACGGTGGTCTATGAGCGCCGCGCCGAACTGGTCGAACGTATCGCGCCGGTGGTGGCGGAATACTACCGGATGATCTCCGAGGACCGCGAACAGGTCGAGGTGTCGTATCGCTCGGAGCTGATACAGACGCCTTTTGAAGAGTTGTTGCGGGCTTCGCGCGAACGGGACCGGATAAACCAGTTTACGTGCTGCGGCATCCATCGCGATGACCTGGTGCTGCGTATCGGCGGCTACAAAATGGTTGACGAGCTTGATTATCTCTACTACGACAACGAAAAGAAATTTTCGGTGGATATTTTGCGTGACGGAAAAGAACATACGATAAAAGTCCACAAAAAAGACGGGCAATCTCTCGGACTTGAATTTGCAATCGATATGAAACCCGTCGTGTGCAAAAACAAGTGCATTTTCTGCTTTGTCGACCAACTCCCCAAAAACATGCGCCCCAGCCTTTACGTCAAGGACGACGATTACAGGTATAGTTTTATGTGCGGTTCGTACGTGACGATGACAAACGTCACCGAAGAGGAAATCGAGAGAGTTATAAGGCTCAAACTCAGTCCGCTCTACATCTCGGTGCACGCATGGGACGACGATATAAGGACGTATATCCTCAAAAATCCGAACACGAGAAAGCTGCCCGATCAAATGCGCAGATTGGGCGCAAACGGCATAAAGATGCACACTCAACTTGTCGTCGTGCCCGACGTCAACGACGGGAAAGTGCTAGAAGACAGCATACGAGGATTGCACACCGTCGAAGGCGTTGAAACGGTTGCGGTCGTGCCCGTTGGTATGACGGGACACAGAGAGCAACTTGCAAAACTCAAAGCGGTTGACGAGCAAAACGCACGAGATACGATAAAACTCGTCGAGGGATTGAACGAGGAATTCGGCGGAAATTTCTGCTGGTGCAGCGACGAATACTATGTCAAAGCCAACGTCAAAGTGCCCGACGGTTCTTATTACGGCGCGTTCGACCAGATTGAAAACGGCGTGGGGCTTATTGCCGATTGGATTGACAACTTTGAATATAGTTTGCAAGAGGCAGGGGATATGAACCTCGGCAAGAGAATAGACATGGTGACGGGCGTATCCTTTGCGCCTATGCTCAAAGAGTACTCGAAAAAACTTGCTCAAAAACTCGGCTTGCAAGTTGAAGTGCATGCGATAATCAACAACTTTTTCGGCACGAGCGTTACGGTTGCGGGGCTTGTTACGGCAGGGGATATGATAGAGCAGCTTCAAGGCGTCAAGACGGATGCGTTTGTGATACCCGACAATATGCTGCGCGAATTTACAGACACTTTCCTTGACAACAAAACCGTCAAAGAAGTTGAGGACGCACTCGGCGCTCCGTTTATCGTGGTGTCGCACTCAGGAAGCGATACGGCGCAAAAAATAATAGAGCATTTTGAAAAGTGAAAAATATGCAATTTGACGCAAAAAGGCGTTTATATTGCAAAAAACGATAGATAAAAATCGGAAACGGTGAAAAAATATGAAACCATTGGTGGCAATTGTAGGAAGACCTAACGTCGGAAAATCGACGTTGTTCAATAGGCTCGCAGGGCAAAGAATCGCTATCGTCGAGAACACTCCCGGCGTTACGCGCGACAGAATTTACGCAGATTGCGAGTGGTGCGGAAGAGCGTTTACGCTCATCGATACGGGCGGATTGGAACTTAAAAGCGACGACGTGATGTGGAATCACATTCGCACGCAAGTGGAAATCGCAGTGGACACTGCCGACGCTATCCTTTACGTCGTTGACGGCAAGACGGGGCTTACAACCGACGACAACCTTGTGTGCTCGTTTTTGCGCAAGTCTAAACTCCCCGTTATACTTGCGGTCAACAAAATCGACAACAACGATTTGAGCAACGTGTACGACTTTTATGCGCTGGGATTCGGCGAACCGCATGCCGTGAGCGCGGAGCAGGGCAAGGGGCTTGGAGATTTGCTTGACGCAATCCTCGAAGTTATCCCGGAATATTCCGTTGACGAAGATCTCGAACGCATCAAAATCGCAATCGTCGGAAAGCCGAACGCGGGCAAGAGCTCGATAACCAACAGACTTTTGGGTTACGACCGTTGTATCGTGAGCGACATAGCTGGCACGACAAGGGACGCCATCGACACCGAACTCGACGTGGGCGACTACAAATATCTCATCATCGACACGGCAGGTATGCGCAAAAAGAAAGTGGTCAACGAGGATCTTGAAAGATACTCGGTTATGAGAAGTTTGCTCGCCGTGCGCCGCGCGGACGTGGTGCTTGTCGTATGCGACGCAACCGAAGGACTTACCGAGCAAGACGTCAAAATCGCAGGATTCGTGCACGAGGAAGGCAAGCCCTCTATAATCGTGATGAACAAGTGGGATTTGGTGGACAAAAACACTCACACCATTTACGAGTTTGAAAAGAAGCTCAAAGAGGATTTGAAGTATATGGACTATTTCAAGTCCGTGTATATTTCGGCATTGAGCGGCAAGAGACTGGACAATTTGCTTCCTCTTTGCAAAGAAGTGGTTGCAAATTCGAGAAAGCGTATCCCGACGGGACTTCTCAACGAGGTGGTTGGGGACGCTATCCGCATAAGCGAGCCGCCGTCTTATCTTGGCAAAAAACTCAAAATATTCTACGTCACTCAAGTGTCGGTCGCACCGCCTACTTTCGTGCTCAAAGTCAACGATCCGACGATCATGCATTTCAGCTACAAGAGATACCTCGAAAACGCGCTCCGCAAGAGTTTCGACTTTTCGGGCACGCCCATACGCTTGCTGATAAGAGGCAACAACGAGGGCGATCAATAAGTTGCGGATTTTTGGAAAAAATCGGCGTAAATTCTTTGTGAAAAAAACGCAAAAATGAATTGACAAACCAAAGAGTCGGTGATATAGTCTTTGCGTTGAAAAAACGTCTTGAATATACCGCTCACGGCAAACGGCGCGCGCGGCATATAGTGTAAAAATAGGAAAGGTGGCATTTATGGACTACAAAGCATTGTCTAAAAGCGAGCTTGAAGAGTTGCTCAAACAAGAACAAAAAGCCTACAAAAAACTCCAAAAAGCAGACAGACATGTCGATATGACGAGGGGAAAGCCGTCGAAGGAACAACTCGACATATCCATGCCCATGCTTGAAAACGCCGCAAAATGCGACTTTATGATGAGCGGCGTCGACGCAAGAAATTACGGCGAACCCGCAGGCGTGAAGCAGGCAAGAGAACTTTTTGCCGACATTTTGGGCGTAAAGGCGGACGAGGTCATCGCCATTGACGGATCTTCGCTCGACATTATGTACAACGTGGTGCAGTTTGCAATGCAATTCGGCGTACTCGGCTCTACGCCGTGGAATAACCTCGACAAGGTCAAGTTTATTTGCCCCGCACCCGGATACGACAGACACTTTTCCATTTGCGAAAACTTCGGCATCGATATGATAACCGTGCCTATGCTTGCGGACGGTCCGGATATGGATCTCGTTGAGAAACTCGTTCGCGACGACGAAAGCATAAAGGGTATTTGGTGCGTTCCAAAGTATTCAAACCCCACGGGTATCGTGTTTTCGGACAAGGTTGTCGAGCGTATGGCAAACCTCAAACCGAAGGCAAAAGATTTCAGAGTGTTTTGGGACAACGCATATTGCGTGCACTCGCTTTACGACACAGACGATAAACTCAAAAACATCTTCGACGTTGCAAGAAAAGCAGGAACGAGCGATATGATTTATTGCTTCGCATCCACCGCAAAAATCACTTTTGCAGGCAGCGGCGTGGCGGTGTTCGCGTCCTCGCAAAACAACGTGCAGGATATGCTCAAACGCTTGTTTTTCAAGAGGATAAACCCCAACAAAGTCAATCAGGTCATTCACGTCGAATACCTAAAAAGCGTTGACAATATAAAGAAAATCATGGCGCAACACGCAGCGATTTTGCGCCCGAAATTCGACCTTTTCAAGGATAGAATGGAAGAGGCTTTCGGCGATGACGAAAACGTGAGTTGGTCAAAGCCGAGAGGCGGCTATTTTATCTCTCTCGACGTGCCGGGATGCGCAAAACGTATCGTAAGCCTTGCGTCCGATGCGGGAGTCAAATTCACGGCGGCGGGCTCGACGTTTCCGTATAGAATGGACGACAACGATTCGAATATCCGCATTGCGCCCAGCGTGCCGAACTTGCGGCCCATGTCCCAGAATCCGTCACGGCCAAAACGTCGCAGGATGTGCTCGAATTGTTCGGGACG
>URTU01000025.1 GCA_900550925.1 uncultured Alistipes sp. | reverse complement strand
TGATGAGATTCAGGCCGGAACCCCGCCAGTTTTTATTGACGTTACGGAGAGCGAATGCTTATTTTGTCAGGTATGAAGACCCTGGAGGGTATACTGACTTTGGTTACAGCGTGATATACTATAAAGAGTTTTATCTGCATGCGGCTCCGATCTTTGATTTTGGGGAGTTGCGTCGACAAGCAACGAGCTATTTGGATGTATTAGAAAATATGTGATGAAACCACGATTGAGGAAGATTTTTAAGTCCTTATTGTCAGTAGGCCTTGTTTTGCTCTTTATAGCCGAGTCGTATTGCGTTAAGGAAATAAGTCTCGAAGGGAAGGCCTACGCCGAATTCCGTAACGAGTTGAAAAAGTGGGATATTGATTACTATCTGAGTTATGTGTCGACATCTTATCCGCGAAATATTTCGGATCATTTCATCGTCGATACCATCACTATCCCGAATCCGGTGATATTTAAACTTGGTGGTGACGATTATGTGGTATCCGATTCGATCTTCCGGGCCTGTTATAATCCGGCAGACAGTTCGTTCAGTCGTGAAGAATATTTGCTGCGTTATTTGCAATATCACCTCGATGGGTACAATTATCCACCGCATAGTTTTTTGAGCACATCCGATTATTTCTTACAGGCAGAGATAAGTGTGCTTGCTAATGGATATTATAATCCTTTCAGGGATGACTTTGTCTTTGAACCTATACCTGATTCTACACATGAAAATAAGACCCCTGTTGATTCTATATACTTCACGATTAAACCCGAGGCTCAAATTATTGATGTATTCTGTTATGACCCCGTTATATGGAGATTCCGATACGAAAATGGCAAATGGATATTTGTCAGTCACCGATGAGGCCGGACTTCCAATGTACCGCCCGGCACCAATACGCTATGAGCTGACCGCTTAAAATACGACTTATATGCATAATAATATGAAAAGGATTTGTATAGCAGCGTTCTTATCGCTTTTATTTGTTGCGTGCAGGCACAACGGCTGCAACCAATCAGTGATTGCAGATGAAGATTCCCTGCAAAACGTGCAGCAGGCTTCGTTTATCCTGCATCCTGATATTTGTGAAGCCATAAAAGAAATCTCAAGTAATTATGTAGCGTATATATGTACTATGCCAATATTTGAGATATATTTTACCGATAAGCAAGACACCGTTTTTTGGTATGGAGGTCGCAAAGAGCAGGATACGGTTGTATATCTTTCTGCATTTAGAGAGCAACCAGATGATTGGTTCAATGCCGGCGAAGCGATATACCGTGGATTGTTGTCGATAGACTCATTGCCTGTCGCCATTTACGAGAGAAACCGTTGTGGGGCCAATTTGTATGACTCCTCAAAACTCGTGTATGTGCCATTGCATAACCTAAAAAAACTTCCCAAACATACAGTTATCATGATAGATAGATGGGGTGTTCAAGGTGACAGTTTGATTCCCGATATACTTCCTTGATACTGGCGGTTCTTCTTGTGTGATATCCACCGGCCACTGTCCGCTGACCTGCACCGAATCAATTACCGGAATTGACTGCTTCAGAGAGGCCGCAATGTTGCGCTCACTCTGAAGCAGTTCTCTTTTCCGGTCACCAGGCATCATTTGCCGAAAAAGAGCCAATGCACCCTCACCCCTACGCTCAAAAAACATCCATGCTTGACGCATTGACCGGAACTTTTACGTAATGATCCCTGCGTCAGGTTATCTTCAAGTAATTTTAGATCTCCGACAGCGTCTCAATAACCCCAAAAGCGTTTAAACATATGAAGAGATCTCTGATTACACTATCCCTCATGCTGGCTGCAGCCATGCCTGCAAGCATACACGCGGGAACAAGCACGACAAACGGCTCATCCGGCCCGGCTCAGGAAGCCGCCGTACAAACCGCCGAGCCGATCACCGTCAACCCGAATGAACTGACCGCATTCCCACACCTGACATCCGGAACCAGATTCCTCTCCAAAGACATAAATGAACAAGCCGTATCCGATGTCAGCGACGGCATATTCTCCATCATGGAATACAACCGCGAATACGGTTACTCCAGCTATTTCAGTTTCTATTCCGTCGACGGCGATTACATCTTCCCGCCGATGTGGGAGATGCCGAGCAGCGGCCGGCCGCGATTCGACAACGGCGCCGCAGTGGTAAAATATCCCCGCAAGCTCAACCCGCAGAGTCAGCATGCAATCATCTATGCCGACGGTTCGGTCCGCGAGCTGCCGGTGACATGGAACGATGTAACGCAATTCTACGACGGCGTGGCGATGGTCTATGAGATCTCGACCGGCAAACAGCAGATATTCTACATCAACACCAAAGGCGAAAAGATCCTGCCGCATCTGACCCATATCTACAACATGAGGGGCCCGATGGGCATCAAGGACCGCATGAGATACCTCCGTGAGGAGCGCCGTGCATTCTTCAGCTACAAGGACAGCAAGTGGGGTTATCTGGACAATACGGGAAAGATAGTCATTACGCCGAAGTTCCAGGAGGTGCGCGACTTCCACAACGGTTACGCCCTGGCAATCGTAAAGGATGAAACAGGAAAAGAGAAGGCCGTATTTATCGACAAGACGGGAAAAACCGTCCTCGACATTCCCACCAGTGCCCCGACGCTCTATTACGCACAGGATGTCAGCGACATCGACAACGGCATCTTCAGCATCCGCAGCAACAGCGATATCAAATACTACGACCTGGCAGGTGCCGAACTTGCCAAATATCCTGAAGGCACCCCCTTCCACAACGGCCATGCATTCGTAAAGACCGACGGCAGCCACGACGCCCCGATCAGCATCATCGACACCCGCTTCAAGGTCATCCGCGAGATCGGCCTCGAGAACATCTCCCTGAATGTGGAGAAGGCCGCCTTCAACGACCTCGGCATAGCCACCTTCGACCAGAAGTATGTCTTCACCGACGACGGGCAGTTGATCCTGCGTACCGGCGACAGCTACGGGAACAAGATTCTCGACTTCTCACAGGACGGCTACGCCAAGGCCGTGACCAAGTTCACCCTCAACGGTTCGAGCGACACCTATCTCGGAATACTGAACCCCAAGGGCGAACTGAAGATCATCTTCGGAAAGGAGTCCTATACGGCTTTCCAACCGGTTCTTCCGGTCGATCCCCCGATCACACCGCTGCCGCCCGAGGATCCCGAACCTCCGATCATCTCCGACCCCGAACCGCCCGTAATAGATACCATACCTGATGGGCCGAAGGACTTCGTTAAGGCGACTTACGACATACAGGTCATCGCATCCCCACAGGAGGGCGGAACGGTCTCCGGCGCCGGGACATACCACTTCGGCGATACGGTCCGTATCTCGGCCAAAGCCAACGAAGGCTGGTTCATTTCGGGCGTCGAAGCCTCGAGTTCAGGCATGAACACCGGCCATCCGGCCAAATATGTCGTCCGAAACGACGGCACAATCACGGTTTACTTCTCCAGGGAAGATTCCCGCGAGCCATTGTCCACCTCCACCTACCAAGGCACTGTCACCATGCTCGATGAGGCCGGCAACCAGATGGTGCAGTTCCCGCTCTATCTCGAAACCGATGCCGACGGCAACTACCAGTCACCCTACGGTGACAAGACCTACGGCGTTCTTGCCCCCATGCTCGATCCCGAACTGACGCTCCACAACCAGTTGACACGCGACGGCAAGGTGATCGAAGGGAGCAACGTCTCGTACAACTGCTTCTACACGCCCTTCAAGGTTACAGGCATTACGACCGACCCCGTGAGCGGGAAAAAGTATCTGAACGTCGACGGCGGACAGCTCTCCGTGCGCAACATGACTATCCTCTCCACCGACGCCACACAGATGAACAGCCTCAACACCCTGATGGCCAACCTTATGGTGCAGTTCGACGGAATGAGTGACATCGAAATTCCCTCCTACAGCTACCGCATCGAGATGCTCGACATCGATGAATCCACAGGCGCATTCACCTTCGGAGGCATGGAGTGCTTCTCGCCCCAGTCCGGATGGGTTTCGAGCGACGATCCGCGGCTCCACAAGCGGCTCAGGACGCTTTTCATGTACGGCTATACCAAGCCCCTTCCGGCCGACACCTTCAACGGCATCCGCATGGAAAAGGCCCCGAAACGTACCGATATCCTCTGGTATCCGCCCGAATCATTCCTCAAGACCGAATCGGGAATTGTCGAGACCCTGGGCAAACAATACCGTGAATTCGCTTCGGATTATGAGGTGCTTCGGGAGCTCAATCTGCGGGATCTGACTGAAGATATCGACGAGAACATCTTCAAGCGATTCTAAAGGTTCGTCCGGCCAGCTCCGATATGGGTTCTACAAGCCGGACACATTAAACGCCGCATCCATGATCCGTCAGTTTGATAGATCGTGTATGCGGCTATTTCTTCAAGTCGTCAGTCTCCAGTCTCCAGTCTCCATGTCAGAGTTTGCATTCGATTGTCATCATTGACATCTGCAATCTGAACCCGTTCATGTGCGTCTTGTCACTACTACGACCGCCCGACACGCAAACATAGCGACTATTAATACATAGTGCGTTGTGCAAATATTGTGCTTATACACCAAGCCGCCAAAACGAAAACCGCGTTGCAGACATCTACAACGCGGTTTCTGTGAGGTCTGAAGCGGACTCGAACCGCTGTAGCAGCTTTTGCAGAGCTGTGCCTAGCCACTCGGCCATCAGACCTTTCGTCTATTTTCGAGATCGCAAATATAGATATTTTTTCACAATTTACAAACTTATCTGACCCTTTGCCTTTTTTTATCCGTTTTTTTCTATCTTTACACTGGATTTATAGGGTGGACAACTATGAAAAAACCGGTAAAGGCTGTTGTACCCATAATTATTAATACTTCCAATATGGCCTCTGTCGACGATATCGCTTTGAGTATGATCCCCGGGCTCGGTGTCCGTGGCGCCGTGCATCTGCTCAGAACATTCGGATCGTCAATGAAAATTTTCAAGGCCTCTCTATCCGAACTTACAGAACAGGCTCAGCTGCGTCTGGATATTGCTAAAAAAATAATGGCCCGCGACTCTCACCGAGCTGCCGAACGCGAATGGGAGTATTGCCGTCGGAACAATATTACCGCCATCGCATCCACAGACATCGAATACCCGTCGCTGTTGCTCGAAACCGATGACTATCCAACTATCTTATATGTACAGGGGAATGTGAATGCTCTGGTACAGCCTACATTATCGATGGTCGGAACACGGCGGATATCGCAATACGGCCTGACAATGTGCGAAAAACTGGTGGCAGGGCTGGCCGAGCAGGTGCCTTCGCTGACAATAATCAGCGGACTGGCTTTCGGTGTGGATGTCAACTGCCAGCGGGCGGCGGTTCGCCACGGTCTCAAATCGGTGGGTGTCTTAGCCAACGCCCTGCCCGAGATCATGCCGGCACAGCACACCCGGTTCGCCCGTGAGATGATCGATAGTGGAGGTGCGATAGTCACCGAACTCAACTCGCAATCCAAACAGAACGGCCGGTATTACCTTCCGCGGAACCGAATCATCGCGGCACTGAGTGCTGGCACGGTGATCGTGGAGTCGGATGCGGCCGGAGGCTCATTGCATACGGCTGCCATGGCCGACGGGTACAACCGCACGGTAATGGCCGTTCCGGGGCGGGCTACCGACAGGATGTCCACCGGAACGAACCTGCTCATCCGAAACCATAAGGCACAACTGATACTTTCGGCCGAAGACATCGTCCGCGAGATGATGTGGGACATATCGAGTAATCCGGGCGGGCAACACGGCAGTACGGGCCTGCACTTCCAGGAGCCGGAGATTACGGATCCGGATGAGAAGAGGCTTTTGGAAGCCTTCCCGCAGGAGGGGACCGTATCGGTCGAAGAGCTGCAGAGTGCCGTACGGCTTCCGACGGGCGCCATCATGTCCCTGCTGCTGAATCTCGAACTCTCCGGCGCCATAAAGCAGTTGCCGGGCGGAATATATACAAAATCACGTTGACCATGATACGACTTATCGACACTCATTCGCACATCTACGAACCGGAATTCGACGACGACCGCGATTCGGTTGTCGAACGGGCCGTCACGGCGGGTGTCGACCGGATGCTGCTTCCGGCCATAGATTCGCAGAGCTACAAACGCATGTTCGATCTGTGCCGCCTCTACCCCGACAACTGTTATGCGATGATGGGACTCCACCCCACATCGATCAACGACCGGCCCGACTGGGCGGCCGAACTCGCCGTCACGGAGCACTATCTGACCACGCCTCCCGACGGCATCCGCATCATCGCCGTCGGCGAGATCGGCCTCGACTACTACTGGAGCCACGATTTCGTAACCCAACAGACCGAAGCCTTCATCCGACAGCTCCGCATCGCCGTGGAACTCGACCTGCCGGTCGCCATCCACACCCGCGCGGCATGGGACGACATGACCGCAATCATCGAAACCGAAAGCAAAACAGCCCGCCTGGCCGGCAAACGACTTCGCGGCGTATTCCACGCCTTTTCGGAGGATACCGCCACATACCGGCGGCTGAAAGCCTGCGGCGAGTTCCTGTTCGGCATAGGCGGCACCATCACATACCGCAAAAGCACCGTTGCCGAAACAATCCGCGAAATGTCGCTCGACGACATACTGCTGGAGACCGACTGCCCGTACCTGACCCCGGTCCCCTATCGCGGCAAACGCAATGAAAGCAGCTACATACCGTTCATATGCGAAAAGGTTGCCTCGCTGCTCGACATTCCGTTCGAAGATGTTGCCTCGGCAACCACGGCCAACGCCGAAAGGCTTTTCGGTCTTCCGCCGCACCGACAATGACAAAAACAGACTCAACCATGAAAAGAGTAAAAATCACGGTCATGCGCAAGACCTGCCACCGCGACCTGATGGCCCGCTACGAAAACCCCATCGAACATGCCTGCGACATGCATGAAGGAGATGTCTTCATCGCCGAAGGCTGGCAGAAACCCGAAGGGCTGTGCGAAAGCGCCTGGCAGACGCTCTCACCCTTTGTCATGACCCTCGCTCACGGCGGGACGGATCTCTACGACGGCTGGATGAAGAACCCCGCCTCGGCCATGATCTCGTGCAACGACGGTTTCCGCCCCGTGAGCTTCCTGCTCGAAACCATAGAACAATAAGGAATTATTCAAGATAGACATGCGACCTTCCATTCTGATCATCTACACGGGCGGCACCATCGGCATGAAGACCGATGCCGCCACCGGCGCCCTGGTACCGTTCGACTTCAGCGGCATCTACGACGAGTTCCCGGCCATGAAACGCATCAATGCCGACATCGAGGTGCGGACCATGCAGCCCATCATCGACTCGTCGAACATCACCCCCGCACTGTGGTGCCGGCTGGCCGAGCTGATCCGCGACGAATACTCCCGTTACGACGGTTTCGTCATCCTGCATGGGACCGATACGATGTCCTATTCGGCCTCGGCGTTGAGTTTCATGCTCGAGAACCTCTCGAAACCGGTGGTCTTCACCGGCAGCCAGATCCCGATCGACGTACTGCGCACCGACGGCCGCGAAAACCTCATCACGGCCATCGAAATCGCCGCCGCCAGGAATGCAGACAACGAAGCCATCGTACCCGAAGTGAGCCTCTACTTCCAGAACAAGCTGTTCCGCGCCAACCGCACCACCAAATACAGTTCCGAAAGCCTCAATGCATTCCGGTCGGACAACTATCCCCCGCTGGCCGAGGTCGGAGTCAACATCCGCTTCAACACGCCCTACATACGCCGCGTCACCCCGACCGAATGGCTGGATGTCAGCACGTCACTCGATACGGGCGTCGTGGTCATCAAGATCTTCCCGGGGATGAGCGAACGGATCTTCCGCGCCATGCTCAACCTGGACGGTGTCAAGGCCGTTGTCCTCGAGACCTACGGTTCGGGGAACGCCCCGACCGACAAATGGTTTATCGATGCCCTTCGCGACGCCATCGAGCGCGGCGTCATAGTCATGAATGTCACCCAATGTACCGGCGGGAGCGTCAAGATGAACCTCTACGAAACCGGCCAGAGCCTTCTGAATGCAGGCGTTGTCTGCGGATACGATTCGACCACCGAGGCGGCCGTAACCAAACTGATGTACCTTCTCGGGAGGAAACTGCCGACAGGACTCATCACCGCCCAAATGAAACGCCCCATAAAAGGAGAAATTACTGTACAAACGGTTGCACAGAATTAAAATAATTGCTATATTTCGCAAGTCTTTTGCGCGCATTTCGGTTTCGAAAAAGCGGCATTGGACGAGAAAGTGAAATACAACAGATTGACGCACAATGCAATACGGAGAGCATAGCGCATTAGATTCAGGAGAAATGACCGAGTGGCTTAAGGTGCACGCCTGGAAAGTGTGTATACCTCAAAAGGGTATCGTGGGTTCGAATCCCGCTTTCTCCGCAAAAAAATTTGACGACCCAAAACTTGATTGACAAAGAGTAAAATTTGTATAACTAAAAACTTAAAGCACAAAACAAACTAATAATTTTTTAATTAATCGATTTTTACAATTATGAAAAAACTTTTTTTGATTTTATCAGTAGCAGGTCTGCTTAGCCTTGGTACTGCTAATGTGTTTGCTCAGGAAGCTGAAGCCGCTAACGACGAGGCCGCTGCTGCCCCCGCAACCGAACAGGTAGACGAAGCCGCTGCAGAAGATGTTGCTGCTACGGCTGCAGTCGATCCCGAAACCGATCTGGCCGGCGAATCCATGCACCAGGTACTGAAACAGAAGTTCATCGAAGGTTCATGGGTCTGGATGCTGCTCCCGCTGCTCTGCTTGATCCTCGGTCTGGCAGTCGCTATCGAGCGTATCCTCTACCTCTCGTTCTCGGCAACCAACACCAAGAAGCTTATCGCTAAGGTTGAAGAGGCTCTGAACAACGGCGGTATCGAAGCTGCAAAAGAAGTTTGCCGCAATACCCGCGGTCCCGTTGCATCGATCTTCTATCAGGGCCTGGATCGCTACGATCAGGGTCTCGACTCGGTTGAGAAAGCAGTCGTTTCCTACGGCTCGGTTCAGACCGGTCAGATGGAGAACGGCCTGAGCTGGATCGGCCTGTTCATCGCACTTGCTCCTATGCTGGGATTCATGGGTACCGTTGTCGGTATGATCGAGGCATTCGACGCCATCCAGGCTGCCGGTGACATCTCCCCGACGCTGGTTGCCGGCGGTATCAAAGTCGCCCTGTTGACCACCATGCTGGGTCTGATCGCCGCTTGTATCCTTCAGCTGTTCTACAACTACATCATCACCCGTATCGACGTCCTCGTTATTGACATGGAGGATAGCTCGATTACGCTGGTTGACATGCTGACTGCTTACAACAAGAAATAATTCAAGCGATTACTAAAATCCGAACAATGAAAAAAGTTTTTAATATAATATTAGTGGTCCTGCTGATAATCACAGCCATCTTGACCGTCATGATGCTCTTTGGTCCCAAAGACGGCAGCGGCAATCCGGACGTAAACCCGATTATCATCTGGACCTATATACTCTGCGCCCTGGCCATCCTTTCGGCCGTATTCAGCGCCGTGTATTGTTCGATCAACAGCTCCAGGGGCTCCAAAGGCTCTCTTATCGCGCTCGTCATCGTGGTTCTGGTTGTAGGTGCATCCTTCATGTTCGCCGACAGCACCACCCCGATGGTTCTGTCCGACGGTACTGTTGTCGACAGCCCGATGATCCTGAGCATAAGCGACGCCAGCCTCTACGTAAGCTACGTTGCCCTGGCAGTAGCTATAGTTGCAGCCATATTCTCTGAAATCAAAAACGCTATTAAATAATTTTTTGAATACGAGCAATTATGGCAGGAAATAAAAGAAAAGTACAGGAAATCAATGCCGGCTCAATGGCTGACATATCTTTCTTGTTGTTGATCTTCTTCCTGGTTGCTACGACAATGAATACCGACGCAGGTCTGCAACGAATGCTGCCGCCCATGCCTGACGAAAACCAACAGACTCAAGACATGGACGTCAAGGAGCGCAACCTGATGAAGGTATACATCTCAAAAGCCAACAATATCATGGTCTCCACGCAAATGGAGGAGAACCAGGTGATCGACATCCATCAGTTGAAAGATAAAGCCAAGGAGTTCGTGCTGAACCCGTTCGATCTGGAATCACTGCCCGAAAAAGAGCCTACGGAAATAGAACTTCCCAATGGCGGCAAATGGGTATATCCGGTATCGGCCGGCGTGATATCGCTTCAGAATGACCGCGGTACGGTTTACAACACCTACATCATGGTGCAGAACGAACTGACCCGCGCATTCAACGAAGTCCGCAATGAGGTTGCCCTCCGTAAATTCGGCGTTCCATTCTCCGAATTGACCGAGGATCAACGGAATGCTGTTCAAAAAGCGGTTCCTCTGAAGATCTCCGAGGCCGAACCGCGTAATGTGGGAGGATTGTAATATGGCAGTAATCAAAAAGAAAGGCGACAAGGAGGTCCCTGCAATTTCGACCTCATCGCTTCCCGACGTGATCTTCATGCTTATCTTCTTCTTCATGGTCAGCACGACCATGCGAGATCAGGAGTTGCTGGTTCGCTACCGTCTGCCGGAAGCTACCGAGATTCAGAAACTCGAAAAGAAATCTCTCGTCAGCTATATCCACATCGGTCCTCCGTCGTTGGCAATGCAGGCAAAATTCGGTACCGCTCCGAAGATTCAGCTCAACGACAGCTACAAGTCCACGAAAGATATTCTGGATTTCGTAGCGTCGGAACGTGACAAACTTTCGGAAGCCGACAAGAATGCTATGAGTATCTGCCTCAAGGCCGACAACCAGACCCTGATGGGTAACATCACCGATGTAAAGCAGGAGTTGCGCCGTGCAAATGCACTGAAGTTGATCTATGCTGCAACCAAAACGACCGGTTATTAGTAGACCGAGAGTTTAGAGTTTTATACACTGACAAAAAACCTTCCCGATGTTTCGGGAAGGTTTTTTGTGTTTGAGCGACGCCAATTTACAAACGTGCCGAACTGCCGACAAATACCGTCTTGAAAAGGTTCCCGAACAATTCCGGCAGGCTTTTCCGAGGCGGATTCACGCTCCAACACATATTATAACCCGTAGAGGCGCTTTATTTTCGAATATTTCGAAGCGAATCAGAAAAAGTTTATATCTTTGTAAGTTGAATATATGTACAAGCAAATGAGCGACAATAGAATAAAAGTTGGCATAACACAGGGCGACACAAACGGCATCGGATGGGAGGTCATCATCAAGACACTGGCCGACAACCGCATGACAGAGTTGTGCACACCCGTAATATACGGTTCGCCCAAGGTAGCGTCATTCTACAAGAGCCGAATGACCGATGTCGACGGATTCGCATACAACGCCATACGTTCGGCCTCCCAGGCTCGCAGGGGAAAGATCAATCTTATCGACTCCGGCCCGGCGGATATCGAAATTACACCGGGCGTGGCATCCGAGGCTGCAGGCAAAGCAGCCGTAGCAGCCCTGCGGGCAGCAGTAACGGACCTGAAAGCAGGTGATATTGATGTACTTGTCACCGCCCCGATAAACAAGGAGAGTGTTCAGAGCGAATCGTTCCATTACACGGGGCACACCGAATTCCTTGCCGACGAGCTCTCCGGCGAACCGATGATGATCATGTGCAGCGAACTGTTGCGCGTCGGACTGGTCACAATCCACATACCGTTGGCCGACGTAAGCCGCTCGCTGAGCGAGGAGAAGATCGTAGCTTCACTGCAGCGACTCAGACATACGTTAAAGAGTGATTTCGGTGTTGTCGAACCGCGAATCGCCGTTTTGGCGCTGAATCCGCATGCCGGCGACGGCGGCTTGCTCGGCAACGAAGAGCAGCTGATCATCCGGCCGGCGATCGAGAAGGCTTTTGCCGAAGGAGTTCTCGCCTTCGGGCCGTTCCCTGCCGACGGGTTCTTTGCAAGCGGCTCATTCTCGCGATATGATGCCATTCTGGCGATGTATCACGACCAGGGGCTGGCACCGTTCAAGACGCTCACTCCCGATGGGGTTAACTTTACGGCGGCACTTTCGAAGATCCGCACATCGCCCGACCACGGCGTAGCGTACGACATTGCCGGGAAGGACATGGCCGATCCGCAATCGATGCGCGAAGCAATATATGCAGCAATAGACATCTATTGGAACCGGCATCGTTGGGAGGAGATGAACGCCAATCCGCTCCGTCACTACGAACGCGAAAAGGGGCGAGACATTTCGGTGCAGGATCTGCCCGAAGAGCCGCAGGAGACACTCTAAAAGTATCGTCCCCCGCCTGAGGTGTGGGGGGGGGTAACGACGAGGACATGAGAGGGTGGGTGAGATAGAGAGGGTGAGAGAGGGTGAGAGAGGGTGAGAGAGGGCGAGAGAGCGAGAAGTAAGAGAGCGAAAAGAGGTGAGTGGAGAGCAGGAGAGCGAAAAGAGAGACAGGTAGACACGTAGAAATAAAGAAAATGCGTGAGGGGGGGGAGAGAGATGGAGTGAAAGGAAAAGCAAGAAGCAAAATTATCGAGAAGCAAGAGAATATAATATAAAGAATAATTTTCCGACCGGGTGGCGTATCTCGTCTCGTAATTGTGGGAGCGCAGCCGGCCGATAATACAAAAAATAAAAGTACAATAAAGATGATCAAGATCACATTCCCCGACGGCAGCATTCGTGAGTATGCCAAAGGGACTACGGCAATGCAAATCGCCGAAAGCATCAGCCCGCGACTGGCCCAGGAGGTTCTGGCGGTCGAGGTTAACGGGACGGTTCAGGACCTGCTCCGTCCGATCAACGAGGACAGCAAGATCCGCCTGCTGAAATGGGAGGACGATGAAGGCAAACACGCCTTCTGGCACACCTCGTCGCACCTGTTGGCCGAGGCTCTCGAGGCACTCTATCCGGGCATCAAGTTCGGAATCGGCCCCGCAATCGAAAACGGGTTCTACTACGACGTCGACTCGCCGGTGCCCATCACCGAGAGCGACCTTCCGCGCATCGAAGCCAAGATGGTCGAACTGGCCCGCACCAAAGAACCGGTCGTACGCACCGAAGTCAGCAAGGCTGACGCTCTGAAAACGTTTACCGAAAAGGGCGACCAGTACAAGGTCGAACTGATCGAAGCGCTGGAGGACGGAACTATCTCGTTCTATACCAACGGTTCGTTCACCGATCTGTGCCGCGGTCCGCACCTTCCCAATACCGGTCTGATCAAGGCCATCAAACTTACGTCGGTTGCCGGAGCATACTGGCGCGGCGATGAGAAACGTCAGATGCTGACACGTATCTACGGAATCTCGTTCCCGAAGAAGTCGATGCTCGACGAGTATCTGGTACTCCTCGAGGAGGCCAAGAAGCGTGACCACCGCAAACTGGGCAAGGAACTCGAATTGTTCTGCTTCTCGCCGCGCGTCGGCCAGGGTCTTCCCCTGTGGCTGCCAAAAGGCGCTGCTCTGCGCGACAGGCTTGAACAGTTCCTGCGCAACGTCCAGAAAGCATACGGTTACCAGCAGGTCATCACACCGCACATCGGCAACAAGGAGCTCTACGTCACCTCGGGGCACTATGCAAAATACGGCAAGGATTCGTTCCAGCCGATACATACCCCCATCGAAGGCGAAGAGTATCTGCTCAAACCGATGAACTGTCCGCACCACTGCGAGATCTATCGCTACAAACCGCATTCGTACAAGGACCTTCCGATCCGCCTGGCCGAATTCGGTACCGTCTACCGCTACGAACAGAGCGGCGAACTGCACGGATTGACCCGTGTACGCGGTTTCACGCAGGATGACGCCCACATGTTCGTGCGCCCCGACCAGTTGCTCGACGAGTTCGAGAAGGTGATCGACATTATTCTCTACATCTTCAAGACCCTCAACTTCGACAACTATACGGCACAGATTTCGCTGCGCGACCCCAACAACAAGGAGAAATATATCGGTTCGGACGAAAACTGGGAGAAGGCCGAAAACGCAATCATCGAGGCGGCCAAGGCCAAAGGCCTCAAAACCACGGTCGAATATGGCGAGGCAGCCTTCTACGGTCCGAAACTGGACTTCATGGTCAAGGATGCCATCGGCCGCAAATGGCAGTTGGGTACCATTCAGGTCGACTACAACCTTCCCGAACGGTTCGATCTGACCTATACCGGCGCCGACGACAAACCGCATCGCCCGATCATGATCCACCGCGCCCCGTTCGGCTCGATGGAGCGTTTCGTGGCCGTGCTGCTCGAACATACCGCCGGCAAATTTCCGTTGTGGCTCGCCCCCGATCAAGTCGTCGTACTCCCGATCAGCGAGAAATACAACGACTATGCCCAGAAGGTGGTCGACTATCTGAACCGTTACGACGTCCGCGCACAGATCGACAACCGAAATGAAAAGATCGGTCGCAAGATCCGTGACAACGAACTCAAACGTATCCCCTACCTGCTGATCGTCGGCGAAAAGGAGGAGGCTGACGGACTGGTATCGGTACGTATGCAGGGCGAAGGCGACCAGGGCCAGATGACGATGGAGGCATTCCGCGACATGATATTGGAGAAGGTCCGCGAGGAGACTGCCGGCAACGACAAGATACAATAACTGAGCAAGAGCACATTAACCAATAGGAGGACACAACTATAAACACGACAAAACCATTCCAAGCGCGAGTAGGCGGCAGTGGTCCGAATCAGGGACCGCGGCCGGCTCAACCACACGGGCCGAGACGACCCGAAAAGGAGAACCCGCACCGCATCAATGATCAGATTACGGCTCCACAGGTCCGCGTCGTCGGAGACAACGTCGAGGCTCCGACAGTCATGTCGACGCGCGACGCCTTGAAACTGGCCGACCAGTTGGAACTCGATCTGATAGAGATTTCGCCGAAGGCCGATCCTCCGGTATGTCGCATTGCCGACTATCAGAAATTTCTCTATCAGCAGAAGCGCAAGGCCAAGGAGATCAAGGCAAAAGCCGTGAAGGTGGTCATCAAGGAGATCCGTTTCGGACCTCAGACCGACGACCATGACTACAACTTCAAGTTGCGGCATGCCGAAAACTTCCTCAAGGAGGGAGCCAAGGTCAAGGCCTATGTCTTTTTCCGCGGCCGGTCGATCGTATTCAAGGAACAGGGTGAGATTCTGCTTCTGCGTTTCGCCACCGACCTCGAGGATCTGGCCAAGGTCGAGATGATGCCCAAGCTCGACGGCAAGAAGATGACAATGATGCTGGCGCCAAAACCCAAGAAGGGTTAAGGCTCGCAAGTCGTACAGCACCCGTCTGACCGCCGCACATATCCTCTCTGCAACCAACCCCTGGTGCCGACCTGTCTGAACATGTAGCGGCAGCAAGGTTTGGCAAGAGCGGGGGGGGGAAAAAGTGAAAAAGAGGGACAGGTATATCGCAGATTGAGACGTATATCGCCATGAGAGCGTTGGGGGGGGGAAAAAAAAAGTTGAAATATCTCACCTCTTGCAGATCCGGATCAGGTTTGCAATCCGGTTGTGACAATATGTTTCATCTCTGTGCGGTTCGGGCAGAACACAGAACTCCTATCGCAGGCCTATAATCGCAGGCCTGATATTACAAGCAGAGGATAGCTCCACGTTCGTGGGACTATCCTCTGCTTGTTTTTCACCCCTCCTCCACCCTATTCCTCACATCCCGACTGACTTTTACTGCCCATATGCCTTCCATTCATGGTGCCACGGTCCGACGAAAGTCTCAAGGCCGGAACGGGCAAAAAAACATGCGCGGCAATATGTATTTCGGCTGCAGGGTTGAGTGGATTCGGACAAAATTTCGTATATTTGTTATTCGGCAGGTTTGCGGCTCCGCGGTACGGAACGCCTTGAACTCCTGCGCGAATTGTGACAAACTTGATGAAACCCAACAGAATCAACCTTTCAGAATCATGAAAAGAATTCTTATCGTAGGCGCCGGAGGTCAGATCGGATCCGAATTGACCGTCTATCTGCGCAAAGTTTACGGGCGCGACAATGTTGTGGCGACCGATGTCCGCGAATCGGAACGGCTGCGTGACGACGGACCTTTCGAGATCCTCAACGCACTCGATGCCATTGCCTATGCATCGGTTGTGGCCCGTTACAAGATCGATACCATATTCAATCTGGTTGCATTGCTCTCGGCCGTAGGCGAAAAAAATCCGCAGATGGCCTGGAGTATCAACATGGGCGCCCTGATGAATTCACTCGAAGTAGCCCGTCAGCACCACTGTGCGCTCTTTACACCCAGTTCAATCGGCGCCTTCGGGCCTGATGCCCCGAAATACATGACTCCGCAGGATACGGTGATGCACCCGACAACGATCTATGGCGTATGCAAGGTTACCGGCGAGCTGCTCGGTGATTACTATCATCTGAAATACGGACTCGATACCCGTTCGATACGCTTCCCGGGAATCATATCGAATGTCACGCTGCCGGGCGGCGGCACCACCGACTATGCCGTAGAGATATATTATGAGGCCGTCAAGCGCGGACACTTCACCTGCCCGATCCCGCACGACGTCTACATGGACATGATCTACATGCCTGACGTGCTGCATGCGTGCGTCGAGTTGATGGAGGCCGATCCTGCGCGGCTGATTCACCGAAACAGTTTCAATATAGCTTCGATGAGTTTCACGCCCGAAATCATCTATGAGGCCGTAAAGCGTCGTCTGCCCGACTTCACGATGGATTACGCCGTCGACCCCGTCAAGGAGCAGATAGCACGTTCGTGGCCCGACCGGCTCGACGACACCTGTGCACGTGAGGAGTGGGGCTGGCAGCCGAAATGGAATCTCGACGACATGACCGACGACATGCTGTCGCACATACGCGAGAAGATCGCTGCCGGACTGTATTGAACCGACCGTAATGAATCGTCAGGGCTCTGGATGACGCAACTCCGCATCCAGAACCTCCGCCAGATAAATCCCATGCACCGTACAGCTGATCATTCAGCCTTGCGATGCATGGGATTTGTTATCGGGACGTTGCACCCCCTGCCCACGCAGCTGCCGATCGCTCAGGAGGCGCAATCAGTTGTCGGTACACTTGTATACGTAAAAAACCGTAGTTGAGAGATCGAGCGGACGATAGTTTCCCGTTCGGTTCATTTCGACCTGCGCCATACGGAACTGACGCAGATGGTCAAGAAGTTGAGCGAGCGACCCGGTGATGCGGATCGCACGGTTATACCCCAGGAGGGCATCCATTGCACTATTATTCATAATTTCAGAAACGTTGTCTTTCAGGTCCGGTTCGGCAGTCCGCCCGTCTTACCGTGATCCGGCCATTGCGGAAGCTCACGCCGGCAAGCGGCCTGCCGAACCTAAAGTCGTATATCCATGAAGCCCGCACAGGATCCGAATTGTCCGTTCCCTTTTCATCTGCCAGACCACGTCGGAAACCGGCTCCATTACCAGACGCAAAATTATGAAAAATTTACTCACCGAGGAATAAACATTCCCAAAAAGCCGCCCGATAGTGAAAACCGTCCCTATTATTTTCGTACCTTTGTAGAGAGGCTGCCCCCGCCGCCGAAAGGTTGCGAAAAGCGATGAGAGCATACAAGCTACATCGCCCGTCACCTTTACGCGATGGCCGCAGGCAAGGTTCCGAGACCCTGCCGCAAATCCGGATATCGGCAAGATCAGATCAGCGCCCCGATATCGGCCAAATGCGGGACCCCGGCCGACGGAGCGTGACGGATGGCAGGCCGAGGCACGGAGCTTGCAGTGTCCCTTCCTCAGAACCATGAAATGCAAACAAGTTTAACACACTGGATATGAACAGAGTATACCTGATGTTGGCCGACGGCTTCGAAGTACTCGAGGCGCTGGCAGTAAGAGACGTAATGAATCGCGGCGGAATCGAATGTCTGTGCGTTGCCATCGGAGACTCGCTCGAAGTAACCTCGTCGCACGCACTGGCAACGGTCAAGGCCGACATGCTTTTGAAAGACAGCGACCTGTCGGACGGTGCCGCAATAGTATTGCCGGGCGGATATCCCGGATATGTCAATCTGGGCAATTCCGAACTGGTGGGACGTTGGGCCGCCGACTATTATCGCGCAGGCCGGATCGTGGCGGCAATCTGCGGAGGACCTTCGGTTCTCGCACGAAACGGCATCGCCCGCGGCTGCAACATCACATGCCACCGCAGCGTCCGCGACATCATGCTCAACGACTACAACTATGTCGGCGGGAATGTCGTCTCGGACGGGAATCTGATTACCGGTGCAGGTGCAGGCGTATGCATCGAGTTCGCACTGACCATCGCCGCACGCCTCTCCGACGAACAGACCGTTGCCCATATCAAGGCCAGCATGGAGATCGAATAACGCAATCCGTCCCCCCCCAGCCTGACGCAACGAGTACCGTCGCCCTCTACCTGACAGCTATGGCCTCGATCTCGACCAGCGCCCCTTTCGGCAGATTGGCTACCTGATAGCACACTCGGGCAGGCATCTGTTCGGTATAATAGCGCGCATAGACCTCGTTCATGGCACCGAAATCGGCTATATCGGCCAGCAGTACGGTCGATTTGACAACATCCCGGAGCGTATATCCGGCCTCGGACAATATGGCACGGATGTTGTCGAGGGCACGTTCGGTCTGGGCAACAATCCCTTCGGGCATCCGGCCGGTCGCCGGATCTACGGGCAGTTGTCCCGAAACATAGAGTACGCCTCTGGCCTCCACGGCCTGCGAATAGGGTCCGACGGCTGCAGGAGCCGAAGCGGTAGATATGATACGTTTCATATATGGCATTTTATATAATTCCTTGCAAATATAACACTTATTGCATACATTTGTATAACCTGAAAAACACGGTAACGGAATTCAACAGATGAAATCGGTCAAGGTAATCATAATAGCCATGCTGGGCATCCTCATCACGGGATGCTGCAGATGCAACATGGTACAGAAAAGATACGGCAAGCCGTTGGTCGGCACGCAATGGCAGCTTGTACAGTTCGAAGGTCGCGACGTCACGCCGTCAGACAACTACACCATCCAGTTTGCCAACGACAATACCTTCAGCGGCATTGCCGAATGCAACCGCATGCTGGGCAGATACATCGCCTTCGAGAACGGGAACATGGAGATATCGAATATCGGCCTGACACGCATGGCCTGCCCCAACATGGAGCGCGAACAACGTTTCATCGAGATCCTCGAGTCGGTTACGGACTACAAGATGGACGGGCCGATGCTGATGTTGATCTGCGACGGTGAACTGCGGGCCATCTTCCAGGCGATGAATGCCGAGCTGCCGCCCGAACGTTGAACCCCAAAGATAATCCACACTCCCGCGTCTATCATATAAAGCAAGCGCCGTGAAGTTATTTTTCTTCACGGCGCTTGCTTTTACTGCTCCGTCAGGGAATCGGCCCGGACCGTACTGTCAACCACTTGCCAACATTCAGGCTCAATCGCCGTAAACATACTCGGCGCCATCGTGACGGATCGTCACCCGAGCCTTATCCGCAGCCTCAACACGGCCGATAATCTGCGCCTCGACCCCGTACGAACGGGCTATGTCGATCAGTCCGCGGGCAGCCTCCTCGCCATCGACGTACATCTCCAGCCGGTGCCCCATGTTGAAGACGCAATACATCTCGTTCCACGGCGTCTGGCTCTGCTGCTGGATGATCCGGAACAGCAACGGCGTCTCGAAAAGATTATCCTTGATCACATGCAGCCGGTCGATGAAGTGCAGCACCTTGGTCTGTGCGCCGCCGCTGCAATGGATCATGCCCTCGATATTCCCGCGATACTCCTTCAGTGCATCCCTCACGATCGGAAGATAGGTACGCGTCGGCGACAGCACCAGCTTGCCCATCGTCAGGTCACACCCCTCGACCTTGTCGGTCAGGCGGTAATGGCCCGTATAGATCAGGTCGTACGGCAGAGCATTGTCATAGCTTTCGGGGTAGTCGTCGGCCAGGTAGTTAGCAAAGACGTCGTGACGTGCCGAGGTCAGGCCGTTGCTGCCCATACCGCCGTTATATTCGCTTTCGTACTTCGCCTGTCCGAACGAGCTGAACCCGACGATCAGCGCCCCTTCGCGGATATTCTCGTTCGAAATGACATCGCGGCGGGCCAAACGTGCCACAACCGTACTGTCGACGATGACCGTCCGCACCAGATCGCCTACATCGGCCGTCTCGCCGCCCGTCAGGACGATATTGACCCCCAGGTCGCGCATCGACTGCAGGAACTCCTCCGTACCGTTGATTATTGCCGAGATCACCTCGCCAGGGATCAACCGCTTGTTCCGGCCTATGGTCGACGAGAGCAGGATGTTGTTCACCGCACCGACGCACATCAGGTCATCCGTATTCATCACCACGGCATCCTGGGCGATACCCTTCCAGACCGACATGTCGCCCGTCTCCATCCAGTAGATATATGCCAACGACGATTTGGTGCCGGCACCGTCGGCGTGCATCACCAGACAATGGTCCGGGTCACCCGTCAGTTCATCCGGGATGATCTTGCAGAACGATTTATCATACAGACCCTTATCCAACTTTTTGATTGCGGCGTGGACATCCTCCTTCGAGAACGACACTCCGCGGCGGCTATAACGAGATTCGGCACACATAACAGGACTTTTTCAAATATTTTTTATACCGACAAAGATACTCACACGGCGTGTTTTTCGCAAACAACCGCTTCCAAAATTTTTCATCGGCAGCCGGCCCGGTCGGTTGTCGGCACACATGCATTGTTCCGGAAACGGAAACGGTGCCCACGACGGACACCGCCTGAAATTCCCTATCCTCCCCCCCCCCACTCTGCTCAGAAGAGACTACACAGAGCCCAATTGACCAAACGCTAATCTTTTCCTCCGCCGGACGTTGTCAGAACAACGTATCCTGCTGCGAACGGGGCATCTCCCCAAGGTGCCGGTATGCCAGTTCGGTAGCTTCGCGGCCGCGCGGCGTACGTTTCAGGAATCCCTCCTTGATCAGGAACGGTTCGTAGACCTCC
>URTU01000024.1 GCA_900550925.1 uncultured Alistipes sp. | reverse complement strand
CAGGCAAAAAGCAGGCACAGCCTGCTCCGGCTGGCAGGTATACTGCCAGCCCTGATCGGGCTCCTGTGCGCATTCTCTTTCACTACGCGCGCCGCAGTGATCGTCGCCCCGGCAACCGGCACCGGTATCGAAACCGCTCCCGGGCAGGAAACACAGAATGCCGGAGATGAAAAAAAAGACAAGACACGCAGCGTGTCGATAGAGGTTCGGAGCAAGGACAAAGGAGCGCTCTCCGGGGCCATCGTACAGGTCATAGGCACGACGCAGGGCACCGTGACCGATACGGACGGGCATGCCGAGATCGCCGTCCCGGGCGGCAGCAAACTCATGATAAGCTATCCCGGCTACGAACCGGCGACGGTCGATACGAAGCAGCATAGCCAAAAGGAGGCCAGCGTCGTCGTGTTGCTCCGAACTGAAAACAAGGCCGCAAGCTCGTCAAACCAAGGAGCGGCAACCACCGAAAAACAGGTCGCCGTAACGGTACTTAAGGACGGCGAACCCCTGCCCGGAGCAGTGATAACGATAAAGGATACGCAAAAGGGCGTTGTCACCGATAAATCGGGACATGCGGAAATCTACGCTCCGCAGGGATCAATACTCACAGTCACCTACGTCGGTTGCAAACCCTACCTGCTGGAGGTCGGAGAGGCAGCCCGTCAGTTTGCCGGGATCCCGCTGGAATCCGAAACCCCGGGGACACCGGTGCTTTCGGCCGAGATCGGCAAACCGCTCTGGGTGGTCGACGGGATCGAGGTGGCCCCCGATTTCATAAACAAGCTCGATCCGAACCGCATCGAAAACATAACGGTACTCAAAGACCAATCCGCCGTAGCGACCTACGGGCAGGAAGCCCGCAACGGCGTGGTAATCATAACGACCAAAGGTGATACGGCCCTGCCCGCCAGACCGGAGAACGCCCGCCAGGAGCATGGAAAAGCCACAACACAGGCTGAGGCACACGACGAAGCGATCCGCGAAACCGGGGAAACGGAGGACGACCAGCCGTTCCTGATCGCCGAGACCATGCCCTTGTTCCCGATGCAAGAGGGCGGCAACCCGGGATACGGTGACCTCAACACTTTTCGCGCATGGGTGCAGAAAAACATAAAATCCCCCGCCGAGGCATTCAGGAACGGGGAACAGGGGCGTGTCGTACTGTCGTTCGTCGTCGAAAAGGACGGCTCGGTAAGCAATATCCAGATACTTCAGACGCCGGGCAAGGCATTCTCGGAAGAGACGCGGCGCGTCGTCGCAGCTTCGCCCAAATGGAAACCGGGCGAACAGCGCGGCGAAAAGGTGCGTGTGAGATATACGCTGCCCGTTGATTTCAGAATAACTGCTACGGCACAGGACACTAAGACCAGTGAAAACAAAGGTTCCGGGGAAGAGCCGTTCCTGGTGGTGGATACCCCGCCGCAATTCAACGGCGGCGACATCGGCGAGTTTCGCCGGTGGGTACAAATGAACGTGAAATACCCGGCGGAAGCCCTCGGCAAAAACATTTACGGGAAAGTCCTGGTCACGTTCGTCATCGAGAAGGACGGCTCGGTGGGCAATGCCGAAATATTCAAATCGCCCGATAAATCCCTTGCGGACGAGGTACTGCGCGTCATCGGCAAATCCCCGAAATGGACGCCCGGCAAACAGCGCGGAGAGGCCGTACGCGTAAAATTCGGCATGCCGGTAGACTTCGCTGTCCAGACATCCGAAGGCATCCTCCACGACAAGGACACCGCACAGCGGGAAGGGGACATGGAAGAGATTTTAGTAGTCGGCTATGGCACCCAAAAAAAGTAGGCTTTCCGAAGCATCGCACCAACCATAAGCAGCAAACGGCGTCCACCCCGAGTTCAGTGGACGCCGTTTGTATTTAATACGGGGCGGAACCGGAGCCGTTTGCCGCCGGGCGGCGCAGCAATTCTCCGAAACAGCATCACCCGTGCAGGCAGGGCGTAATTCCCGGCCCCCGTTCACCGGACAATGGCATGACCTTCCGGTGGGGCCGCACCGGACGCGCTGCACAAAAATGGCTACTCCTTCCCGAGGAGCGCCATGACCCGCCGGGCGAGTTGCGTGTTGTCCATTATTCCAGCAATATGCCCCGCACCCGTACCATAAAGGTAAACGGGGACGTAGGTCGCCGTGTGGCTTTTGGATCCGAAAACATATCGGATACCGCTCTCGGAGCGGGTAAAATCACCGTCGCAGCTCGGGATGGCGAGCCCCCCGGTTTCATGGTCGGCCGTGACGACCACCAGCGTGCCGGGCGTGCGGTCGGCAAAGTCCATCGCCGCAGCCACGGCACGCTCGAAATCGCGCATTTCGGCCAGTATCTTCTCCGCATCGTTACCATGCGACGCACCGTCGATTAGCGAGCCCTCGACCATCAGCACAAAGCCGCGGCCGACGGAATCGGCATTATGGGCGAGTATTTCCAGTGCCTTCTGCGTGGCGCAGCGCAGGTAATCTTCGCGCCGGATCGTCTTCGGGATATTTTCATCGGTCACGGCACACAGCAACCGTCCCGCACGAACCGGCTCCGCCTCTTCGAGCGAACCGACGACCGCATAGCCGCGGCGGCCGAACGCATCACGATACGAACCGCCCTCGGAGGACTCCTTTTCGAGCCGCCTGCCGGCACCTATGAGCACGTCGATATTGCTCGCCAGCAGGTCGCGCGTAATGGCCTTTTCGTCGCCCCGATCCGGAACATGCGCGTAAAACGCAGCAGGGGTGGCATGCTGGAGATGGCATTTCACGGCAATCCCCGCAGGCATCCCTTCGGCCACCGCCCATTCGATGAGCGACTGCAGACGCCCGCCCCGGGGATCCAGCCCCAACGTACCGTTATTCGTCTTGCTCCCACATGCCAGCGCCGTCCCCGCAGCCGCGGAATCCGTCACCCGGTTGTTGGCCGAGTAGGTCTTGACCATGGCTGCCGCCTCGGCCCGATCCATATTTACGGGTTCATAGCCCCCTTCGAGCATCAGGGACGTGATATGGGCAACTCCCATACCGTCACCTATCAGCATGATAACATTCTTCACCTGCGGTGTACGCTGTTTTCCGGAGCGCTCGCCGGCCTGAACGCCGAAAGGTCGCATTGCCACGACCATCGACAGCATCATTACAAACAAAATCGAACGTTTCATCGAATAAATCTTTTAGTATCGCAAAGTTAATACGTGAATTGTGTTCCGCAACAAAAAAATGATTAATTTTACGTTACGTTCCGAAGAGTTCCGAAACCATATGCAGATACTTGTTACAGGCGCCAACGGACAGTTGGGCAGAGAGTTACAGCTCGAGATTCCGCACTCCGACATACGTTCGGCGCGGGTCGTTGCAGTCGATTCGGCTCATTGCGACATCGTCGACCGGCGGGCTGTGGAACGGCTGGTCGGGGAGTTGCATCCGGATGTAATCATAAATTGTGCAGCCTATACCGCCGTCGACCGCGCCGAGGCGGAGCCCGACCGCGCCGAGGCAGTCAACTGCACCGGTGCTGCAAATCTTGCCGATACCGCCCGCCGTCACGACGCCCTGATGATACACATCTCGACCGACTATGTCTTCGACGGCACCAGGCGCATACCGTATACCGAAGCCGACAACCCGTCACCCATAAATGTCTACGGCCGCACCAAACTTGCCGGCGAACGTGCCGTATCGGAGAGCGGCTGCCGAAACATCATCATACGTACGCAGTGGCTCTATTCGCCGTTCGGTCACAACTTCATGAAGACGATGCTCGAACTGGCCCGCCATCGTGACCGGATATCCGTCGTCTGCGACCAGTACGGCTCCCCCACTACGGCTGCCGACCTGGCCCGCGCAATTGTAAAAATACTCTCCGACTCGGCCGGCTGCCGTGACATACCGTGCGGGATCTATAACTTCGCCTCAGCGGGGCAGGCCTCCTGGTACGACTTCGCAAAAGCGATATTCGAACTTTCAGGCAGCAGCGTCGAACTCCTCCCGATCCCCACATCGGAATACCCGACCGCTGCCCGACGCCCGCAATTCTCGGTCCTCGACACATCGCTCATACGCAACCGCTTCGGTGTCACCACTCCCGACTGGCACGCCTCGCTGGCCGAAACACTGCGCCGGCTCGGCGATCCGGAAAACATACTGTAACCCATATCGCAACACTGACCCATGGATGTAAAAATCGCAGAAAGCTGGAAAAATCTCCTTGCCGATGAGTTCGAAAAGCCCTATTTCGCCCAACTCGTCTCGTTCGTACATTCGGAATATGCCACCCATCGCATCTTCCCGCGGGGTTCGAACATCTTCCGCGCCTTCGACAAATGCCCGTTCGACAAGCTCAAGGTCGTCATCATAGGTCAGGACCCATATCACGGCGAAGGTCAGGCAAACGGACTCTGCTTTTCGGTCAACCCGGGCGTACCGTTCCCGCCGTCGCTGCAGAATATCTTCCAGGAGGTCAGCAACGATACCGGCGCCCCGATCCCCGCAGACGGCGATCTCGACCGCTGGGCCGAACAGGGGGTCCTGCTGCTCAACTCGGTCCTCACCGTGCGTGCCCACCAGGCCGCCTCGCACGCCGGACACGGCTGGGAACAGTTTACCGACGCCGTGGTCCAGGCCATCGACCGCAACAAACAGAATATCGTCTACATGCTCTGGGGCAGCTACGCCCAACGCAAAGGAGCCATAGCCGATCCTGCGCGTAACTGTATTCTGAAGGCCGTTCATCCATCGCCGCTCTCGGCCTACCGCGGCTTCATCGGCTGCCGGCACTTTTCGCTGGCCAACCAATACCTCGTCGCACACGGCATAGAACCGATCGTCTGGTAAAACAGGTAAAGATGTATAAATAACTAACCCTCACCACAAAACCATTCACAATACACGTATGAACAGATTACGACTCCTTATCGCAGCCGCGTTTCTGACCCTGGCGGCACAACCGATTCTGGCCGACGAGTACAGTGACGCCTCGATGCGTTTCACCATTCCCGACGGCTACTCGCTCGAGACCTTTCAGGATGCCAACACAACAGGCTTTGTTGCGACCAAAGCCGATGAAACGATCACCTTTTTCAATATCCGGCTGGAGGATCAGATCGGCCGCAAACAGTTTCTGAAACAGCCCGATGCACAATGGTTCCCGTCTCTCGAAGGGCGTAAGATCATGTTTTCGCACACGCCCGTATGGCGCAGCTACGACAAGGTGACTCAATACAAAAACAAACATGACGACGGGTATGTGCGTGTCTACCGTTACGCTTCAGCCCGAAATATCGGTTTCCTGGTGGTTCAGAACCATTCGGGACAATGGGACGAGGCCGACAAAATCGCTACCAGCCACCACTTCAACAAGACCTTCCGCTTCATTCGTGAGAATCTTACATTCTACATGATTAACGGAATCTATTGGATCCTGATCTTTGCGGCCGTACTCAGCATCATTGTCAATTCGGCATTCAAACTCCACAAGATCAAATTCGCCCTCATCGAGATAGCAACCCTCGCTCTCTGTCTTGCCGGGCTCTATTTTATCGACTGGCCGCCATCCAGAGCAGGACTTCTCGTAGCTTTGGGAATCCTCGCAATCATCACCGGAGCGGTGTGCAATGACCCTTCACCATCTTCCCCGAACAACAATTCGGATACGGATACCGATTTCGACGCACCGACCTACGACGGCACCGGCACAAAAATCGACCTCGACATATAGGATAACGAAGCCATAATGAAATTGAGTCCGGATGCCACTCTGCATTCGGACTCAATTTCATACACGCACTCGATCTTACACGCTCAAAGGATTCCATCCCTTGCCGGCTCATCACCCTCCACCACCGTTTCTGCTGCCATCTCTCCCCCTCCTCCACAAGTACACAAAAAAACGGGCCGGCATATTGCAATGCCGGCCCGTTCTATCATACGATCACCTTCTCGCTGAGGCGCGCAACCTTCCGCTGGCCTCAACCCAGATAGGATTTCAGCAACTTGCTCCGCGACGAATGGCGCAGCCGACGGATAGCCTTCTCCTTGATCTGGCGGACACGTTCGCGCGTCAGCCCGAACTTCTCACCGATCTCCTCAAGTGTCATCTCCTGACAGCCGATTCCGAAGAAATACTTGATAATATCCTTCTCACGGTCGGTCAGCGTCGACAATGCCCGCTCAACCTCCGTACTCAACGACTCGTTGATAAGCCCACGGTCGGCATTCGGCGAATCGGTATTCACCAGCACATCCAGCAGGCTGTTGTCCTCGCCGTCGGCGAAGGGCGCATCGACCGAAACATGACGGCCCGCCACACGCAACGTATCCGTAACCTTCTCCTTGGGCAGTTCCAGCGCCGTTGCCAGCTCCTCGGGCGAGGGGGTACGCTCGTTCTCCTGCTCGAAACGGGCGAAGGCCTTGTTTATCTTGTTCAGCGAACCCACCTGGTTCAGCGGCAGACGCACGATACGCGACTGTTCGGCCAGCGCCTGAAGTATCGACTGACGGATCCACCACACCGCATAGGATATGAACTTGAATCCACGTGTTTCATCAAACTTTTCGGCAGCCTTTATCAGGCCGAGGTTACCCTCGTTGATCAAATCGGGCAGACTGAGGCCCTGATTCTGGTATTGTTTGGCCACCGAAACCACGAAACGCAGATTTGCTTTCGTCAGTTTTTCGAGTGCCTCCTGATCGCCTTTCTTGATACGTTGGGCAAGTTCCACCTCCTCTTCCACCGTGATCAGATCCTCCTTGCCTATCTCCTGGAGATATTTGTCCAGCGAGGCGCTCTCACGGTTGGTGATGGATTTAGTGATTTTTAATTGACGCATACTTAAAATTTAACCTAATCTGATTCTTTTTCAGTTTCTTCCATTCCACAACGGAATTCTCATTACCGACTCTTCCATCCCGCAATCACACTAACAATCCACATTTATCTCTCTTCTCTCCCTTCTCGCTTTGCCAGCCCGAAGCCGAACCAGATGCGACCGCCGTCGGCTACTCCACGAAGGTGTAGCTTGCCGAACGGCCGTTGGGATAGATGCCGTCGATCGAGGTGACCTTGTCGGTGATACGGTTCAGGTCGCTCACCGAGCGGATCTGACGGTCGTTGATGTGGGTTATGATGAACCCTTCACGCACACGAGCCTTGCTCAGCAAACCGCCGGCCTTGATCTGTACAACCTGTATTCCACCGTTGATGTCGAACTCTTTTTTGGCCTTGTCGTTGATCTCGGCAAACTTGCCGCCCAACGCCTGAGCCACATCGACATCCTCTTTGGTAATGAGGTCCGTTTTACCAGCTTTATTACGCAGAGTAACGTCGATTTGTTTCACATCGCCGTCTCTTTTTATCGTAACTTTCACCTTGTCGTTGGGACGGTACTTTGCAATCTGCTCGGCCATCGATGCCTGATTGTTGATCGCAACACCGTTGATGGCGGTAATGACATCACCCTTGCGGATACCGGCAGCCGATGCCGCTCCCGACGGATCTACCGAAGCCACATATGCCCCGCCGATCTCCTTGATACCGGTCTCGTCACCCATCTCGTCGATGAACGCCTGATCGACCGGACGATAGCTGATGCCCAACATTGCACGCTGTACCACGCCGTACTCCTTCAGGTCGACCACTACCTTCTTGACGATCGACTCGGGCACCGCAAACGAATAACCTATATAATTACCCGTCGACGACTTGATAACGGTATTTATTCCGACCAGTTCGCCGCGCGTATTGACCAGCGCGCCGCCCGAGTTGCCCATATTCACGGCCGCATCGGTCTGAATGAACGATTCGAGGCTGAACTCGTTGGGAATTACGTTCAGGTTACGGGCCTTGGCACTTACGATACCGGCCGTAATGGTCGAACGCAGGTCAAACGGGCTGCCGATAGCCAACACCCACTCGCCCAGACGCAGGTCGTCCGAACTGCCGAAGGGAATCGTCGGCAGGTCCTTGCCATCGATCTTGATCAGTGCGACATCGGTCGTGGGGTCCGTACCGACGATCTTGGCATCGAAAACACGGTTGTCATTGAGCGTCACCTTCAACGTGGAGGCATTCTCGACAACGTGGTTGTTGGTAACGATATATCCGTCCTCGGAAATTATCACGCCCGAACCTCCGTAACGACGCTCCTGAGGTTCGGAATAGCCGCGCGGAACGCCGAAGAAAAATTCGAAAAACGGATCCGACGACCGGTCGCTGTACTCAACCTTTTCGGTCTTTTCGATATTCACGACCGCCTTCACGGCATTCTCGGCCGCGTATGTCAGATCGGGATATTCCTGAGGCTCATAGGCCGTAAAGTGTGCTCCTGCACCCGATGCAAACGGTTTATCGGAATTGTGTTCGGCTATTATTGCATCCGCACCCTGACTCCTGCTCGATACACCCCACGCCACTACGGCTCCGGTAACAGCTGCCGCTGCAACAGCGGCTATAAAAAACAAACTCCTTTTCATAATATTAACCTTCATAATAAATTGTTTAAAAACTAAATAAAGGCTAAATGCACCATAGGCTCGAACAACTTCTTTTTCTTTTTTATAATTTTCAACTCTCGTTTGTGTCTCTGAAAACTCAAACGGCACTTCGGTTCGGAATATTGTCGACGGATAGTTTTTTTATTGACAAACGCCTCCGGACTCCCCCGCCTCTGTTTGCTCAGCCGACCTTCATACGCCGTTCCGAAATCTCTCTCCATTCGGATTATCGGAGTGACACCGTTCTGCCATTTCGCGGCTTTTTTGTGTCATCAAACTTGCCGCCTTATACTGCAAAATTCAGGCCAAACCGCCCGGCATGACACGTAACTGCCAAAACGATAGACTCTCCGCCAATCCGCAGCAACATCCCGACATTAGTTCACATCCGACGGCCGACATGTGTACTACAGTATTTCACATTCGGCCGCCGACCGTATTCCGACAGGAGTTCACACCCCCACCTGCACACCCGTACACCGGCATGGCCACTGCTCCCCCCCTCCCTACTCCGACTCCCGGCAGAGGCTCCCCACGATGAGTCTCCGGCAGTTCCGCAGTCCGAATCATTTTGATGCCGGCACAGGCACTTCACCGGCTGATCTCCGGCAGCCTGCCAGCCGAATCCTCCTGACGCCGTTACGGCCACATACAAATATATAACATAAGGTACGGACATAAAACAAAGGTGCGGCCATACGGCCGCACCCCGATAAACATTGCGAATTTGTCGCGTTATTCCGCCATGGGAGTAACACTCACATAGGATTTGCCGGAAGCCTTCTTGCTGAAGGAAACCGTACCGTCAACCAGGGCGAACAGGGTGTGATCCTTGCCCATGCCGACATTGTCACCGGCGTTGTGCACCGTACCGCGCTGACGGACGATGATATTGCCGGCCTTAGCGAACTGACCGCCGAAAAGCTTAACACCCAGTCGTTTGCTTTCCGACTCACGACCGTTCTTCGAACTACCTACACCTTTTTTGTGTGCCATTTTTCTTCAGTTTTAATTGTTAAGCGATAATGTCTTCAACGAGTATCTGGGTCAGATACTGGCGATGGCCGTTCTGAACCTGATAACCCTTTCTGCGGCGTTTCTTGAACACGATGACCTTGTCATCCTTGAGGTGTTTGAGAATCTTCGCTTTCACCGAGGCGCCTTCTACTACAGGTGCGCCCACCTTAACCTGACCGTCGTTGTCTGTAAGCAGGACCCGATCGAAGCTCACCGACGAATCTACTTCGCCTGAAAGACGGTGAACATAGAGCTTGCGACCCTTCTCAGCCTTGAACTGCTGACCTGCAATTTCTACTATAACGTACATTGAATCTGTATTATGTGTTATACACAATTTCGCGGATGCAAATATAGCGACTTTTTGTCGATTGGCAATGCAATCGCTCTTTTTTTTTCGCTCTGCACGATTTTTCCCACTTTGGCACAGTTTTGACATGTCTGGCTTGCTGATACGGCTCTGCGGCATGCTGCAGACCTGATCGCGGAGCCGGAAATGCCGGACGGGCCGACGCCGTGAACGGCTTAACACAAAACGACTTGCAACGATGTTCAGAATTGCCGTAATAGCACCCGATCCATTCCTGCGGATATTGATCGACCATTCGCTGTCGTCACTCGACGCCGATGTGGCGGCCTTCGCACGGTGGAATGACCGTATGATCCCGCAGCTCTCGGAGTGCAACCTCATCCTGACGCTTTCGGTCCGGCCCCTGCTGTGCGGACACGACATCGCCGCACGGATACGACGCCACAACCAGCGCCGGACTCAGATTTACGTTCTCTCGTGGCTTCACAACGAGCAGAATGTACTCAGCCTGCTCGAAAGCGGCGTCGATCAGTATTTCACCCTGCCGGTCAACATCCCGCGCCTGCGCGGAAAGATCGCCGCGCAAATCGAATTCGAACGATACCATGATTGATCTGATCAGAATATATCTTACAGCGACCGGTTCTTGCACGGTGATATTCGCCCTGACGGCGATCGCCGCAGCCCGGATCCGAAAGTCAAACCTCAATTTCGAAAATACGCTCGCCCGCCGATACATCTCGATCCTCAACCACGCCCTGCTCGGCAATGACGGCCAATGCCTCTTCCCGCTCATCAAACGGCGGAGAGCACGTCTGCTGCTGGCCGTCATCGTCTCGAAATTCTGCTCCTCGACCTACGGTTACGACCGCAACATTACCGATACCATCGCACGGCGTTACCGGCTCGACCGATCCGTCTTGCACAGAGTCCGTCTGAGCAGCGGCATGCGCCGTGCGCAATGGCTCAACACGCTCTCGGCGCTCCCGACCGACGACCGCACATGCCGCCGCATCACTTCGCGATACCTCGGCAGCCGGAACGAATACACCTCGCTCTATGCCATGCTGACGGCCATGAACCACGCTCCGGAAAAATGTATCGTACTCTTGCGCGACTATCCGCGACAGCTCCATCCGCTGGCCATATCCGAGGTGCTGATGATGTTCAAACGGGGCTTGATCCCGACCGCATACCAGCCGATGCTCGATTCGGAATCCCGAAACGTCCGGATGTTGGGACTCTGCGTGGTACGCCACTTCGGGATTGTCGAAGCCGAAGAGCAGATCGCCAAAGCCGTAAATTCGGATGACCGTTCGATAAGTTCGGCGGCACTCTTCACACTCTGTTCGCTCAGGCTGCCCCTCAACCGCCCCGAAGTACGACGCGCAACGGCCCGCATGGATCCAAATACCCGCCGGATATGGTACCGCCACTGGGCGTCGGAGGGCTATTCGGCCTCGGCCATGGAGCGCATCATCCCGAAAGGCGACCGCGAGCAGCTGCACGGATATATCGCCGAGATGATCGGATCCTACAAACGTCCCCTGACAACATGATCCGCAGAACCTGTCTCACCGTAAACGCATGATGACCTACGCCGCCATAACCATCTTAACCGCACTTGTTGCCGCCACGGTCTGGTCGATCGTCACGGCCCGACGCATTTCGGCCGCATTCCGAAAGGGGCGCATGCTCGCCGAGAGCCACGGCTACGGCAGCGATGCCATGAGCCAGCTCGGGGTGAGCATAATCGTCAGCGGGCTCGACGCCGCCGAAGATATAGAACAGCGGCTCGCATCGGAATATTGGCGATACGAGGTCATCGTTGTTCTCGACTCGTCGGCCCAGGCCCTCGAACTGGCACGCCTCCAACGCAAATACTCATTGATCCTGGTCAACTACCCCGCCGTCGCCGACATCCCAATAGAAGGCACGCCGCTGCTCTACCGTTCGCGTCAGCGGCGCTACCGGCGGCTCGTGGTCATCGACCGCCGCCACCGGAATCCAAACGACGACCTCAACTGCGGAATCAACGTCGCCTCATACGAGCAGATCGTCCCGCTCGATGCCAACACCTTCCTGACGGACGATGCCGTACGGCGGCTGGAGGTCGAGCTGAACGACTCGGGAATCCACTCCACACAAGCCGTGCTGTTTCCGGTTCGGCCCATGTCGCTCGGCGACCGGCACGGTATTGCCGCGATACGTCGCGATGCGATAGTCGATGCCGGCGGTTTCGACCAGAGCATTCCGGTCGGACGGATGATATCACGTCTCCACCGGCACCGCATATACCAACCCCTCGCCTTCGAGAAGAACCCCGCGGAGCCAACCCGAAACCCGTTGCGACGGTTCATGATCCTGATGCTGGTCCTCTGTTCGATCCTCCTCTTCGCCTCGATGGCGCGTCAGCAGTGGAACGAGGCCCGAATCGCCGCCCTGCTCCTGATGGCGACCTACACAACCGGCACACTCATCGCGGCAACAGCCCTCAGACTCCGCCTCACGGCCGATCCCGAGCACCAGGACAAACCCCTCGAATCGTTCAAAAAACTCCTTCGATGGTCCTTCAGGGTTTATTGATGTTATTTTTCTAACAAAACGCAATAAATCTCGAAAATTATTCGTATATTTAGCAATCGGAAATATAACAAGCAATGACTGAAGATATCAAACGGCTGCTTTTACCCAAAGCCTACAATGCTGCCGTAAGAGCCGGTGCAGTAATACTCGACATATACCACCATCAGGATTACGACGTCAGTCTCAAAACCGACCACTCCCCGATCACCATAGCCGACCGGAGGGCTCACGACACCATCAAGGAGTACCTGGGTCAGACCCGCATCCCGATCCTGAGCGAAGAGGGTCGCGAAATGCTCTACGACGAACGCAAGAATTGGGAACTGTTCTGGATGGTCGACCCGCTGGACGGGACCAAGGAGTTCATCAAGGGCAACAACGAATTCACGGTCAACATCGCCCTCATGAGCGACAACAAACCCATCTGTGCCGTCATCTACGTCCCCTATATCAGCCGTATGTTCATGGCATTCAAGGACAACGGCGCCTTCGTCAAGGAGGGGGTCAAGGTCGATCACGATTCGTCGTGCGACTACGACACCATAGTCGAGAACCTCACGGCGCTGCCTGCCCGCGACAAGGCCAACGATCCGATACGTATCGCTATCAGCCGTTCGCACAATACCCCTGAAACCTTCGAGCATATCGACGCCCTGCGCCAGCGGTATCCCAATCTGGAGATCGTCGAACAGGGCAGTTCGTACAAATTCTGCATGCTGGCCGAAGGGGTGGTAGACTACTATGTCCGCACCTCGAATACCTACGAGTGGGATACGGCGGCCGGCGAACTGATTCTCGAGGAGGCCGGCGGTTCGACCCTGATCCTGGATAACGGCGAACACCTGCGCTACAACAAGGAGGTGCTCAACAACCCCCACTTCGTCTGCCGCAGCAAGTACTGTCCGATCTGAAGGTGCAACTGAATCCGAAACGGCGTTATTTCAAAAATCGGGGCCCGACTCTCGGAATGAGAAGTCGGGCCCCGATTCATTTGATACGGCGGCCGAAGCGCCTTACCGGAAAACAGCATACGCATCATGCCTGCTCACCGGCAACCGGCCGCAACGCCCAAATATCAGCGCAGCTTGTCGATAATCGCGCAGATACGGTCGAAAACCTCATCCATCGTGCCTACGCCATTTACGGCGGCATACTTGCCCTGCGCCGAATAGTACTTGGCCACGACGGCCGTCTGCTCGTTGTAGACGCGGATACGGTTGCGGATCACGCTCTCATCGGCATCATCGGCCCGTCCGCTGCTCTGTCCGCGCAGCAGGATACGCTTTACCAGCTCCTCGGCCGGAACCTCCATATAGATCATCATATCGACTTTCAGGCCCTGTTTCGTAAGAATCTCATCGAAAGCCTCGGCCTGCGGCGTCGTCCGCGGGAACCCGTCGAAAATATTGCCGTTACACTCGCGATGGCTCTCCACATAATCGGCTATCATATTGATAACCAATTCGTCGGGAGCCAGTTCGCCGCGCGAGATATATCCCTCCATGCTGCGTCCCAGTTCCGAACCTGCCTTGATTTCGCGACGGATCACATCGCCCGTCGATACATGGTTGAGATTGTACTTCTCGACCAGTCTGGCAGCCTGAGTGCCCTTGCCGCATCCAGGTGCGCCGAATAATACGATATTCAACATACGTGTTTTTGTTTTTAGTCTAACCGGATACAAAAGTACGGCTTATTTTTTGCCAAACAATGATATTTTGGTATATTTGTAAAATAATTTAATTAACGTGGAGGGCCCGATCCAAAACCGTCATACAGCCGTTCAGGACAAAACACCTCAACGACTGCCGAAGATCGCCCCGCCCGCTCCAAATCCTGAATATCATGGCCTCGACAAAACCGACCGAAATAGCTACTCTCGGCGAATTCGGACTCATAGACCACCTCACCGAAAAGTTCACCGCCCACAACGACTCGACACTCAAGGGCCCGGGCGACGACGCCGCAGTGATCGCCATCGACGACAAACGCGCAATGCTGCTCTCGACCGACCTGCTGCTCGAAGGGATCAATTTCGACCTGACATACTTCCCGCTCAAGCACCTCGGTTACAAGGCCGTCGTGGTGGGATGCAGCGACATTCTGGCGATGAATGCCCGTCCGACGCAGATTACCGTTTCGATCGGCGTGTCGAGCAAAATCTCGGTCGAGGCGCTCGACGACCTCTACGAGGGCATTCAGGCGGCCTGCAAGGAGTATGGAATCGACCTCGCCGGCGGCGACACCACCACCTCGATGACCGGACTCACGATCAGTGTAACGGCCGTCGGGATGGCCGACCGCGACAAGATTGTCTACCGCCACGGCGCCAAACTCCACGATCTGGTCTGCATAACGGGCGACCTCGGGGCCGCATACATGGGTCTGCACCTGCTCGAACGCGAAAAACGCGCCCTGGCCGGTATCCCCAACCCGCAACCAAAATTCGAAGGCTACGAATACCTCCTGCAGCGACAACTGCATCCCTACGCACGGCTCGACATAATCGAATCGCTCGCCGAGGCCGGCATCACGCCTACCTCGATGATCGACCTTTCGGACGGCCTCGCCTCCGACATGCTCCAGATCTGCAAGGCCTCGGAATGCGGCGTCCGGCTCTATCTCGACCGCATACCCATCGCGCAGCAGACCACCAGGATGGCCGAGGAGCTGCATGCCGACCAGGTCACGGCGGCACTGAACGGCGGCGACGACTACGAACTGCTCTTCACTGTTCCGCTCGAAAAGCAGGAGCAGATCATGGGACTGGGCGGCATCGATGTCATCGGTCATATCGTTGCGGCCGACAAGGGCGCCGCACTGGTCACCCCCGACGGCAACAACATCCAGCTCCAGGCCCAGGGCATCCGGCTGTAGATCAACCAATGAGTATTGCCAATTAGACATACCCACCGCTCTTTGCGACCGGGCGGTCGCTCGTTATGCACCCTTGATCGCTACCCTATCCCCCTCGGCAGATCCTTGCAACCGCGCGAAAGCCCTTTGCCGCAGCCCGAAATGCGATTTTGGGATGCATTTATTTTGCAATCTGACAAAATTTACCTATCTTTGCGACGCTTTTTAGCGAAACTCAATAATTAATAAACAGTTATGAACAATTACGAAACCGTTTTCATTGCCACACCCGTACTGTCGGACGTACAGGTAAAAGAGGTGCTGGACAAATTCCAAGGTGTTATCACCGAGAACGGCGGTCAGATCGTGAATGTCGAGGAGTGGGGTCTCAAGAAACTCGCTTACCCGATTCAGAAAAAGACCACCGGATTCTATTTCCTGATCGAGTTCACAGGCATGGGCCCCATCGTCGAAACTCTCGAAACCCAGTATCGCCGCGACGAACGCGTTATCCGATTCCTCACCTTCAAACAGGACAAATACGCTGTCGAATACGCCGAAAAACGTCGCGCTAAACTCGCTAACAAATCGCAGGAGGAGTAATTATGGCACAGGAAAATAAAGCGCAGAACAGCGAAATCCGCTATCTCAACCCCGTATCGGTTGACGTCAAGAAAAAGAAATATTGCCGTTTCAAGAAGTTGGGCATCAAGTATGTCGATTACAAAGACGGCGAATTCCTCAAGAAGTTCCTCAACGAGCAAGGCAAAATCCTGCCCCGCCGTCTGACCGGAACCTCCCAGAAATTCCAGAAGAAGGTCGCTCAGGCTGTCAAACGTGCCCGCCACCTGGCAATCCTGCCCTTCGTAACCGATTGTATGAAATAATCATTAGGAGGAGACGACAATGCAAGTAATTCTTATAAAGGACGTTGAGAAACTGGGATACGCTAACGACATCGTGGATGTCCGCCCCGGATACGCCAACAATTACCTCATCCCGCAGGGATTCGCAAAGGCCGCTACCGCTTCCGCAAAGAAAGTCCTCGCTGAAAACCTCAAGCAGCGCGCACACAAGGATGCCAAAATCCTCGCCGACGCTCAGGCTCTGGCCGAAAAACTCGCAGTTCTGCCGCTGGTTATCACCGTCAAGGCCGAGGATGGCAAGATCTTCGGTAGCGTAACCTCGTCGGATCTGGCCGAGGCTCTCGCCGCTAAAGGCATCGAGATCGACCGAAAGGTTATCACCGTAGACCCCGTAAAGGAGATCGGCGAATACAAGGCTTCCGCCAAACTCCATCGCGAAGTCAAGGCTACAATCTCGTTCTCGGTAGTTGCCGAAGAGTAACAAATCGTTGAACATAAATAGATAGAAAGAGCCCGGTCATAATATTGACCGGGCTCTTTTTAATGGGTGGGTGGGCGACAACCACCCTCTCTGTCCGGAGCTCCAATTAGGTTGGTCCAAAACAGAAATATGGTGGCGCTTTAGGGAACATGCAGTTGTATTTATCGAAATATGACGTATCTTTGTTGTGTTTGGCAACGGCTCGTCCGCCCCAAAATAACCGGATCAGAATGCCCCGCAAACCATATATCGTTATCGATAAAGAATACATCGGTCTCAAACCATTCATCGAGACTCTGCCATCACATCCGCACGGCGAACGTGTGCTTTACGATAAGCGGAACTTCGTACAACTCTTTACCGTTGACGGCATACGCCTCGTGGTGAAACAGTATGTACGGCCACACCGGATAAACCGATTCGCTTATGCATACATCCGAAAAAGCAAGGCCGAACGGACCATGTCAATAGGTCGACAACTGCTCAAACTCGGAATTAATACACCTCTGCCAGTCGCCTTCATCGATACATACGGCAAAGGCGGACTGTATGATATCGGGTACAGCATCACGCTCTTCGACCCCGACCCCGAATTAAGAGCCATCGTTCAACTCGATCCGCAGGAACAGCTTGCCGTTGTCGAACAGTTGGCACAGTTCACCGCTCACATGCATCGTAGCGGGTTCTTCCACAACGACTACCACGAAGGCAACATATTTTTCGGCCGTAACGAGGACGGAACATACCGCTTCAGCCTGATCGACACCAATCGCGGCCGCTTCCGCCGCATGAGGCGCAAACGCTGCATCAAGGATCTCATCCTCTTCAACTTCGATGACCGGCTGATGAAGCGGTTCATATATACATATGCCGAACTGATGGGTTGGCATCCGCAATTGACATTCAATGCGGTTCTGCATCTGCGCGAATGGCGCAGGTTCGACAAAAGCCGTCTGCGTCCGTTCCTGAAGCACCTGGTCGGCATAAAACCCAAGCATGCCAAAGACGAATAAGCCTCAACTGTGAGCATCAGTCGGCATACCGGAGCCGCTGTTGCTCCAACCTTATCCCCCACCACATATATTCGCTTGAATGCTCGGCGCGCAACCGCCATGCATTCATCATACGTGTTCACAATACAAGTGCAGGCCGCTTCTTTTCGGGAAGCGGCCTGCACTTGTAAATAAATCTCAGTCAGTTACTGCTATACCAGTCCCGAGAAGCCCATGAATGCCATGGCAAGGATACCGGCCGTAATCAATGCTATCGGCGTACCGCGCATGGCCATCGGGACATCCTCCATCTCCAGACGTTCGCGCACACCGGCAAACAGTATCAGCGCAAGTGCAAAACCGAGCGCTACCGACACCGAATATACGACCGACTGCAACAGGTTGTAATGTTCCTGTACCAACAGGAGCGCAACACCCAGTACGGCGCAGTTGGTCGTGATCAGCGGCAGGAATATACCCAATGCCTGATAGAGCGTCGGGCTCACCTTCTTGAGAATGATCTCGACCATCTGGACCAGAGCTGCGATGACCAGGATGAATACGATTGTCTGCATGTATTCGATACCGAACGGCTGGAGCACATACTCCTGCAGCGGCCACACCACCAAAGCCGTGATCGCCATCACGAACGTAACGGCAGCCCCCATACCGATGGATGTTTCGACGCGGCTCGACACCCCGAGGAACGGGCATATGCCGAGGAACTTCGACAGAACGATGTTATTGACGAATATGGCGCCTATAATGATTGTAAAATACGATATCTCCATGGCTATTTCTTGGATTTAGCGGTTAATTTATTGAAGAGCACCATCAGGTATCCCAACACGAGGAATCCGCCGGGTGCCAGTACGAATACGAGCATACCGTCGCCCGAGATGAGCGAATGGCCGAAGATTGCGCCACTGCCCAACAGTTCGCGCACGGCACCGATGACGGTGAGTGAGCAGGTGAATCCCAGACCGATTCCGAGGCCGTCGAGAGCCGATGCGAAGGCGCCGTTTTTCGAAGCGAAAGCCTCGGCGCGGCCCAGAATGATACAGTTGACCACGATCAGCGGGATGAAGATTCCCAACGACTTGTACAATCCCGGAACATAGGCCTGCATCAGCAGCTGGATAACGGTTACGAACGAGGCGATCACAACGATGAAGGCCGGAATTCGCACCTTGTCCGGAATAAGATTCTTGATGAGCGAGATCACGATGTTCGACATGATGAGCACGGCCATCGTTGCAACGCCCATACCCATACCGTTCATGGCCGAGGTAGTGGTTGCCAGCGTGGGACACATTCCCAGCACCAGTACGAACGTCGGGTTCTCCTTGATTATACCCTTGGTAATAAGTTTCAGATTATTCATCGCTGCCTCCTTTCTGAGTAGCCTCGTTTTCTGAAGACGCCGCATCATAACCGTCCGTGGAGGTTGCCGACGTTACTCCATCGTTATTCACTTCCGTTTCGGATGCCGCCTGGTCGTAACTGCCCGTGGCCGTGGCCGACGTCACCCCATCGTTATTCGCACTTGTCAACGCCTTTTCGGCATCCGTCAACTCACGGACCTCGCCCTTTTTGACCGGAGCATTGCCCAACAACTCCTGTACGGCATTGTAGGCCCGGGCAACAGCATCGACATAGGCCCGTGACGATATCGTCGCAGCCGTCAACGCCTGAACATCACCTCCGTCCTTGGTCACGGCCAGCGGCTGTTTCATCTCCGACGGATTCTTGCCCTTGAAGCTCATGAGCAGCGGATTTTCCGGTTCAGTCATCTTGCTGCCCAGACCCGGAGTTTCGTTGTGTTCCAGAACATTGATATTGTAGACCTTGCCCGAGGCATCGAACCCGACCATCAATCTGAACACGCCGCTGAAGCCCTTGTCGGTCATCGTCTCGACGGCATAACCTACGGGTTCTCCCGCCTTGGTCACCGAATAGACCGTTACAGGCAGGCCATCAACGGTCATATCCTTCATCGAGTTTTCATCGAATTCGGGCAGGACATTCTTCAGTGCCTCCTTGACATTCTCCAATTTTGCGTTTTCGATCGACTGCGAGGTGATCTTGTTCACCAGACCGACGCAAAGCGAGGATATAAACGTGATGCTGAAGAGCACCACAACCATATTTTTCAACGAACTTTTCATATTCCCCCTCCTACTTTGCAACACCGAAACGGCGCGGTTTGATATACTTGTTCAACAGGCAGGCGACGCAGTTCATAATCAGAATTGCAAACGACATACCTTCGGGATAGGCGCCCCACGTACGTATGAGCATCGTAATGACACCGATACCGATACCGTACCAGATCATACCCTTCTTGGTCATTGGCGAGGTCGAGTAGTCGGTAGCCATGTAGACAGCGCCGAGGATTGCACCGCCGGTGAGCAGGTGGAACAGGGGCGACATGTAGGACTGCGGATCGATCAGGAAGAGGATTCCGCTGAACACGGCCATCGAGCCGAGTACCGCAACCGGAATATGCCATGTGATGACGCGGCGGATCAACAGGTATGCGAATCCGACGAGCAGCAGCAGTGCAGCCACCTCACCGAGAGAGCCGGCCTTGAAGCCGAGCAGCAGGTCCTGATAATTGATCTGTGCGACGAGGTCACTCATCGGGGTACCGTTTTTGAGGCCCTCCTTGATGAATGCCAGCGGTGTAGCGCCCGAATATGCATCGGCGGTAGCACCTACGGCAAAGGCCTCGGAGGTCATCTGCACGGGGAACGAAATAAGCAGGAATACACGTCCGACCAGTGCCGGGTTGAACGGGTTCTTGCCGATACCGCCGAAGGTCATCTTACCCACGCCGATAGCGACCAGGGCTCCGATAACCACGATCCACAGCGGGATGGTCACGGGGAGGTTGAATGCGAGCAGCACGCCCGTAACCACGGCCGACAGGTCGCCGACCGTCGAACGGCCCTTCAGGAGATACTTCTGGATGAGATATTCGAACAGCACGCACGACAATACCGAAACGGCCGTTACCGCCAGAGTCATCCATCCGAAAACTATTACCGACACCACCAGAGCCGGCATGAGCGCTATGATCACATCGCGCATGATGCGAGTGGTCGATTCGCTGCTGTGGACATGTGGCGACGGTGCAACGATTAATTTATCCATGATTTACGTGAAATTTTCGTATGTGTTACTTATTTCTTTTGGGCCGCGGCTCTCGCGCGGATCATTCCCATTACCTTGGCCTTGCCCAGACGGATATAGTCAAGCAACGGCATGGCGGCCGGACACGTGAACTGGCAGCAGCCGCATTCGATACAGTCGGTCACATGCTCCTCCTCGAGGCGATCCCAGATCTGCTTGCGGGAGAGCTTGCTGATTAGGAATGGTTCGAGACCCATCGGGCAGGCATCCACACACTTGGCGCACTTGATGCACTGCGTTGCCTCACGGCGTTCGGCCTCCTCGCCGCTCATGATCAGTATGCCCGAGGTTCCCTTGGTCACGGG
>URTU01000023.1 GCA_900550925.1 uncultured Alistipes sp. | reverse complement strand
CAGCCGCCATTTATTGCTTCGGCCGGGATATCTCGATGATAGCGCGATAGATACCGTCGGCATCGTATCCGCACAGCCGATAGAGCTGCGGCAGTGAGCCATGTTCGACGAAACGGTCGTCGATACCGAGATTCCGTATCTCCGGCATCCGGTCGGCATGGTTGCAGAACCAGTCGGCAACGGCACTTCCGGCCCCTCCGCGGACCACTCCATCCTCGACGGTAATCACCTTGTTGAACCGGGCTGCCACCTGTCGGAGGATCTCCTCGTCGAGGGGCTTGACGAACCGCATGTCGTAATGAGCAGCCTCGATTCCGTCGGTACGGGCCCGTTCGATTGCTTCGGCAGCGAAATTGCCTGTCGTTCCGAATGTTATTATGGCCAGATCCTTTCCGTCACGCAACTGCCGTCCGCGTCCGATTTCGATCGCTTCGAATGGGCGGTTGCGCCACTCCGCGCCGACGCCGCGGCCGCGCGGATAGCGTATTATAAATGGACCGTTGTGGATCTTTGCCGTGAACATCATATTGCGCAGCTCAGCCTCATCCATCGGTGCAGCGAACGTGATATTGGGGACATTTCCGAGCGATGCCATGTCGAAGGCGCCGTGATGCGTAGCGCCGTCTTCGCCGACCAGTCCGGCCCGGTCGAGACAGAGAACCACATGCAGTTTCTGAATGGCGACATCGTGGACGATATTGTCGAAAGCCCGTTGTGCAAATGAGGAGTATATGTTGCAGAATGGTATCAGACCTTGTGTAGCCAGACCGGCCGAGAATGTTACGGCATGGCCTTCGGCGATTCCTACATCGAAACAGCGTTCGGGCATCTCGGCCATCATGATATTGAGCGAACAACCGGTCGGCATTGCCGGTGTTATTCCGACGATGCGCTCATCGGTACGAGCCAGATCGAGCAGTGTCTGCCCGAAGACATCCTGATATTTTGCCGGAGCATTCGGATTGTCTCCCTCGGCGCGTTGACCGGTCTCCGGGTCGAAACATCCGGGGGCATGCCACGTAGCCTGGTCGAGTTCGGCGGGGCGGTATCCTTTTCCCTTTACGGTGAGGACGTGGAGGAGTTTCGGACCGTTGATATGTTGCAGATCGCGCAGGACTCGCACCAGTGAACGTATGTCGTGACCGTCGACCGGCCCGAAGTACCTGAATCCGAAACTTTCGAACAGGTTGCTGTTCTGGAGCAGGCCCTGTTTTATTGCATTCCCGGTCTTCTGCATTGCGCGGCGGAGCCACGGCGCGCAGGAGAGCATGTTCCATAGCCGGTTCTTGAATCTGTTGTAGCGTTTCGAGGTGGTGATCCGCAACAGATAGTCCTTCAGGGCGCCGGTATTGGCATCGATCGACATGTGGTTGTCGTTGAGAATGACCAGCAGATTAGCCTTGCTGTCGCCGGCATTGTTCAGCCCTTCGAAGGCCAGACCGCCGGTCATGGCGCCGTCTCCGATCACGGCGACCACATTGTGCTGTTGGCCGCGCAGGCGCATTGCTTCGGCCATTCCGAGTGCGGCCGAGATCGATACCGAAGAGTGGCCGCCGATGAAGGCGTCGTAAGGGCTTTCGCTGCGTCGCGGGAATCCGCCTATGCCGCCCAACTTGCGGTTTGTTTTGAATGCCTCGCGGCGGCCGGTTATTATTTTGTGGGCGTATGCCTGATGTCCGACATCCCAGATTACCTGATCGGCGGGGGTGTCGAATGCATAATGCAGTGCCACGGCAAGTTCAACAGCCCCGAGGCTCGATCCCAGATGGCCTGGATTTACGGCGCATTGTTCGATGATGTAGCGGCGCAACTCCTGACAGTATGCGGGCAGTTCCTCGATGTCGAGACGCTTGAGGTCATCGGGCGAATCTATCTTGTAGAGATATTTGAAATCTTCGGGCTGCATGGTGTAAAATGAAATACAAAGATAAAAAATATTGGAGAAAATTCATTATCTTCGCGAAAGAAAGCACTTTTTAAACGGTTGTTTATATGAAGAAACTGTTGATAATGATCGGAATTGTGGCGTTGAGCAGTTCATGTGTTTCCACGCGGAAATACGATGCTGCGCGGGCCGAGGCGTTGCGGTTGGACAACGATCTGACGGCACTGCAGGAGCGCTATGACCGTTTGACGGAACTGAACAGGGAGTTGAATGAAGATAAGTTGTCGTTGCAGTCACAGTTGACATCGAGTCAGGGAGAGGCTGCGGAGCTGGCCCGGCAGAAGGAGCAGACGGAGAAGCGGTTGGCAGCGTTGGAGCAGCAGCAGGCCGAGTTGAACGAGATGCTGGACCGCGGCAATGACGAGACCAAACGCATGTTGGAGGAGTTGCAGCGCAACCAGGCGGATCTCGAAGAGAGGTCGCAGCGCATCGAGGAGCTCGAATCGTTGCTCAAGGCCCGTGACGAGGCTATAGCTGCCATACGCCGGCAGGTGAGCGATGCGTTGCTGGGCTTCGAGGGCAAGGGGTTGACCATCTCGACGCGCGACGGCAAGGTCTATGTCTCGATGGAGGACAAGCTGCTGTTCCGGTCGGGGAGTTACCAGATCGGTCCGGAGGGTGAGCGTGCCGTTCGGGATCTGAGCAATGTCCTGGCGGCGAATCCCGACATCAACGTAATGGTTGAGGGTCATACCGACAATGTGCCCTATACGCCCAATGCCTACCTTAAGGACAATCTCGACCTGAGTGCCAAACGTGCCACGACAGTCGTGCGGCTTCTGCTTGAGAACAAGGGCATCGCTCCGGAGCGCATCATAGCGGCCGGGCGCGGCGAATCGGTTCCGGTAGCGGAGGGTGATTCGGCCGAGGCGCGAGCCAAGAACCGCCGTACGGAGATCGTTCTGACGCCGAAATACGACGAACTGCTTGAACTGATGAATAAATAAACAATCCGAGAGATGAAGAGATATAACAGAATATTGTTGAAACTGAGCGGCGAATCGCTCATGGGAAGCCAGCGTTACGGCATTTCGACCGAGGTGCTTAATTCGTATGCCCGTCAGATCGGGAAGGTGGTCAATTCGGGAGTTGAGGTCGGGATCGTTATCGGCGGAGGCAATATTTTCCGCGGTCTGAGCGGTCAGAGCCGTGGTTTTGACCGTGTCAAGGGCGATCAGATGGGTATGCTGGCGACCATAATCAACTCGCTGGCGTTGCAGTCGGCGCTCGAAACGGCCGGGGTCAGGAGCCGTGTGCTGACCTCGATCCGTATGGAACCGATCGGTGAGTACTACTCGAAGGCCCGGGCTTTGGAGCTGATGGGCGAGGGATATGTGGTGATCATCGGCGGCGGCACGTCGAACCCATTCTTTTCGACCGATTCGGCATCGGCGCTGCGGGGTATCGAACTCGAGGCGGATGTATTGCTGAAGGGAACGCGTGTCGACGGGGTATATACGGCTGATCCGGAGAAGGATCCCTCGGCGGTGAAGTTCGATGAGATAACCTTCGACGAGGTTTATGCCCGCAGCCTGAAGGTGATGGATATGACGGCCTTTACGCTTTGCAAGGAGAATGGACTGTCGATCGTTGTGTTCGACATGGACACCGAGGGCAATCTCGAAAAGGTGGTTGGCGGAGAGAAACTTGGTACTCTGGTGCACAATTAGTTGTGTTGAAATACCTTCGTCGTAACGAACGCGGGGGGGGGAGAAACGAAAAATCTTTTAGACGAGTCGGTTTCTGTGGCCTGCAAGTGAAAAGATAGGGTGCAAGTGTAGTAGAGGGGGGGGGAGTGCGGGAGAGCGTAAGAATGAGAGTAAGGGTGGCAGTAGCAGGGACAGGAGAAGAGTGGAAGGAGAAGGGGCTGGAACAGGAGAAGAGGTAAGAGAGATAAGAGCAAGGAGAGGAGCAGGACTCGTAAAAAATTAAAAATGAAGAAGTAAGATTTATGAAACGGATAATTACATTGATGGTTGCGGTATTTGCAGTAGCCTTTGCATCGGGCTGCGGCAGCCGTGACAGCGGTAACGATGCACTGGTTTCGGTTGGCGAGACAGTGCCTTCGTTTACGGTTGCAATGCTCGACGGAGATACTGTTTCGATCGAGTCGTTGCGCGGGAAAACCGTGCTTGTAAACTTTTGGGCGACATGGTGCCCGCCCTGTAACAACGAAATGACCCGTGTCGAAAAGGATATTATCGACCGTTTTGCAGGCGAGGCGTTTGTCTTCCTGCCTGTTTCGCGCGGCGAGAAACCCGAGGATGTCCGCGCATGGCGCCAAAGCAAGGGCTACAGATTCGATACGGGTCTGGATGTCGATACGGCGATCTTCCCGCTGTTCGCCGAGACGGGTATCCCGCGCAACTTCGTTATCGACCCTGACGGCAAGATTGTCTTTTGCGGAGTGGGGTACACGCCGCAGGAGTTCGATGAGATGGTCGATTTTATAGCCCGCACGATCGAGGAACACAGATAGACAACGAAAAAACATAAGGAACTATGACTGAACAGACCAAACAAATCATCGATTCTGCATCGAGCCGCATGCAGAAAACAATCGACTTTTTCGAGGAAGAGTTGTCGAATGTCCGCGCCGGCAAGGCGAGTCCGAATGTTCTGAACGGCGTATTGGTAGATTATTACGGTTCGTCGACGCCGATCTCCCAGGTAGCGAGCGTTACGGTACCCGATGCCAAGACGGTATTGATCCAGCCGTGGGAGAAGAACATGATCCGTGCCATCGAGAAGGCGATCATAGATTCGAATATCGGACTGGCTCCGTCGAACAACGGAGAGCAGATCCGGTTGACGATTCCGCCGCTGACCGAGGAGCGCCGCAAGCAGTTGGTAAAGCAGGTGCGTAACAGTGCCGAATCGGCACGAGTAACGCTTCGCAATGCGCGTCGCGACATGGTTGATGCATTCAAGAAGGCCCAGAAGGAGGGCATGCCCGAGGATGAGGCCAAGAACGGTGAGACCGAAGCTCAGAAACTTATCGACAAGTTCAGCAAGAAGCTGGATGCGGTGCTGGATGCCAAGGAGCGCGAGATCATGACCGTGTGATCCGTTCTTATGGACAAGTTTCGGCCTGCCTGCGCGAGAGTGTCGGGCAGGCAGTTTTTATGCTATGATATTACATGCCTTTTAGGAAAATGAAAGGGGACCGGATGATGGAACTTTATACACCACGTCTTGAACTCAGGAGGTGGTCCGATGCCGATGCACCGGATCTGTATGCTTATGCCTGTGACGATCGGGTAGGGCCGGCGGCCGACTGGCCTCCGCACGGTTCCGTTGAGGAGAGTCTGGAGGTGATTCGGACGGTGTTTGCACAGCCTGAGACATATGCGGTTTGTCTGCGGACAGACGGCCGGCCGATCGGGTGTGTCGGGTTTAAGTTCGGGGATGTGAGTTCGCTCGTTACCGGAACAGCCGAAGCGGAAATAGGATACTGGCTCGGGGTGCCGCACTGGGGTAATGGATTGATGTCGGAAGCTGTTGCAGAACTTTTACGACGCGGATTCGATGACTTGGGCCTCGAGACTGTCTGGGGAGCCTGTTTCGAGGGGAATCACCGTTCGGCCCGTGTACTTGAAAAGTGCGGGTTTGGTTATTGCCGGACATCCTCCCTGCCGTCGTTATTGTTCAAAGGCCACCTGCGGCCATGCCGTATCTATGCGCTCACGGCCGTGGAGTGGCGTACAAAATATTATATGAAATAGGTATGGCTTTTAAGTAGCCGTTGCCGGCTGTCAGAGTTTCTCGCCGTATGCCAGGTCACCGGCATCGCCCAGTCCGGGGACGATATACGATTTCGAGGTCAGCTCTTCGTCCACGGCGCCGCACCAGATGGTTGTCGTTTTTGGGGACATGTGCCGTTTGACGTAATCGACCCCCTCCTCGCTGGCTACGACGGCCGTAATGTGGGTGTGTTTCGGGGTGCCGCCATGTTCGCACAAGGCCTCGTGTGCCAGAACGATCGACGATCCGGTCGCCAGCATCGGGTCGGCCATTATCAAGACCTTGTTCTCGAGGCTTCCGCACGAAACATATTCGACCTTGATGTTGAATTTCCCGTCCTTGCTGTATTTCCGGTATGCCGATACGAAAGCATTCTGGGCGTCATCGAAATAGTTGAGAAACCCTCGGTGAAACGGCAGGCCGGCCCTCAGAATCGTAGCCACGACAATGTCATCGGCAATCTCCATCAGAGCAGCTTCGCCGAGCGGCGTCTCGACCACCACGGGACGGTATTCGAGCGTCTTGCTGATCTCGTAAGCCATGATTTCGCCAACCCGTTCGAGGTTGCGGCGGAAACGCATGCTGTCGGTCTGAATATTCTTGTCGCGCATCTGCGCAATGAACTTGTTGAGAATCGTATTCTCGTGGTTGAGGATGTTTAACATGGTGTTTGTTTCGGAGGGTTTGACTGGTTGTATGAACGGTTGTTTTTTGCTATATCGCAGACGGTTGTGTCGACCGTGGCATATCAGTAGAGGAAGTTGTTGAACGGATATCTGCCGGAGTGGATCTCGCGCACCATTCCGTATAGGTCGCGGCGCAGCTTTTCGATATTTGTTCTGTCGCGGGCCGAGATGAAGATACACGGGGTGTCGGATGCCATCCAGCTTCTGCGCAGATCGTCGAGTGAACGGTTTTCACGTGTAGCCGGCGTCAGGTCATCCTCCTCTTTCGGCACGAAACTGTAGGCATCGATCTTGTTGAATATTACGAATGTCGGTTTGTCGCCGGCCCCGATGTCGCAGAGGGTCTGCTTGACGACCTCCATCTGCTCCTCGAACCCCGGATGCGATATGTCGACCACGTGCAGCAGCAGGTCAGCTTCGCGAACCTCGTCGAGTGTCGATTTGAAGGACTCGATGAGCTGCGTAGGAAGTTTGCGGATGAAGCCCACCGTATCGGAGATCAGGAACGGCAGATTGTCGAGAACTACTTTCCGGACCGTTGTGTCGAGCGTTGCAAAGAGTTTGTTTTCGGCAAATACATCGCTCTTGCTCAGCAGGTTCATCAGTGTCGATTTGCCGACATTGGTATATCCGACCAGCGATACTCTGACCAGTTGTCCGCGATTGCTTCGTTGGACGGCCATCTGCCGGTCAATCTTCTTGAGATCCTCCTTCAGTTTTGCGATACGGTTACGGACAATTCGGCGGTCGGTTTCGATCTCGCGTTCACCGGCACCGCCACGGGTTCCGGTACCACCTCGCTGCCGCTCGAGGTGAGTCCACATACCGGCCAGTCGGGGCAACATGTATTCGAGTTGAGCCAGCTCGACCTGAGTCTTGGCATAGGCTGTCTGTGCGCGGGAACTGAAGATATCGAGGATCAGTCGTGTACGGTCGAGGATCCGGCATGGCAACTCTTTTTCGATGTTCCGAGTCTGCGACGGTGAGAGTTCATCGTCGAATATTGCCATATCGATAGCTTCCTGTTCGCAATAAGCGGCTATCTCTTCGAGCTTTCCTGGGCCGACATATATTCTGGCGTTTGGCGAGGGGAGTATCTGGATGAACCGGCGAATGGTAGTTACGCCGGCAGTTTCGGCGAGGAATTCCAGTTCGTCGAGATACTCTTCGGCCTGACGTTGTTTCTGCCGTTCGGGGATGACCGATATAAGGACAGCTTTTTGTAGCGGTTCGGCCTGAGCAGATATGTTATTGTCGTTTTCCTGCATATACTTTAAAAATAAGGGTATCCCTTGAAAGATTCAGGGACACCCTCAATAGTTTCGATAGTCAAGCTTGTTGCCGATCAGTTCGAGAGACGGAAGATGACAGGCAGGTTGTAGCGGACACGCACGGGGGTGTTACGCTGTTTTCCGGGGGTCCATTTTGGCGACTCCTTCAGCACGCGGATAGTCTCTTCCGAGAGAGAACGGTCGGGAGACTGGAGCACCTGGATGTTTGTCAGCGAGCCGTCGCGTTCGATAACGAAAGTTACGGTTACCTGGCCCGAAATACCGTTTTCCTGAGCGATGATGGGGTACTTGAGCTGACCTTGAACCCAGTTACGGAATACATTCAGGTCACCGCCCTGGAATGTAGGCATCTCCTCGGCGAAGAGGAACGGTTCGTCATCGGCAACGACCTCTTCGGTTACGGTAGCTTCTACCGGAGCGATAGTGATATTTTCGTCGAACTCCGTGAAACTGAAGTTGGTGTTGATTTTGGTGTCGTTGCTGACCACCGATATAATATCAGACAGCACGGGCATTTCAACCGACTTGGGCGGTTCAACGGGTTTCTCCTCCTGGGTAGTGATGTCGACCATTTCGACTTCGGCAATAGCCTGTTTGACGTCGAGTTTCTCTACGGTACGTTCTTTCGGCGTATATGCGAATGCGAGGACAACACACGCGAGCGAGAAAATCAAACCGATTTCGAGAAACAGACCTCTTTTGTTATTGAGGTCGGCTTTAGGGTTTTTCTTGATCTCCATATTATAATTTTTTTAGTCGTTTTTGCAAGGCGAATGCATTTTAGGCTCTACAAATATAGTAACATTCTCTGAAAAAAAAGAACATTGGCAAAAAAAACATGAAAAAATAGATATATTTGTGCTTCGGGTCGGTATCGGCCTGGACATCACTCGATTTTTTTATGGAACATTTATACGGTAGGACCCTGTCCGAATTGGAGGTTACGGTCAAGGAGTTGTCGATGCCTCGGTTTGCGGCCAAGCAGTTGGCACGCTGGCTTTATCGTCACGGTGTCGGGGCGGTGGAACAGATGACGGATATTTCGGCCGTGAACCGGCAGCGGCTTGCCGAGCGGTTTGACATCGGGCTTTCGCAGCCGCTTGGGGTGGCCGAATCCTCTGACGGAACGCGTAAATATCTTTATGCGACGGCGGATGAGATATCGAAGGTCGAAGCTGTATATATTCCTGATGGCGAGCGGGCTACGTTGTGTGTATCGTCGCAGGCGGGATGCCGCATGGGATGCCGTTTCTGCATGACGGCGCGGCAGGGGCTGCATCATAGCCTCTCGACGCTCGAGATACTGAATCAGGTTGCTTCGCTTCCCGAGCGTGACCGCTTGACTAATATAGTATATATGGGAATGGGTGAGCCGCTCGACAATCTTGACAACGTCCTGCGGTCGCTCGAGGTCCTGACCTCCGAGTGGGGGTATGGCTGGAGTCCGACGCGCATTACGGTTTCGACGGCGGGGGTATTGCCGTCGTTGCGGCGTTTTCTGGAGGAGAGCCGTGTCCACCTGGCCGTGAGCCTGCACAACCCGATCCATGACGAACGGGCCGAGATCATGCCCGTAGAGAAGGCCTATCCGATTGCCGAGGTTGTCGACCTGCTGCGGCATTACGACTTCTCGCACCAGCGAAGGGTGAGCTTCGAGTATATCGTTATGAGCGGGCTGAACGACTCTCCGGCCCATGTCAAGGCTCTGGCCCGACTTCTGGGAGGGATGAACTGCCGCATCAACCTGATCCGTTTCCACCGCATTCCCGATTCACCCTACTTCAGTCCCGACAGTGCAGCGATGGAGGCGTTTCGGGATGCATTGGTCCGCAAGGGCATTACGGCGACGATCCGCCGGTCGCGCGGTGAGGATATCAAGGCAGCGTGCGGGTTGTTGTCTACGGCGGCGCAGAAAGGCGGAGCCCAGGCGTGCAGATAGTTGCCTGCGGGTATTGCGGGTTTTGGTAAATCGCCCCGGAATGGATGGTTTCGGCATAAAATTTGTTGCAATGAGTTGCGTATATGTACGAAATGGCCTATCTTCGCCTCATGATTAAAAAATTGTTTCTATTCTTATGCATTGTAGCGTATGCTTCGGTTGCGGTTCGTGCCGGGGAGCCTGCGCTCGGCGAGTCGACCTCGCAAACCCAGGCGCCTTCGGGTGTTGAATTCGGCAGCGGTTCGCTGGAACAGATGCTCGGTCAGGCCGGCGATGAACAACGGTTGCTTCTGGTCGAACTCTATGCGACATGGTGCAGACCGTGCCGAATCATGGAGCGGACGTTTGCCGACAGCTCTGTCGGCGACTATGTCAATGACAACTTCGTGGCTGTGCGTTACGACGTCGACCAGTATGAGGGCGGACGGGTATCTCAGATCTACGGTATCAGTTCGATCCCGACATGCCTTTTGCTTGATTCCGAAGGGAATCTGGTCGGCAAGCTTGTCGGAGCGGTTACGCCGACGGCTTTCGTACAGAACATGCAGCGGTTGGTGGCCAATATAAAGAAGTAGGCGGCCGGACCGTTAAAATGACCGATCCCCAAACAGATTCAATCTGTTTGGGGATCTCGTTTTTTTGAGTCGGGGCAGGTGCTTGAGCCGGCCGACAGGTATCTATAATACAGACCGACCGCTATCGACATTTACCGATTGTGGCAGTCACTCGGTTTTGTCGCCACGGCCCGATATTCTCCCGTCATTTATCACCATTGACAGCGCTCTTCCGGGATTGCTCACACACCTTCCAGCATTTACTGCCGAGTGTGTCCACTGCCGTTATTCTCCTACCGACAATGATTGTCCGCAGGACACTTTCGTTTCGGCGCGGGTTTATTATCTTCTGGCTACGCTTCTGCTCATTTTTCCACGTCTCTCCTTATCTGTCCCCGCGCCCCTGATTTTTCCATCTTTTTCCTCATTTGTACATGGCCGTTCTCCTCATCTGTCCACGGCCCTCATCACTGGATAGGTAAGCGGTGCGCCTGTCAGAAATATTTTACCGTGCAGCCTTCGATGGCAGATAACAGGCTGTTTGCCAGAGAAGTGGCGCCTATGCGGAAAAGTTCGGGCGTAAGCCATTCGCGACCGAGGATCTGTTCTACGATCGTATAGTAGAGTGCAGCCTCTTCGGCGGTGCGGATACCTCCGGCTGCTTTGAATCCGACTTTACGACCACTTTTCTGATAATAGTCGCGGATTGCTTCGCAGATTATTACGGCAGCTTCGGGCGTAGCCGCGATGTCGATCTTTCCGGTCGAGGTCTTGACGAAATCGGCTCCGGCCATCATCGACAGCAGCGAAGCATTTCGGATCAGGTCGGGCGTGAGCAGTGCCCCCGATTCGATAATTACCTTCAGCGTAACGTCGGAAGCCTCCTGCCGCAGGACTTCGACTTCGTTCGCCATCTGGTCGAAGTGTCCCTGCAACATTTCGCCGACATTGATTACAATATCGATCTCGTCGGCGCCATTTTCGGCAGCCATTGCCACCTCGAGCATTTTGACCTCGATGAATGTCTGTGACGAAGGGAATCCGCCGGCGACGCTTGTGATCCGCATCGGGGTTCCGTCGACGGCGACGCCTACGGTCTCGACGAATGGCGGATAGATGCAGATCGAAGCCACGTTCGGAATGTTCGGATAGTCCTTGTAGAAGTCGACGGCCTTACGTGCCAGACGTGTTACCGATTCTACGGAATCGTTGCACGAGAGCGTGGTAAGGTCGATGACCGAATGACAGAACTTGTAAACCTCGCTGTTCATGTTGCGGAGAGCCGCCTGTTTGATTTCGGCGACCTTCTGTGCCAACGCATCTTTATCGGGAGCGGGGGCATATTCTTTCAGTCGATTGGCGTATTCCATAGGATAAGGCTTATGATTTAGATTCAGTGTAGTAACCTACAATGCAAATATAATACTTTTTCCGTAAAAGCCGAATTGTTGTTCGTAGAATCTCGGTTGCGGGCCGTGGAGGGGGCCGACCGGTGGCGGGGGCGACCGTTTGCAGACGGCCGGGCAATAAAAAACAGGGCTCCCGATCGGGAGCCCTGTTGTCGGTAATCAGGATGATCTGATTAGAGGGTCTTGTAGACGTTTACCAGGTTGATGTCCTTCTCAGCCTTTGCAGCGAGCGACTTGTCCTTTGCGATAGCGCTCTTGAGGTAAGCGGCAGCGCTGTTTACATCGCCCTCTTTCGAAGCGATCACGGCACGCAGGTATTCAGCCTTGGCCGAGGTGTCACCCTGCAGAGCCTTCTTGGCAGCGGCGAGGTTACCGTTCATGTACTCGGCCAGAGCGGCATTGTAGCCTTCGAGCTTGTTGGCAGCATCGGTGTAGTTGCCTTCCGAAGCGGCGAGAAGAGCCTTGGCTTCGGTCGAAGCGCTGGCAGCATATTTCTTGGCCTCCTGAACGTCACCCTGAGCCAGGTTGATCATTGCGAGGTTGTTGTTCAACTCGGACGACGAAGTCAGCTTGGCAGCCTTCTTGAATGCATCGGCAGCCTTGTCGTACTGACCCATTTCGGCCAGAGCGATACCGAGGTTGTTGTAAGCGCGGGCATCGTTGTATTTCTTTGCGCAAGCTGCGTAGATCTTGCTCTGGGTCTCGGGATCGCCCTTGTAGAGGGTAGCCACATAAAGCATCTCTTCGCACTCGAGGTCGTTGACGTTGCTCTCGACGATAGCCTTGAGTTCGTCATCGCTCTTGCTTGCCAGCTCGGCGGTAGAGATGATCTGCGAACGGCGCAGTTTGGGCAGCACTTCATCCTTGAGGGTGCTGTATACGGCCGACATGTTCTTGATTTCGGTTTCGCGGGTAGCGGGCGAATCGTAGAGTTTGAGCACCTGGAGAATCAGGTCCTTGTCCTCGATATCGGAAGCGGCAACCAGTTCCTGGAAACCTTCCCAGTCCTCACCGTAGGAAGCGGCGTCGAATGTGAGGCCTTCGATATCCTCCATCTGTTTTTCGATAGCCTTCTTACCGGTTTCGCTACGTTTTGCCGACAGTTTGTCGTTGAACTTCTCGGGGCCGTCGGGCGAAGCGTAACCCTTGACATAGATCTTGTTTGCCTGCGAGTTCTCCTTGTCCTTGTTTTCGAGTACGAACTGTTTGAAGAGTTCGGTCTGCTCGTCGCTGAGGGCGTTCTTGGCCACGCGCGAGTCACCTATCTTGTAGAGGATCTCGGTCTTTGCGGATACGGTTTCGGACTTCTTGAAGTTGTCGGCCATATACTGCATACCTTCGGTGTAGTCGAGCTCCTTCTGCATGGTGTTGATACCCTTGGCTACGACCACCGGTTCGATAGCGGCCTGGGCGAACTCATTGTATTTGTCGCTGCATTTGCCGCTGCACTTGAATTCGGTGCGCAGTTCGAGGGTCGATATCTTTGCGCGCTCGTCGTAGGGGAATACAACGGTCTGGGTGTACGAACCGCCGTTGGCATAAGAGATGACGGTGTAGTTGTCATCGACCTTTTCGCCCTGGAGATACTTTGCTGTACCGGCGATTTCACCGCCTTCGAATACCAGGACGGGAGTGATCTTGAGCACGGCCTTCTCCTTGAAATACTTGGGCGGGAACTTTACGGTCACCTCGGCGGCAACAACGCCGTTGTTGAGAACCAGTACTTCAGGTGTGCAGCTGTATTCTACCGAATCAGCCTTTTTGCCCATCTTCTTATAGCAGTTGCAGCTCGACAGCGCAAAGACTGCTATAGTCATGGCGAACAGTACTTTTACAAGATTTTTCATAGCACAAATTTTTAAGTAAATCGATTTATTCAAGTCATTCGTTTCACACTTTGGTCGGGGAGCCCTTGGACATTGGTAGCCGCAGGTCTCCGGTTTGAGTCGGTAATTACGTTTCATGCGGTTGGTCTGGGAGGTCGATTTGCAGGCCCGGAGCCCTTCTGCATGCGATTCTACATACTCATAATTATCGCAAATATAGTTCTATTTTTAACAAAATACAACTCCGCCCCTAAAATATCAAGGGCGGAGTCATATTTTTATTCGTATGCCTTGTGCGATTATCAGTCGCGTTTGGGCTTTCTGTGGTCACGGTTTTCGCGGCGGCCGTTGTCGCGGCGGTTGTTGTCGCGGTTGTTGCGGGGCTCCTCCTCGGCACCCTCCTCCTTCGGGAGAAGAGCCTTGCGGGAGAGCTTCAACTTGTTGGTTTTCGGGTCGATGCCGATCAGTTTGACCTCGATCATCTGTCCCTCCTTCAGGCCGGTCTCCTCCATTGTTTCGTAGCGGCGGTTACCGATTTCGGAGATATGGAGCAGGGCATCCTTGCCCGGAAGGATCTCGACGAAGGCGCCGAACGATACGATCGACTTTATTTTGCCGTTGTAGACTTCGCCTACCTCGGGGATCGCTACGATAGCCTTGATGCGGGCCAGGGCGGCGTCGATCGACTCCTTGTCGGGGCCGAATACGTCGACGATACCCTTGTTGTCGTCTTCGGTGATGGTTATGGTGGTGCCGGTCTGTTTCTGCATCTCCTGGATGACCTTTCCGCCGGGGCCGATCACGGTGCCGATGAATTCGGTCGGGATGGTGATCTGAACGATGCGCGGAACGAACGGCTTGAAGTCGGCACGGGGCTCGGCGATGCACTCGGTGATCTTGCCGAGGATATGCATACGTCCCTCCTTTGCCTGCTGGAGAGCTTTAGCGAGCACCTCGTACGACAGGCCGTCGACCTTGATATCCATCTGTGTAGCGGTGATACCATCCTTTGTGCCGGCTACCTTGAAGTCCATGTCGCCGAGGTGGTCCTCATCGCCGAGGATATCCGACAGGATTGCATATTTTCCGGTTTTGGAGTCGGTGATCAGACCCATTGCGATACCCGAAACGGGTTTCTTGAGTTTGAGGCCCGAGTCCATCAGTGCGAGGGTTCCGGCGCATACGGTAGCCATCGACGACGAACCGTTCGATTCGAGGATATCGCTCACCACGCGTACGGCATATGGGTTCTCCTCGCCTACGGGGACCATCGGCTTGAGGGCGCGCCATGCGAGGTGGCCGTGACCGATTTCACGACGGCTCAGTCCGCGCGAAGCCTTTGCCTCGCCGGTCGAGAAGGGTGGGAAGTTGTAGTGCAGGACGAACTGTTCGGTACCCTGAACCAGCACCTCGTCGATCTGTTTTTCGTCGAGTTTTGTACCGAGGGTAACGGTTGTCAGCGACTGGGTCTCGCCGCGGGTGAAGATCGCCGAACCGTGTGCTGCGGGCAGGTAACCCACTTCGCACCAGATGGGGCGGATTTCGTTGCATTTGCGGCCGTCGAGACGCAGGCCCTCGTCGAGGATCATGTTTCGCATGGCCTTCTTGAGGACATCGTCGTGGAAGTAGCGCTTGATGAGGGGCATCTTCTCGACGAGCTCCTCCTCGGTGTAGCGCGATGCGAATTCTGCCTCGATTGCGTCGAAGGCGTCGCTGCGCTCATGCTTCGAGGTGCCGCTGGTAGCGACCTTGTAAGCCTTGTCGTAGGTCTCCTTGATTATGAGCTGGCGCAGCTCTTCGTCGTTGACCTCGTGGCAGTATGTACGTTTGACATCCTTGCCGAGCTCTTTCGAGAGTTCGATCTGAGCCTGGCAGTGTTTCTTGATCTCCTCGTGAGCGAACTTGATTGCGTCGAGCATGACCTCTTCCGAAACCTCCTTCATTTCGCCTTCGACCATGAGGATATTGTCGAGCGTACCGCCGACCATGATATCGAGGTCGACCTGTTCCATCTGCGAGAAAGTGGGGTTTATGACAAACTCGCCGTTTATACGAGCAACACGTACTTCGGATATCGGGCCGCCGAACGGGATGTCGGATACGGCGAGGGCAGCCGAAGCGGCCAGACCGGCCAGGGCGTCAGCCTGAATATCCTTGTCGGCCGAGATGAGAGTTACGGTAACGAATACCTCGGCGTGGAAGTCGGACGGGAAGAGGGGTCTGAGGGCACGGTCGATCAGACGGGCCACCAGTATTTCGTTGTCGGTCGGACGGGCCTCACGTTTGAGGAATCCACCCGGATATCGGCCGCAGGCGGCATATTTCTCCTTGTAGTCTACCTGTAACGGCATGAAGTCGGTATCGGGTTTTGCGTCTTTTGCTGCCACGACCGTTGCCAGCAGCATCGTATCGCCCTGCTTCACCACGACCGAACCGTCGGCCTGTTTTGCCAGCTTTCCTGTTTCGATGATAATTTCGCGGTTTCCGCTCAGGCTTATCACCTTTTGTGTTGCATTGTACATCATTGAATCTTATAGTTTTTTTACCTCTTGAATGTTTCGTTTTTTTTGATCACAGGCGGGGCCACTTGCGTTTTTTTGAGTCAAGGGTGGTGAGGCAGGTTGCGCCGGCGTTGCATCATATCATATTGTTGTGTCAGGGGGGTGGTCGTTTTGTTATGTCAGGGGTTTGTCCTTGCGGCTGACTGGCTGCTGCGGCATGGAATGAGATGCCCTATCTTCCCCTTCTTCCTCCTCTTCTTCCCCCTCTTCCTCTTCCCTCTTCTCCTACCCCCCCCCTCGTTGGGTTTTCAGTAAGCAAATGAAGGCAATCTGCAGGAAATTGCCTTCATTGCTACTCCTCGTCTGACAGACCTATTTACGGAGGTTGAGCGCCTTCACAATGGCACGATATCTTTCGATATCAATCTCCTTGAGGTACTCAAGCAGCTGGCGGCGTTTACCGACCAGACGCAGCAGTGCGCGCTGGGTGCCGAAGTCGTGCTTGTTTGTCTTGAGGTGATTCGTAAGGTGGTTGATACGGTACGAAAACAGCGCGATCTGACTCTCGGGAGAGCCGGTATCGGTGTTAGACTTGCCGTACTGGCCAAAAAGCTCCTGCTTTTTTTCAGCTGTTAAATAGCTCATAATTAAAAATTTATTATGGTTCCACTCTACGATGGATCCGCCTTACCGGATGCCACCAGAGCGTGACCGCAAAGATAGAAGTTTTTTGATTATAAACCAACCGTTTATCCAAAAATTGCGTTGCGGGTTGTGAAATTATACCAAAATTGTTACCTTTGGCCGATTGCTGCCGTGTATCGGTTCGAGTACGAAGCCCGGACGGCAAGCTTTTGCAAACGGAGTGTAAAATTGTAAATCCATACTGAATATGAAAGGACGCGTAAAAGGTTTTCGTGGATCGTTGAATCTGGCTGTGACAATGGTTGCGGCGGTCATTTTGGCAACGGGATGCTCGGGCGGCGACAAAAGCGATGAGTATGTCCGTATCGAGGGCGCCGGAATAGGCACTACATACCGTATCGTAGCCCATACCGGCAAAGAGAATATCCGCCGGATAGTCGATGCCGCCGACAGTATCTTCAACATGATGACCATGTCGGTGTCGATTTACGACTCGACCTCGCTGCTGAGCCGGATCAACCGCGGCGAAACCGATTCGGTGGATTGCCATATCGAGCGTCTGCTGGAGATGGCCGCTGAGGTGAGCGAACTGAGCGACGGAAAGTATGACGTTACGGTGGCTCCGCTGACCGAGGCGTACGGATTTGCCGGCGGCGACAAACCGAAGCATACGCCGAATATCGATTCGCTGTTGGAGTTTGTCGGTTACCGCAAGGTGTCGGTGGCGGATGGCCGGCTGGTTCGGGAAGATAAACGCATGCAGTTGGATTTCAACTCGATAGCCAAGGGATATACGGTCGATCTGATTGCCGGAGCGATCGACAGCATGGGGATTGCCGACTATATGGTCGAGGTGGGCGGCGAGATCGTCTGCCGCGGCAAGAATCCGCTGAGCGGGATGTGGCGTGTTGCGGTCGATTCGCCCGTTGACGGCAACATGACTCCCGGCGAGAATTGTCAGGTGGTCCTCAAACTGACCGATTGCGGCATGGCTACTTCGGGCAACTACCGCCGTTTCTATATCGACGAGAACGGCCGCAAGATCGCCCATACGATCGATCCCACTACGGGTCAGAGCGCCGTCTCGAATCTGTTGTCGGCAACCGTCATTGCTCCGACGTCGGCCGAAGCCGATGCCTTGGGGACAATGTGCATGTCGGTGGGGCTCGAACGGGCCAAGGAGTTGATCTCGTCGCTGCCAGACGTGTCGGCATACCTGATCTACGTGGACGAAGGAAGTGACCGGGAGGGAGAATTCCGTGTATGGCACTCTCCCGGCATGCGGAAAATAATAGCTCAGTGATATACGTGTTGTTATGGAGAAGCGAGTACGATTCATCTACAACCCGCTTTCGGGACTCGGCGCAAGTGCCATAGTCAACTATCTGGACGACATATCGCGGACGTATGCCGATCGTGGCATCTCGGTCGAGCCGTATGAGATCGACTTCGGGGCGGCCGACACGGAGCTGTTCGGCGATGAGGCGGAGCGGTGCGAACACCTGCTGATAGCCGGCGGGGACGGGACCATCAACTTTGTGGTCAACCGCATGCTGGCCCGCGGGATAGACATCCCGATTGCGGTGATTCCGTCGGGTACGGCGAATGATTTCGCCAGTACGATCGGCATGAACCGCAATCCGATGCAAGCCTGCCGCCAGATTCTGGACGGTGAGGCGCGTCGTGTGGACCTGGGGTGTGTCAACGGGAATTATTTCGTGAACGTATTCAGCTTCGGACTCTTTACCAACGTTTCGCAGCGCACGCCGACAGCGTTGAAAAACTCGATCGGCCGGGCTGCATACATAATGGGCGGCATGGAGGATCTGATGCATATCCATACGATGCCGGTTTCGATCCATTCGGATGACGGTGACTTCGAGGGACAGGCGCTGATCGTCCTGGCCTTCAACGGCAAGACGGCCGGCAATTTCAAGCTGGCCCGCATGGCCGAGATCGATGACGGTTATCTGGACGTTCTGGTTCTGCGGAGCGGCACGGTTCCGATGCTTTCGGCCGTTCCGACATTCCTGCACTATATTTTCGGCGGGATCGGTGAGCCTCCGCGCGACGTGATGCACTTCCACTGCCGGACGATGCGGATCGAGTCGTCAAAGGATGAGCCGACCGATGTCGACGGACAGCCCGGACCGGCATTGCCGGTCGAACTGGGATGCCGGCACGGGGCCATACGACTTGTCATGCCGCAAGTTGAGCGATGAGGTCTGTCGGCGTTTCACATCCTTCAAAACGATTCGTGCGATGACTACCCACAATGTAAACAAACTCTCGATTTCGCAGATACGCCACAATATCGACAAGGCGATCTATCTGTCGGACGATCTTGTGATTCTGTTCATCGACAACATGATGGCACCGCTCTGCCCGACGTTGATCGACGGGTTCATCGCGTTGGTGATGATGCAGGGGACGGCTCGCGTGAGCATCGGGACCGAGCAGTATGACCTGAAACCGAATACGCTGCTGTACGTGCATGACGAGAGTATTGTGAAGACGGTCGAGTGCAGTGAGGATGCAAAGGCCTATGTTGTGGCGTTCTCGCAGAAGTTCATCAGCAATGTTCCGGTCGACGTTGCGACGTCGCTGCCCGTATACATGCGGTTGGGGAAGTGGCCCTGCATGGAGCTTAGCGACAACGACATTTCGGAGCTGAGACAGCTGTTCCTGCTGATCAAGACCATGCTCGAATCGGACAAGAACAAATACAAGAGCGATATCATACATACGCTCTTTACGACCGTGTTCTATATCTTGTCGGATATTGATCAGCGCAATGTCGAGGAGGAGCGTATGCGGCATGGCCGTTGCGGATTGATCTTCGAGAGGTTCATGTCGCTGTTGAAGACATATCACAAGAGTGAACGCAGTGTGGGTTTCTACGCCCGAGAGATGAATATAACGCCGAAGTACCTCTCGTCGGTGGTCAAGGAGGTGAGCGGTAAGACCGCCGCCCGCTGGATCGACGAATACGTTATCCTCGAGGCCAAGACGCTGCTGAAATATTCGGGCATGAGCATTCAGGAGATTTCATACGCGTTGAATTTCTCGTCGCAGTCGTTTTTCGGAAAATATTTCAAACAACATACCGGCAGCTCTCCGTCACGCTTCAAACGCAAGGGTTGATCCGCCCTTCGGCAAGGTGAGAGTGTGGGAGTGGAAAGATTTTCCTTCTGTTGGGTCGGTGCCGGGCAGGTGGAGGTCGATTCGTCCTGTCTGAACGCTGTTGTACATATATTTATATGTATCGGCTTGCGTAATTTAATTATTTGCCGGCGTAAAAAACGAGGCGCGACATTTTGTTGTCGCGCCTCGTCCGCTATTTTGAGGGGTTCAGCCCTTACGCATGCATTAGAGTTTCGGACCAGCCTCAACCAGCTTCTTGCCCTCTTCGTTAGTTGTGAACTTGGTGAAGTTCTTGATAAAGCGCGAAGCGAGGTCTTTAGCCTTCTCATCCCACTGAGCCGGATCGGCATATGTGTCGCGGGGATCCAGGATTGCGGGATCAACACCGGGCAGCTGAGTCGGAACGGTGAAGTTGAAGTACGGGATGGTCTTGGTCGGAGCCTTGTCGATCGAACCGTCGAGGATAGCGTCGATGATGCCGCGGGTATCCTTGATCGAGATACGTTTTCCGGTTCCGTTCCAGCCGGTGTTTACCAGGTATGCGGTAGCTCCCGAAGCCTTCATCTTCTTGACGAGCTCCTCACCGTACTTGGTGGGGTGCAGCGACAGGAATGCGGCGCCGAAGCAAGCCGAGAAGGTCGGAGTAGGCTCGGTGATACCGCGCTCGGTACCGGCGAGTTTTGCGGTGAAGCCCGACAGGAAGTAGTATTTTGTCTGCTCGGGGGTCAGGATCGACACCGGAGGCAGCACGCCGAATGCATCGGCCGACAGGAAGATCACCTTCTTGGCGGCGGGAGCCTTCGAAACGGGTTTCACGATATTCTTGATGTGGTAGATAGGATACGATACACGGGTATTCTCGGTAACGCTCTTGTCGGCGAAGTCGATCTTGCCGTTCTTGTCGACGGTAACGTTTTCGAGCAGTGCATCGCGTTTGATGGCGTTGTAGATATCGGGTTCGGCCTCTTTCGAGAGGTTGATGACCTTTGCATAGCATCCGCCTTCGAAGTTGAATACGCCCTCATCGTCCCATCCGTGCTCGTCGTCGCCGATCAGCAGACGTTTGGGGTCGGTCGAAAGGGTGGTTTTGCCGGTGCCCGACAGACCGAAGAAGATAGCGGTGTTCTTGCCTTCGAGGTCGGTGTTTGCCGAGCAGTGCATCGAGGCGATACCGCGCAGGGGCAACAGGTAGTTCATGATCGAGAACAGACCCTTCTTCATTTCGCCGCCGTACCATGTGTTCAGGATAACCTGCTCGTTGGTAGCGAGGTTGAAGACGGTAGCGGTTTCGGAGTTAAGGCCGAGTTCCTTGTAGTTTTCGACCTTGGCCTTCGAAGCGTTGAACGATACGAAGTCGGGTTCGCCATAGTTTTCGAGTTCCTCCTCGGTGGGGCGGATGAACATGTTCTTGACGA
>URTU01000022.1 GCA_900550925.1 uncultured Alistipes sp. | reverse complement strand
AAGCCTGCCCCGTCGGAGAGCCGTAATGGCTGACTGATCTGACCGGACGGACGGACGGACGAAATCCAAAATACAGAAGACAGACAAGCGGCACATTGAAGTTCAATGTGCCGCTTGTCTGTCTATCTGCAACGGAATACAGTCGCACCCTCAAGCAGGGCCATATTCTGTTACTGTTCGGGCCTTAGGCGCAACGGCGGCATCTCCAGCGGGCGAACCGCCACAATCCGGATATTCGGATCACCGAAATATCCAAGGATGCCGCCATTACGGCCATCGGACCGTTTATTCATTCTGAGGCTCGCCGTTTACGGTGATGTTCTTGCTGCCGTATACGATTGCGTTGGGCGAACCACCCTCCTGCATGAACGAGCAACCGGGATCGTAAACAATCGACACGCCCAGACCTTCGCCCTGATTTGCCCAAACATACATTGCCGGGAAGTACGAAGCGTATGTTCCTCTCACCCACACAGTGGTACTCCTCAGGTCCAGTTCAGTGGGATACTGATAGCTTGTGCTTGTGTCAGCTACCTTGTTTCCGACGGTCAGTGCTGCGACATTAACCTTATTGCCGGTTTCCCAATTGTTCCCTTCGAAATAATTGGCATAAAACTCGGCATCTTCGGCACTAGTAAAATCATTAGTATCAAGGACAATCGTACTGTTGCTGACCATTGCCCTACCACCACGGAGCATCATACCCTGCGTATTGCCAATTACCGTACAGCCATCCATGATCAGCGTACACGGTATATTGATACACATAGGAGTTGCTCCTTTCATTGTCGTATTTTCGATCTCGATCTTGACGCCATAATCCTGGTTGGTAGCCCCCGAAGCGTTTGTTGCTACGGCATAAGGACCGCAGTTCAGCTCCGAATCCTTAATCGTAATGGTCGACTGTGCATTGGGGCCCACGGCTACACCATTAGTATTTATGATAACGTCGTCCAATACAACCGAAGAACCTGCCTCTCCGATAATCAGAACATCCAAATCATTTTTCATGGTGTTAGCCTCAATGGTTCCGTTTTTGAAGGTCAGAGACGCTCCGTAGACATCGAATTTGGTCGATTTCGACGCTGTGGATAGTGTATTTACCGTAAGGGTATTACCATTCAGGTCGATTTCAGCGTCGTCAAACATATACGTGGGCAGGCCCGATATGGTTATGTCATCTACCATCTTGGCATTACCGCCATTCATAATAATGGTATTCAGATCTTTCAGTGTTGCAACCTCAACGATCTTCTTATCGATCGTACCGTCGAAGCCAGGAACTACATTCACCGTAATATCGGCTTTCTTGGTCAGCAGGTTACCCGATACCATCGTGCGATAGTTGCGCTGTACCGGGATGCTCGCGAATTCGTAATCTGATGCCACGGGCGTTCCGGCATCATCCAGGAACGACATGGTAAAGTCGGTCAGATACTGCTCCGTTCCCGCAGGGGCGAAGATGTAATCGAACGACAGATTGCCTGCTGCATCCACAACAGCCGCTGCATCGGTATAGGCAACAGCCGCTTTCGAGTCGTCGAGAAGCGCACCGGTACGCAGGTTGATGCCGGTCGGAAGCGAAACAAACGATACCTTAACCTTCTTGGGCTCAAGCGCCGGAGCGGCAGCCTTCACCTCCTCCAGATCGAGTGTCCGAACATTCAGCTGACCGAACGGACGCTTCAGGTCTACCGGAACCGACTTGTTCTGGTCGGCCGTAACCTCAACCTTGCCGAAGAATGCATCACGAGTCTCGTCATTGCCCTTATAGGCATCACCCTCGGCAAACGTTACCTGTGACAGGTCGGTCGTATTGTAATGCAGGTCGGTATTCTTGTCTGTACCCTGTTTGTCAGCCCAGAAAACCAGTTCGTAGGTCTTGCCGGCAATCATACGGGCCGAGAAGGTTGCCTTCAGATTGCTGACCGTGGCTACCTGACGTTCGCCATACAGCTCTCCGTCAAGATAGATCTGCATGATACAGCGGTCAACCGTCGTACCGTCGCCCACAGCACGCGTCTGGTCCAGCTGTCCCGGCAACGAGGTCTCTACCGTAATTTGTACTTCGTCCGAAGTGATTTCGGGCGATTCTGCCTTCTGGCAGGCGGTCATCCCGAAAAGGGTAATGGCCGTCAAAAGAAGAAGTTTCTTCATCGTTTGATTGATGTTTTGTGCCTCCCCCCCCCGTTGCTTACACAACGAGGTTGATAATCAGCATGTTAATAAAAAAGTTAAAAGTGTTTAATGTTGTACCCGCAGGAGCGGTCAGGCTCCTGCAGATATTTAATGACAGTTACTCGATTATGAGTTCACCGTCAGTTGAACCTCTGTTGTAGGCAGCGCCGGTGATCTTGTTGGTTTCGGCAACGGCCGCAGAGTAATCCTCTCCGTTCAGGTATGTTGCCAACGTACCGGTGAACGAGCAGCCCGAGAAGGTCACTGTAGTACCTTTGTAATTGTTCCAAACACCTGCAATACCGCCTATCTCAAGTTGATCGCCAGTATCCTGGGCGTTGGTAAGGGTCACCTTGCCCGAGCTCGAGCAGTTTACAAACGAGTTGCCATAGTGTGCTATACCTGTTATACCGCCGACATCACACGTCGTACCCGTAACGTCAATGTTCGAAACGACATCCGAAATAACATGTCCGCCCTCTCCAATGAAACCAACTACACCGCCCACATATGTGCGGTAGTTTTCGCTGTTGGCAGAGACATAACTCTCTTCATCGGCGTCAATCGTCAGATCAGTAAGGTTGGCATATGCATTCTTGCCGAACATTCCGCCAACATACGAGAATCCTTCTACCTGTATCGTTCCGGTAAGTGTGATGTTCGTATATTTCGAAGTATAGGGCGTTCCCGCTACCACTCCGACATCCAGATAACCCTTCACAAAGGCATTGTGTACTGTCAGGTTCTTGATCTCGCCGTCAGTCGTAAAGCCGAACAGACCGACATCGTTCTTCGAAGGAGTGTCGATATACAGATTACTGATCACGTGACCTTTGCCATCAAACACACCCTGGAAAGTTGAACCACTTTTACCTATCGGTGTCCAGGCCTCGTTACCGAGGTCGATGTCGGCTCCCAATACGAACTGTTTCTTCGCATAGCTATTTCCGGCATTCACCGAAGCGGCAAGCGACGCAAGCTGTGCCTTCGACTCTATCACGATATCCGTATTGCTGTTGGTTATCTTGACCGTACCCTGGCCATTGCGCTGTCCGCCAAGCAGGTCGCCATACTCCGAGAAGTAAGCAGCCGCCATATCATCCAGCGGATTCAACGTCACATTCTCAACACGGCAGTTGTCAATTATCAACACGTCAGTCGCCTGGTTGCCCTGGAAGCAGCCTATGAACTTGCTGATCGTCCGATCCTCACGCGTCATGTGGGCATTGATCACGGTATTCTCGACCGAACAGCCCGAAATCGTACAAGTGGTCCCGAAAAGCGAGCCAAGATAACCGATCAAACCTCCGATCTGACCCGACTCGCCTTCGACATAACTGGTCGTGACGCTGCCGCCCTCAACCGTACATCCGGTCGCCGTGATGCTGTTCTCGGCAATGAAGCCGACCAGACCGCCGACCTTGTTGACACCCTCGATCGTCGGATTGACGACATGTACGTCGCTTACGGTAATCGTACCGTACGTGCGGCCCAACAGGGATCCGGCATACGCATTGCCCGCACCGTCATTAATAGCCTTTACTTCGGCATTCTCAAGCGTAAGGTTCTTGACCGTAACCGTAACAGCATCGCAGAACAGTCCGGCCGACTGGGTATTCTTTTCCACCTTGTAGTTCGAGATCTTATGGCCCTGGCCATCCAAAACAACATTGTTGACCCGAGTGACATAAAATTCCGAACCTTCGAAATCGATGTCCGCCTCCAGAACGACATTGTCATATATTTTATTGCCGCCATCGTTCAGCCGTGCCGCAAATGTCCGCAGATCATCCGCCGTAGATGCATGAAGCGTAACTTGTGCCGAGCCGGGTCTGCTCACAAGGTTCTTCAACGTTCCGTAAACCTCGACGTTGCCCTGCTTTACCGTAAGGCTCTCTACCGAAGCCTCTTCGCCAATAATCAACGAATTGGCAGCCGTGGTCGAGGTAACTTCATTGTAGCTTCCGTCGATTGTGACGGTCGAATTCGGAGCATTGATAATCAGATTCGCAAGCTCGCCCGAAACATTCACCGTTGCAGGTTTCTGCTCATCCGTCGCCGCATCCGCATACTCTATCGTAACCGGAACCGTCGTCACCGGCATCGTTATATATACACCCTCAACAGTCTTGGGAAGTATAATCCGTGCATCGGAGGTCGGGGCCTCGGTAATCTCAACAACCGTAGCGCCATTGGCAAACGCCTCGTTGGCATCGGCCACTGTCTGAACCCGATCCACATTCGCTTCGATATCCCCATCGCCGAAATCCGGAATCACATTCACCGTAATATCGGCCTTTTTGGTCAGCAGGTTGCCCGATACCATCGTGCGGTAGTTGCGCTGTACCGGGATGCTCGTAAACGCATAGTCCTCAGCCACCTCTGCTCCCGAAGCATCCAGGAACGACATCGTAAAGTCTGTCAGGTACTGTTCCGTTCCCGCCGGCGCAAAGATATAATCAAACGTAAGTTCGCCTGCATTCCCGGCATTGTTCGCCAGTGCGACAGGCTCGGAATATGCCACGGCAGCCGTTTCACCGTTCAACGCTCCGGTAAACAGGTTGATACCTGTCGGAACCGACACAAAGGCCACCGAAACCTTTTCAGGGACATACGATGCCGAAGCGTCGGCTACGGCCTGCATGTCGAGCGTCCGGACATTGAGCTGTCCGAAAGGTCGTTTCATATCAACCGAAACCGATTTGTTCTGGTCGGCAATAACCGTTGCCGTCCCGAAGAATGCATCGCGTGTCTCGTCATTGCCCTGATAGACATCACCCTCGGCAAAGGTTACATTCGACAGATCCGATGTGTTGTAATGCAGGTCGGTCTCCAGATCGCCTCCCGACTTGTCAGCCCAGAAGACAAACTCATACGTATTGCCAGCAACAAGCCGCGGCGAAAATACCGCTTTCAGATTTTGTATCTCTGCCACCTGGCGCTCGCCGTACAACTTGCCGTCAAGATAGATCTCCATGATACAGCGATCAACGGTCGTACCGTCGCCCGCAGCTCGTGTCTGATCCAACTGCGACGGCAAGAGCGTCGAAACCGAAATCTGGACATCTTTCAATGCCGCATCCACCGATTCCGACTTCTGGCAAGCTGTCATGCCCAATGACAAAACAGCCGCAAAAATCAACAGTCTCTTCATACGTTCTTTCTTCACTTCTATCGCGGCACTTCCCCTTCACTCAAACCGATGGCGATGTAGCCGCAAGGGTTAAACATTAATTTTACTTTTTATTATCTTTCCTGTTATTATATTTCCCGCTTCAAATTGTCAACTCATCCCGGTCATTCCATCCGCAGGGACATTCCGGCACCCGATGCCGAACCTATCGTTACATTTACGCGGTGGTTTCTGACGAGCGGTATCCCGCTGAACGAATATTCGAATTCCGACATGCCACCACTTTCCGACATTACCGCCATGTCGAAATCCACCGTCCGCAGGCCGGCATCCGCCGGTGCAAACATATACATGTACCACTCCACCTCATCCCCGGCCGCCGGTACCGAAACCGTTGCCGAGGTCGAGCAGGCCATCTCTCCGTCAATCTCGCCTGTCATTGCATCGAAGCGCGCCGGAGCATCGGAAAAGGTCACTGCCACAGTCCGGTCACCAGGCTGTGCAGGCCGGTAACCCGTCGAAACATTGATGCGGCATACGGCTCGCTTCAACGTTGCCGATACCGTCTGGGAGTGGTCGGCCACAACCGTCTCCGTCCCGTAATAGGCATCAAGCGAGAGATCGCATGCCGGAACATCTCCGGCAAGCGTTATGTTACGCAACCCGTTAGCGGTAGAATAATAGAGGTCATCATCAGCCGTCGAGCCAGATTTGTCGGCCCAGAAGACAAACCGGTAACTGCGGCCTGCCATCAGCATCGGTTCGAAATTGAAGCGGCCCGACGCATCGGCCCGTACCACAAGGCGCCGACCGTCATCGTAATACCGCGTACCGTCCTCATTGAAAATCTCAAGTATGCAACGATCCGCAACCACCGTCTCGTCGGCTGCAGCTCGGGTGTAGTCCGACGACATGCCCGCCGACAACACTATCCTTACCAGGCCGTTGTCGGATGGAATATCCTCCTTGCCGCATGATGCAGCGCCGAACAACGCCAACAAAATTATTATGATACTTCTCTTCATTTCGGGTTTGGGTTTCAAGGGTTCATCAATCGGGCAGCTCTACTGAGATATCGCCTTCGAAACCGGGATCGATACCTACACCCGACTCCTGCCGGTTGGTAAGGTATTCTCCACGTATGACGGTCGTCCGGCCGCGTTCTATCGGCACCTTGATGCCCGAATAGACATTCAGCCGCGTATTGTTCTTGTCATAAACCTCAAGCGTCAGCGAAACCTGCGACGTCTGGCCGTTGACAAAGATGTAGTCGAATCCGAGTGAGGCTTCCGTATCGCTCTGAGGCACGATCGTGGCTCGGAACGACACCTCTCTCAGAGCCTGATTGGGCAAGCCCGTGTATAGATTGTAGCGTACCGGATAGTATTGGTCGTACTTCCAAACAACATAATAGTCATCCCATTGCCACAGGTCGACACGCGTATCGTCACCCGGAGCTGCATTCGCCTCATTGCGCGATATCTCGTTCTGAATGAACTCGTTGACATCCGTACTTATAACCTCCACACTGCCCATCGGCGTATTCAACAGATTGGTCACCTCGGTGGAAGCATACCACTCCGACGGCGAAAGATCTATGTCGAAACGCGTTTCATAACACTCCTTGGCATCGGTATTGCCCGGATAAGAGCCCGAATAGCCGATATTCGACAGGTCGGAAGTCTGGAAAATACGCCCCGTACCGTCGGTCGAATTGGCCGCCATGGCGTAGGCTACACACTTGTAGTGTCCGGCGTGAAGCTTTTCGTGGAGTTCGATCGCGGCCGATCCGTCCAGGAACTTCTGAACCCCGATTTCGCGACGAAACAGCGGCGTAGCACCATACTCATCCTCGTGGAGCTCGACGATGAAATACATGAAGTCGAAACTCTCTTCGGCACGCGAGCTGGCTATCGAAGTGTGTGTAAACTTCTGTTCGGTCCTCAACGTTATTTTGGTGTCGATCTCCGTAGGGTCGATACCGCCGTAATCCTCGGGATATTCGTGAACGCAGGATACCGTCAGAAGAACTGACAGTATTACCCACAATCTGTATCGGAACTCATGCATATGTCTCTCTCCTTATTTGATTGTGTAGATCAACGATATACCAACACGGGTAATACCCCAATAGTTCTTGATGCGGGTATCGAAACGGGCTCCGTTCCGTATGTTGTAGTATACGTTGTATTTCGTATGAATGAGGCCGGCACCGATATTGAACTCCAGGCCCCACTTCTCGGAAAATTTCATCGCATAGCCATAGTCAAACCCCATGCCATACATGCCGTTAGCATCCTGGTACCTGAATTTGCTGTCCGTCGAGATATTGAACTGTCCGGCCGTCAGGTGCACCCCAAAGAAGTGTCCCTTCCACTCCGGCGACAACCAGTAGCGTACCGACGGTTGCGTGGAGAAGGTGCGGAACCGATAGGTATTCGAGATCGTCCACGCACTGAAATAGACCGGAAGCTCCGCCGACCAATGTTCCGAAAACCGGTATTCGGCGGCGAGGTTCGTCACTACAAGCGCCCACGCCGGAAGATTCGTCTTGACTCTCCAGCGGGAATCCTCCCATCTGGTCTTCTCACGGCCCGGCGTCAGCAACGCCTCCCGATCGGTACCGTCGGCCTCTGTGGTTGCTGCAACATCCGAAGTGAAGGTATCGTCTCCTGTAACACTCTCTCCGTCGGTTACGGGCTCAGACGTCAGATCGGATTGCTGACTGTCGGAGGTATCGGGGACATCACCGCTCTCAGCATCCACAATCTCGCCCTCGTTTTCGGACTCCGTCGAATCTTCTTCGAAATACACCTCCGTCTCACCGTCATTGTCGGCTGCGACATCCGCTGCAACAGCATGTCCATCCTGAGCCGAAACGAGTTCTGCCCCCCTGACAAGCCGGAATACCGCTACAATATCCTTGTCGCCCTTATACGGTGTGGTATAGTTGTTGGTTATGTAATTCTCCTCCTTGAGGCCGAAGTTGGTGATGTAATACGATTTCACCTGACTGCTGCGCAATTTGGCCATCTTGTAGTTGGAATACTCGGTCCGGAACGACGAGCAGTAGCCGTTCACCATAACATACATCTCTCCCGAATCGATCTCTTTACGCCAACGGGTGATCAATTCGCCCGCACGGCGGATCGGTTCATCGTTCCCTTCGTAAAAGAACATCGATGTCTTCGGTTTGAAATAGAACACCGTTTCGGTTGTCGAATCGGCTCGCATTACCGATTCGATATTTGTTTCATCATGTCTGCCATCCGTTGAGTATGTACACGGCGACGCGAATACACCCGCTGTACAAAGAATAAGGCATAACGCGAGAAATAATCTACGCATACGCATTATGGCTTTTGGGTAATAAATATGGCTGTTTAGGCTTCCTAATAATATATGAGTTCACAAAATAAATGCTTTTTTTACTAAAAAACAACCGTTTCATATTAATTCTCCACAAAAATTCACCCTGTTTTATTATTTAACATCAACGTAAAATACGAATCAATGCAGCATCGAAACATCAACATATTGACACACATAGTATTATGCCCAAACATTAGATTTTCAGGCTGCTCTCGGCAAAATAAAAAAATTATAAACAGCTATCGGGCTGCAATAGCATGCAACGTGTCGGATCGTCCGCAAAACCGTGCCCAGGCTGTATCACCGGCTGAACAACACCGTGTTTTCGATATGGCCGTTCGACGGCAAGGGCCAACTCCGGCATTTTATTGCCGACATGTCCGTGATGTGCTCCCCAACACTAACCCGTCCATCATGGCCGAACAAGGTTATACCCGTATCCATCCCGCCAAAATGTCGCCGAAAACGCACAAAAAAAACAGGTAACACATTGCCTGAAATGTATTACCTGTTTGCATCCGTAGCGAGAGAGAGACTTGAACTCTCGACCTCATGATTATGAATCATGCGCTCTAACCAGCTGAGCTATCTCGCCATTGCCTTAAAAGCGAGTGCAAAGATAACGGTTTTTTCCGTCCCTGCAAACTTTTCCGCGAATTTTTATTCCCAAATATCCTATCTTCCACTCTTCCAGACCCCAATCCGCAAATAATCGACCGACGTGGCCTCAGCACCACAAAAATCAGAATACCGCAATGAATTCCAGTGTGAACTTGTTGTGAAGCAACGTATTCGCCTTCATGTGTAGCGGCCGGTCGCCAAGCATGTAGTGCTCGTAGTTCAACCTTATTTCGCCGCGAAGCAACTTCTCGGTCATACCCAGAGTCAAACCCGCCGTAATGCGGTGCGCCCGAAAGGCCCCGAACGACGAATCGGCCTCATCGATATACTTGCAGTCGTTGACCCAGTCCCAGCGGACCATCGGCGCAAAATGGTCAAAGACCTTGCTCCGGCGTATCGGAATCTTGTAAAGCGACTGTACAAGCACCGAATGCATCCTATTACGCCCCATGTCGCCGCTCAGCAACCGCGTCGCATAGGCCGCCTCAACAATGAAGCGACGCGTGGTATAGAACACCTCGACATTCTCCATCTCGATCTTCTGCTTGCAGCCGACAAGCGTCAGGGTGCCGTCTTCTGCCTCCGAAACCATCGACGTAACCGGGGTCTGACCGTTGTAGTACCCGACCGCAAACCGAAGCCGATGATTGATTCGATATCCGATCCGGCTCACGAAATTGACGTGACGTGTCCATTTCGGATTGTTGATTCCTTCGCCGTTGAAGATTCCCAACGACACCGTCAACGGGAAATCCCCTCCGCCGCTCGAAAGCAAGAGCCCGATATCGCGCGATCCGATCGTATTAACATCATATACGGGCCGTCCGTCCGACAGACCCGTCGAGTAGTATTGCGATATGAACTTGCCGATAAACGACCGGTTGGCGAAGTAGTTTTTGCCGCCGCGGTCCAGCTCGGTGCTGAAACCGTACTGCTGCTGTCCGAGAGATATGCTGAGGCGCTTCAGGTCGACCGCAACGTACGAATCGAGGACCTCGAGTTTACCCTCCGAACTCAATTCGATCTGCATGGCGTAGCGCAGAGCCGGTGATACATTCCCGCGAACGCCCAGACGTGAATTCCGGACATTGAAACGCATCTGCCCGTCATATGTACTTATCTCGAATTTTGTCTTTACCGTGCCGTAAATATGCGGCTTGTAGTCTTTCGAATCATCTGCCGATGCTCCCGCACAGCCGCAGACGAACATGCCGAACAAAAATAAAAGGTTTCTGCAATATGGTTTCATCAGTAGTGTATTACGCGCTATCAATTACCATTATCCAAAAATCAACCATCCTCTTCAGGACCACGAAGTTACGTCCCGTACATCTACACGTTCACCCACTCCGCCCTGCCTCAGGACCGCCGGAATTCGCCCGGCACTGCGGCAACGGCCCTCAGCACGACTCCCCGAGCAGCATCCGCCGCAATGCGGCACACGACTCCTCACGAGGCTCCCGGAAATGGAAGGTCGACAGCCCGAGTTTCTCGGCCGTCCGAAGATTTACCGCCCGATCGTCGATAAAAAGCGTCTCGGCCGGATCGAGCGAATAGCGTGTCAACAGACATTCGTATATCCCGGGTTCCGGCTTGACCATCTTCTCCTCGCACGACACAACCTCACCGTCGAAATTGCGGTAGACATCGAACCGGCGGATGAAATCTATGAACTCGTACGACATGTTGCTCAGGACATACAAACGATATCCGCGGGCCTTCAGGTCGCCTATCAGACGTTCGGTCGGAGCAATGGGCGCCTGCAGCGAAATAGCCTGATCGATCGCCCAGCGGCACCGCTCGATCGGACACCCTTTAATCCCGGCCATGATGGCTTCGACCTCTTCACGGGTTTTGGTACCGCGGTCGTACTCGGTCCAGTAGTCCGGAAGCGGATCCGTACACACGAAGGCAAAAAACGATGCAAACTCTTCACCGCACTGATGGCGGTCGCGGGCCACAACGACGCCGCCCAAATCAAACACTATGTTTTTCATAATTTTGCAAAGATAATATTTTTTATCATACCGGCAATAGCGCTACCGGCTCCCGGGGCAATCCGTAACAACATTGTAATATGAATGATACCGCCGGCCCTGCACACCTTAATATATAATAACAGATCCGCGATCCAGATTAACCACCGAGGCTGCAAACCCGTTGAAAGCGGAAATAACATCACGCGCAATTCCGGCAAAAAAACGATCGGGGTTATTCTCCTGCAAGGGAGAGAACCCCGATCGCCATTATGATACCCAACCCGGACGACTATGCGCCAAAGTTGTCGTAAAGTATATTCTCAGGCGGAACGCCCAGGCTGTCAAGCATCTTGAGCACCGACGCAACCATCATCGGAGGTCCGCACATAAGATAGATGCAGCCTTCGGGATCCTCGTGGTTCTTCAGATAGTTGTCATAGAGCGCCTGATGAACGAATCCAGCCGTATATTTAACTCCTGCGGCATCGGCCTCCGGATCGGGACGGTCGAGCGCCAGGTGGAACGAGAAGTTCGGGAAATCCTTTTCGATGGCGTGGAAGTCGTCCAGATAGGGTGCCTCCTTCAATGCACGGGCTCCATACCAGAACGATACCGGACGCTTCGTCTTCTCGGTCTTGAACAGATGCATGATGTGGCTGCGCATCGGAGCCATACCCGCACCGCCGCCGATGAAGATCAACTCCTGATTCTCCGACAGGTTGTCCGGCAGGAAGAACTCGCCGTAAGGTCCCGATATGGTAACCTTGTCGCCCGGCTTGCGCGAGAAGACATACGACGAACAGATACCCGGGTTCACCTTCATGAATCCGCCCGTAGCCTTGTCGAACGGCGGCGTGGCGATACGTATGTTCAACATGATGATGTTGCCTTCGGCCGGGTGGTTGGCCATCGAGTAGGCACGGAAGGTCGGTTCCGGATTCCGCGCTACCAGATCCCACATCTTGAACTTGTCCCAGTCGGCACGGTAACGCTCGTCGATATCCATGTCCGAGAACTTGATCTCGTCGTACTTCGGAATGTCGATCTGGATGTAACCGCCGCTGCGGAACTTCATGTGCTCACCTTCGGGCAACTTGACCACGAACTCCTTGATGAAGGTCGAAATGTTGCGGTTCGAAACAACCTCACACTCCCACTTCTTCACGCCAAGTACCGACTCCGGCACACGGATCTTCAGGTCATTCTTCACCTTGACCTGGCAACCCAGACGCCAGTGCTCCTTCTGCATCTTGCGCGAAATGAAACCTGTTTCGGTCGGCAGAATGTCGCCGCCGCCCTCCAGTACCTGGCACTTGCACATGCCGCACGATCCGCCGCCGCCGCATGCCGACGGCAAAAAGACATTGTTGTTGGCCAAAGTCGCCAGAAGACTCGAACCGCTCGCCGTATTCAGAACCTTCTCGCCATCGTTGATGTCGATCGTGACATCACCCGATGTCGTCAGTTTGGCCTTCGCCACAAGCAGCAGCGCCACAAGTACCAGCGTCACCACCATGAAGGCCACGATTGCAACTATTATAGTGTTAATCATCTTCTTTGATCTCTTTTAATGGTTAGAACTGAATACCCGAGAATATCATGAACGAGATACCCATCAGACCCGTAATGATGAAGGCGATACCGGGACCCCGCAATGCCTTGGGAATGTTCGAATAGGTGGTCTTCTCGCGGATCGCGGCCATCATCACTATGGCAAGCCACCAGCCAAGTCCCGAACCGAGACCGTAGACAATCGACTGCCAAAGCGTGCTGATCTCTCCCGCATCGACCTTCTGCTGCATGAACAGCGAACCTCCCATGATGGCGCAGTTCACCGCGATAAGAGGCAGGAAGATGCCCAACTGGTTGTAGAGCGTCGGCGAGAACTTCTCAACGATCATCTCGACCAGCTGTACGAACGAGGCGATCACCGCTATGAATACGATGAACGACAGGAAACTCAAATCGACGCCTTCGACCAGTGCATTGGCCTTCAGCACATACTCGTTAAGAAGGTAGTTCAGCGGAACCGTCATGACCATCACGAACGTTACCGCAGCTCCGAGTCCCAACGCCGTCTTCACGCTCTTCGATACGGCGATGTACGAACACATGCCGAAGAAGTACGCGAATACCATGTTGTCGATAAAGATCGACCGGATAAATATATTCAATGACTCCATAATATGCTACCTCCTATTTTTCCTGTAAATCCTTGTTGTACGAGCGGTGGATCCAGATGATGCAGCCGACGAGGATCAGCGCCATCGGCGAGAGCAGCATCAGACCGTTGTTGTAGTACCAGCCGCCGTTTGCCGCATACCAGCTCGGGCTGATGATCTGGAATCCGAACAGCGAGCCCGAGCCCAGCAGTTCGCGCACGATGGCTACCGTAACCAGAACGGCACCGTAACCCAGACCGTTGCCGATACCGTCGAGGAACGAGGCCCACGGTTTGTTGCCCAGGGCGAAGGCCTCGACACGGCCCATGATGATACAGTTGGTGATGATCAGTCCCACATATACCGACAGCTGTTTCGATACGTCATAGACGAATGCCTTCAGCACCTGGTCGACCAGAATCACCAGCGCCGCGATAACCACCAACTGCACGATGATACGGATTCGCGACGGTATGCCCTTGCGCAGCAACGACATCACCAGGTTCGAAAACGCCGTGACAACGGTTACCGATATCGCCATGACCAAAGCCGGCTTGACCTTGACCGTAACAGCCAGCGCCGAGCAGATACCGAGAATCTGTACGATGACCGGGTTGTTCGCCGATAAGGGACCGGTCAGATATTTCATGTTCTTGGCCGAAAACATCGGCTCTTTTCCCTCAATATTACTCATTGCTTTCCAAATTTTGATCGTTAGACTCTTGCTCCGCCGCCGGTGCCGTTACGGCTACCTGGTCCGAAGCGGAGGCCTTCTGTTTGGCCATCCACGGCAGGTAGTGTTCCAGACTGCTGTAAAGCATCGCACTCACGCCGTCCGAAGTCTTCGTACCGCCGCTGATGGCGTCAACCTCATGAAGGTTGCCCGGTGTGGCGCCGCCCTTCTTCAGCTTGATCGAAACGAACTGGTCGCCTTCGAAAATCTGCTTGCCCTTGTAGAGCGCCTGATGGGCTGGCGTAGCTATTTCGGCTCCCAGACCCGGGGTCTCGCCCTTGTGGTCCAGAATGATGCCCGAAACCGTATTCAGGTCGTGCTCGAAGGCCATGTAGCCCCATACGGGTCCCCACAGGCCCTGGCCCGTGATCGGAATCACATATCGTCCGTCCGCCGATTCGAATACCGGGAAGATATTGTTCTCGAACGAAGCCTTCAGGTCGTTCAGCTGCACGAACACGTCAACGCCGTCGATCTTGTCACCGTTCTGGTCGACAGCATACGCCGTGATGAACTCATCGTAGCTCTTGTCCGTCGCTCCGAGCGATGCAAGTATCGCATTGCGTTTCTCGTTCAGCACGTTGGCATCCTGACGAGACTTGAGCGACAATGCCGCTACGGCCAACAGTACCGCTACGATGATAACCATCACCGCAGAATAGAATATTATATATGCATTGTTCTCCTTGCCGCCCAGGAACTTCTTGCCGCCAAGCTTCTCGACGGTGAATTCCGATGCCGGAGCTCCGCAGACCGGACATTTTTCCGGAACCTTGTCGCCTTCGACAACGTATCCGCAAACCTTGCAAGTGTATTTGTATTTTGCCATATGTTCCGTCCTCCTACTTTTTAGCGAGTTTGACACGGTTGTTGCGGCGGGCGATGTTGCGCTCAACCACGAAGTAGTCAACCAGCGGTGCAAAGGCATTCATGAACAGTATCGCAAGCATCATTCCCTCGGGATAGGCGGGGTTGATGGCGCGGATCATGATTGCAAGCGCTCCGGTCATGAAACCGACGATATATTTGCCCGTATTGGTCTGGGCCGAGGTGACGGGATCGGTGGCCATGAAGACCGCTCCGAACATGAAACCGCCGACCAGCAGGTGTACGTAAGCCGGAATCTCCATATAGGCATTGGCGCCGATCAGGTTGAATACCAGACCCATCACCAGTCCGCCGACGAATACCGACACCATCGTGCGCCACGAGGCGACGCCCGTAAAGAGCAGTATTGCGGCACCGATCAGGATAGCCAGTTTCGAGGTTTCGCCGATACAGCCCGGAATGAATCCGAAGAAGGCATCCGACAGCGAATATGACATCGAACCGGTCGTGAGCTGTTCGAGTGCCGTAGCGCCGCTGAAGCCGTCGACAACCGTTCCGGCAGCAGCCTTGCCCAGGCCTGCGATCCAGACCGTCTCGCCGGAGATGGCCGGCGTGTAGGCGAAGAAGATGAAGACACGGGCCACAAGAGCCGGATTGAAGACGTTCATGCCCGTACCGCCGAAGACCTCCTTGCAGAAGACTACCGAGAAGGCCGTGGCGATGGCAACCATCCACAGCGGAATGTCGACCGGCATGATCATCGGGATCAGAAGACCCGTAACCAGAAAGCCTTCGTTCACCTCATGTCCGCGGGCCTGTGCAAAGGCGAATTCGATCGCCAGACCCACTACATAGGAGACTACTATGATAGGAAGCACCTTCAGGAAGCCGAACCAGAATGTCCCCCAGAAACCAACCGTTTCACCGATCGAAAGATAGTGCTGGTAGCCGGTGTTGTACATGCCGAACAGAAGCGCCGGCAGAAGGGCTACCACAACAACGATCATCGTACGTTTCATATCGTTGCAGTCGCGCACGTGCGAACCCTTGTGCGTGGTCGTATTGGGTACGAACAGGAAGGATTCGAAGGCGTCGAATGTCGAATGAAGCGCGCTGAACCGTCCCCCTTTCGAGAAGGTCGGCTTCAGCTTGTCCAACATATTTCTCAATGATTTCATCTTAGTCCAACTCTTTTATCATCTGATTGATGCCCTGACGGAGCAGATACTGTATCTCGGTCTTCGACGGATCGACGAACTCGCACAGTGCCAGATCCTCCTCGATGACCTCGTAGATGCCCAGATTCTCCATCTTGTCGATGTCGCCGGCCATGATAGCCTTCAGCAGATACATCGGATAGATGTCCATCGGCAGGTAACGCTCGAACAGCCCCGTAACAACGAACGGACGTTCGCCGCCGTTCAGGTTGGTGTCCAGATCGTACTGCTTGCGAGGGCAGAGCCACGAGAAATAGGCATGCGATACCGAAAACTTGTTCAAACGCGGCATGGCCCAACCCAGCAGTTCGTATTTGTTGCCTTCGGGGATCACGGTAACCTGATGCGCGTAGAAGGTCAGGTAACCATCCTCCTCGACCTTCGTGCCGGTCAGCACGTTGCCGCTGATGATGCGCACGCTGTCGCCTTCGGCCTGCGGCTTGATCCGACCGCCGACGATCGACGATACCGGTGCCCCGCCGATCAGTGTATAGTACTGCGGTTCGGCAACCTGTGAGCCGGTCAGTGCGATGGTCTTGGTCATGTCAACGCGGCCCGTGGCGAAGAACCGGCCGATAACCGCTACATCCTGGATGTTGACCGTCCAGACAACCTCGTCCTTGTTGATCGGGTCGATGTGGTGGATCTGAACACCGACGTTGCCTGCAGGATGAACCCCGCGGAAGAAGTGTACATCGACACCCTTCAGCCCTTCGAACGACTTGTTGGCGCTTGCCGCGTTGAGCGACAGGACAACCTTGCCGTCGGTCAGGCGTCCCAGGGCTTCGAAACCCTTCTGAAGGTCCGCCTTGCGCGACTCAAGTACATAATCGGTATCCGGAGCCAGAGGAGCCGAATCGAATCCCGATACAAAAACTGCTTTCGGCGTATCATCCGGTTTGGCTATCACTCCGAACGGACGCTGAATGATCATGGGCCACAATCCCGACTCGAGCAAAAGCCGGATTACATCACTCCGCGTGGCCGATTCGAGCGACGGTACCTCAAACTTCTTGTAGCTCTGTTCGGCATCCGCCTCTACCGTGACGTTGAGAATTCTGCGCTTCTCGCCGCGGTTCACAGCCGATACCGTTCCGCTGACAGGTGTCGTAAAGAGTATGCGTTCGTCGTGTTTCGCGAAAAACAGCGCATCGCCCGCCTTGACCTTGTCCCCTGCCTTAACCAAAAGTTTGGGTGTCAACCCCTCGAAATCCAACGGCGATACGGCATAACTGCCTGCCTGTGGCAATACTGTCGTCTTCGCCGCTGCCTTGCCTTGAAGATTGATGTCGAGCCCCCTGTTAATTTTGATGATTTTCGACATTTGGTTATTTGGTTAATAATTGTGATTTATGAAAATTTGTTCGTTCCTTCCATATCGTTGTCCCGGAATATGGATCTCATCAATCCCCAATCCGGATATGCACATCCTTTCACAAAACTATTCGCGCGCAAAAATACTAATTTATTTCCATTGTTAAAATCATAACAGTAGCTTTTTTCGGATATTTTAAATTTTTATACTTTTGTCATCGGTTTACATGTTCAACTTATGTCCCGAGCTGCCGTATACGTCGACATTCACACCCACCGAATTGCCGGAGGTGCCATCGAAATGCTCTCCCTGAACGCTCTCGATCCAGCCCCCGCGCCAATACACGTGCCTTACTCCTGCGGAATACACCCGTGGGATGCCGACAAGGTGTGGGAACAGGCCGCCGCCAGAATCGCGGCCGACGCCCGGCTGTCGGCAATCGGCGAATGCGGACTCGACAACATTTGCCCGGCATCGAAACCCCGCCAGCGCGAAATATTCATCCGCCAGCTCGAAATAGCCAACCGTCGGCACCTGCCCGTTATAATACATTGTGTACGCGCATTCGAACAGACCATGGAGATCCTGAAAGGTTTCACAAACGTCACGGCGATATTCCACGGATTCATCGGATCACCACAGCAGGCACGACGCGCCGTCGATCACGGCTGCTGCCTCTCGTTCTCGATGCGGAGCCTCCGTTCGCCACGCACCGTCGAGGCACTCGGGCAGACCCCGACCGACCGCCTATTCATCGAGACCGACGACAGTCCCGACCCGATAGCTCAAACCTACGCCGCCGTCGCGCATACGATCGGCTGCGACCCAGCGGTCCTCGAAACAACAATCTACAACAATTTCAACCGTATATTCAATGGAAACGCCTCAATGGAGTGAACGTACCGAACTGCTTCTCGGCAAAGAGAAACTCGAACGCCTCAACAGCGCACACGTCCTGGTTGTCGGGCTCGGCGGCGTGGGGGCCTATGCGGCCGAGATGATCTGCCGCGCCGGTGTCGGACGCATGACCGTCGCCGATTCGGATACAGTCTCCGAATCAAACATAAACCGACAGCTCATCGCACTCCACTCGACCGTCGGGAAGTCCAAGGCCGCACTTGTTGCCGACCGCCTGCGCGACATAAACCCCGAAATCGAACTGACGGTGGTCGAAGAGTACATCCGCGACGAAATGACATACCGCCTCCTCGACGCCGCAAAATACGACTACATTGTCGACGCCATAGACACCCTCTCGCCCAAGGCCGCCCTCATAAAGGGTGCACTCGACCGCGGCATTCCGATCGTCAGCGCAATGGGTTCCGGCGCAAAGACCGACCCCACCCGAATGGAGATCGCCGACATCTCGCAGACCCACCACTGCCCGCTGGCCCACATGCTCCGAAAACGTCTCCACAAGATGGGTGTCCGGAGCGGTTTCCAGGCCGTCTTCTCGGCCGAACCCGTCCGCGAAGGGGCCGTCATAATCAGCGAAACCACAAACAAGAAGTCGAATGCCGGAACAATCTCCTACATGCCGGCGGTATTCGGCTGCGGATGCGCCTCGGTGGTAATCCGCGACCTGATCGGCGAAATGCCGCAAACAAAGTAAAAACAACAATAACAAAATACCCCAGACAATGAAACCCAAGATCGTATTCCTCGACCGATACACACTCAACGGCGCCCCGCTCAAGGGTATCGAACAGATCGGCCAATTCACCTCCTACGACAACACCTCGGCCGACGAGCTTATGGAGCGTGCCGGCGATGCCGAGATCATAATAACCAACAAGGTGCCCTTCGACCGCGCACGGCTCGAAGCGCTGCCAAAACTCCGGCTCATCTGCGTTGCGGCAACCGGTCTCAACACCATCGACCTCGATGCCGCCGCCCAGCTCGGGATAGAAGTCCGCAATGCCGTCGGATACTCCACCGAATCGGTCACCGAAGCAACCATCGGCGCCGCCATTGCCCTGCTGCGCGAAACAGTCTACTACGACGGTTTCATCAAGCAGGGGCGCTATTCGTCCGAGGGGCGAATGTTCAACTTCGACCGCCCGACACGCCGCCTCCACGGCCGCCGGTGGGGAATCGTCGGACTCGGAACAATCGGGCACAGCGTTGCCCGCGTCGCCGCGGTCCTCGGATGCGAAGTCGTCTACGCCTCCACCTCGGGTGTCGAACGCCAGGAACCATACCAGCGACTGTCACTCGAACAGCTCCTCGCAACATCCGACATCGTTTCGGTACACTGCCCCCTCAACCCGCATACCCGCGGCCTGATCGGACGTCAACAGATAGAAACCATGAAGCGCGACGCCCTGCTCATCAACATGGCCCGCGGCGGAATCGTCGACGAGGCGGCACTCGCCTCGGCCCTCGACGACAACCTGATTGCCGGAGCCGCACTTGACGTCTTCACGTCGGAACCGATCGAGGCGGACTCCCCGCTGCTCCAAATCAAGGACCCCTACAAGCTGCTGCTCTCGCCGCACAATGCCTGGTCGGCCGCCGAGTCGATCGAGGTACTCGCCGAGTGCATCATGAACAATATCCGCGACTACTGCTCCCGTCACAACCGCTGAAGCAAGACGAAATGCACCCGATAGCCATCATAGATCACAATACGCTGAGCGGCTTGGGATTGCTCAACCTGCTCCGGGAGGTCATTCCGCATGCGGCGATCCGGACATTCCGCTCGTTCGGCGAACTGACAGCCGCAAATCCCGAACGGTATGCCCACTATTTCGTCTCGGCGCAGATATATTTCGAGCATACCGCCTTCTTCCTCGAGCGGCAGACCCAGACGATCGTCCTGGCCGGCAGCGACAACCTTCCGCAACTGGCCGGCATGAAGAGCCTCAACATCTGCCAAAGCGAACAGGATCTCGCAAAAAGCATCCTGCGCCTGCACAGCCACGGACATCCGGCCGAACATCCTCACCCAACCGATGCCGCGCACGGACACGGACCGCATGGCACCCCGCACGGGCCCCGGCATGAACACCTGCTCTCGGCCCGTGAAATAGAGGTTCTGCAACTGCTCGTGCGGGGACTGATAAACAAGGAGATTGCCGAACGGCTCAATATCAGCCCCACGACCGTCATCAGCCACCGGCAGAACATCACCGAGAAACTCGGCATAAAATCGGTCTCGGCCCTCACCATTTATGCCGTAATGCACGGGTACGTCGAGGTCGACCGTATTTAGCGCTCCCGGATCCGGCCGTGGCAAGAATCCTAACAAATGAGGGTTGCACGGATCATCCAAACGCCGTTACTTTGCAGCCGGTTAAATCCTGCAACCCAGACTGTCATGAAATTCCTGTCAATCATCCTTGTCACGGCGGCGCTCGCGGCGGCACCGCTCTCCGACGCCCGCGCAAACAGAATATACGGCACACGATTCGGCGATGAGCCCCGGCAGCTGAACAACCTTCAGCCCCACGACTCCGAACCGGCCTCGACTACCGGCCTCTCCCAGGAGCCCGATTCCATGACCGTCGACATGAATTATATAGTGGTGATGCCGGCCGCAAAGGAGAGCAAAAACCTGCGCGAACTCCCAGTTGCATCATCCTCGCTCGACCGGCAGCAATTAAGCCTCAAACAGATCTCCGGGATCAAAAGCCTCTCGTCGGTGGTCCCGAACCTCTTCATCCCGGACTACGGCTCCCCG
>URTU01000021.1 GCA_900550925.1 uncultured Alistipes sp. | reverse complement strand
GGGCTGCCTCTCTTTTGCACACCGGCCGAAAACGAGGCCTGCAACGTACCCTACGCACGCCTTTCCCGTAAAAAAGAGCTCTGTCCCGGCTGTCTGCACGCTCCACCGTTCCGGCTCCGCAGAGGCAACTCCAGCAACCACGACGCAACAAAATATTTCCGCTGACGGTTGAAAATTTCCGGCCCGAATCTGCTATTTTCGCCAAATAAAAGTAACTTTGCACAAAGTGTACATCTAAACCGAACCGAATTATGAAAACTTTCAAGCGCATATTGCTGCTGGCCGCAGGCATGACCCTGCCGCTAGCGGTATCGGCACAGAACTTCTCGGCAGCCAAGATCGGACTGGTCGAGGAGAATGGCGTAACAACCCTTTCCTATCCGCAAACTACCGTCACGGTAACCCTCGTTGTCGAAAAGGAGACCACCGTGGCCGGCCCGTACGCCCGCTTCGCCCAGAAATATCTCGGCGTCCGCGCCCCGCTCACCGACCGTACGGTTTACCGCATAGCCGAAGCATCGATAACCGCTTCCGATGCAACGCCGAAACCCGTTGCCGCAGAGTACAAGCAGGGGGTCGAAACGGTTTCGCTGCGGGGCAGTGACGACGCCTTCCCGAAGGTGCTCCCCGACAAGTTGTCCTCGAGCGAACAGGTCCTCGAAGAGGCCGCCAAGAAAGCCGCTTCGACAATATTCTCGATGCGCCGCAACCGTATCGACCTCATAACCGGAATGGTCGGTGAAAATGTCTTCGGTGCCGGACTCGAGGCAGCCCTCAAGGAGATCGACCGCATCGAACAGGAGTATCTCGAACTCTTCCTCGGAAAACAGACCGTCGAAACAAAGGTCAAGACCATCACCGTAGTCCCCGAAGCCAGCAAGACGAAATATATCATCTGCCGTTTCAGCGATGCCGAAGGTGTGGTTTCGGCCAACAACCTCAGCGCACAGCCGATCGTTCTGGAGTTCGTCCCGAGCGGAAACATCCCCACGGCCGGACTGGCCATCAAGGGTGAACGCGAATCGCGTGCCGCAGTACCGTTCTGCATCGCCGACAATGTCGTTTGCCGCCTCTCGGACGGCACAACCAATTTTGCCGAAGCCGAACTCCCGATATTCCAGTACGGCCGCGTGGTCGAGATCGTAAACCCGCAAAAGAAATAGCTCGATGAACGCAACATCGCGGATGGTAGCGCTGCTCGGGGAGCTGAAACGCGAAATGAACGGCGCCGTAGTCGACTCGATGCGCGAAAAGGGACTCGACTATCCGCTCAATTACGGTGTGAGCCTGCCGACGATACGCTCCCTGGCGCGGGAATTTGCACCCGACGACGAACTGGCGCAACTTCTCTACCGGCAACAGGTTCGCGAACTGCAACTCGCCGCAACTGTCATCGCCGATCCCCGACAGCTCTCGGAATCAGACCTCGCATTCTGGCACAACGGCATCACGACGGTTGAGATTGCCGAGAACCTGGCCATGAGCCTTGTCAGCCGATCGCCGGTTGCCGGGACAGCCGTCCGGAAGTGGATTGCCGATCCGTCGCCGCTGGTGCGCTACGCCGCCATAATGACAGCCGTGCGCATCGACCGTCCCGCACTCGAGGAGCTGCTGCCCGAACTGGAAAAGGCCGTCGGCAGCACACCTGAAAACCTGATCGCTCCGACCGCCCACGGCATAGCCGCACTGTTGGCGGCACGGGGACAAGCATCGGAGACGGACCGGAAACTTGCCCGAGAGTTTATCGCCTCGCTGCCTGCATCCCGAATGCGCGAACGTATCGACGACGAAGCCGGCTGGCAACTTGCCGACTGATACGGCGCCGCGGCCCTCTCCGACAATCATCGGAAACACCCGACACGCAACCCGGCGCCCGCAAAAGAAAAGATTACACAACCGGACACGGCATAAAAGAAAGCCAGGTCCGGGGTCCGAAATTAACGTATGGCCAAAATTAAAAAAGCATATTTCTGCCGCAACTGCGGTTACGAGGCCCCGAAATGGATGGGACGCTGCCCGTCGTGCGGCGAGTGGAACACCTTCACCGAGGAGGTCGTCTCGAAACCCGCAGCAGCCGTCAACCCGTCGCTGGCGCACCTGCCGGCATCGCAGCCCCAGACCATCGACCAGATCGAGGAGGAGAACTACCGCCGGCTCGACCTCGGAAACAAGGAGGTCAACCGCGTGCTGGGCGGAGGAATGGTCCGCGGGTCGCTCGTCCTGCTGGGCGGTGAACCCGGTATCGGCAAGTCGACCCTCAGCCTCCAGATCGCAATCACCGCCAACGGTTTGAAAACGCTTTACGTTTCGGGCGAGGAGTCGCCGCAGCAGATCAAGATGCGGGCCTCGCGCCTCGGTACGGCTTCGGAAAACTGTCTGATATACACCGAAACACTGCTCGAAAACATAATCGCCCAGATCGACCGGCTACGGCCCGACATCGTTATCATCGACTCGATCCAGACCGTCTATACCGAAACCATCGACTCGTCGGCCGGCAGCGTCTCGCAGATCCGCGAATGCGCCGCAACACTCCTCAAATACGCCAAGGCTACTGGGACGTCGATCTTCATCATCGGGCACATAACAAAGGACGGAACCATAGCCGGTCCGAAGATCCTTGAACATATCGTCGACGTGGTGTTGCAGTTCGAGGGCGACGGCAACAACATCTACCGCATACTGCGCGGCATCAAGAACCGTTTCGGGGCCACCTTCGAGATCGGGGTCTTCGAGATGCGCCACGAAGGGCTGGTCGAGGTCGACAACCCCTCGAAGATACTCCTTTCGCACTACGACACCCCGCTGAGCGGTATCGCCGTGGGGGCCGCCGTCGACGGCATTCGCCCCTACCTGATCGAGACGCAGGCCCTGGTAAGCAACGCCGCATACGGAACTCCCCAGCGCTCGACGACAGGCTACGACGCCCGACGCCTGAACATGCTCCTCGCCGTTCTCGAAAAACGGGTCGGCATGAAGATGTTCACCAAGGATGTCTTCCTGAACTTCGCCGGCGGATTCAAGATCGCAGATACGGGTCTCGACCTGGCCGTAGTGTCGGCCGTCATATCGTCATACTTCGACAGGCCCATTGCCGAAGGGGTCTGCTGCGCCGGCGAGATAGGACTCTCGGGCGAGGTGCGCCCCGCCCCGCGAACCGAACAGCGTATCGGCGAGGCCGCCCGGCTCGGATTCCGAAGAATCGTCGTATCGGGATTCCTGCGCAAGGAGCTGCACCGAATCCCCAAAAACATCGAGGTCATATACGTCAACCGCATCGACGAACTTCCAGCCGCCATCTTCTGAGCCGAATCTGGGCCGAAGCCCGAACGTCGCATTTCACGGCACAAAACCGCAATCTCAGACAACCGATCAGGCATAATTTTTGAATTTGTGCCTCTAAAAAATCGGTTATGGAGCTCAAAAAACGCATTCTGGTCACGGGCGGTGCCGGACTCATCGGCTCGCACCTGTGCCGCCGTCTCACCGACTACGGCCACGAGGTCTACTGCATGGACATTCGCAGCCGCGAATCGTCGCCCCTGCTGAGCCAGATCTCGGCTCAGCCAAACTTCAATTACATACGCCACAACGTGGTCAACCCCTTCGGGATCAACGTCGACGAGATATACCATCTGGCCTCGCCCTCGACACTGCGTTACGAATCCGGATCGGATGTCGAGACGCTCAAGACCAACATCCTCGGCACGATCAACTGTCTCGAAAATGCCAAGATCCACCGTTCGCGGATACTTCTTGCCTCTTCGGGCGACGTCTACGGCTCCTCGCGCCAGCAATCCCTGCGCGAGGAGGCCCCGTACGGTCCCGCACTGTCGTCGGTGACCGAAGCCAAACGTGCCGCCGAAAGCCTCATGCGTGCCTACAAGGCCGAATATCAGGTCGACGGCAAGATCGCCCGAATCTTCAACACCTACGGCAGCGGGGCCGACACCTGCGACCGGCGCGTGGTTGCCAAGATGACGGTCGAGGCCCTCACCGGACGCAACATAACCATTTACGGAAGCGGCGAACAGCTGCGGTGTTTCTGCTGGGTGGAGGATATCGTCGAAGCCCTCATACGGTTGATGAACCTGCTGCCCGACAGCCAGATACCGACAGTCAACCTGGGCAGCAACCACGAAATCTCGATCCGCGCCCTCGCCGACCGGATCGTCGCCCTGACCGGCAGCAAGTCGAAAATCATCCACCTCGAGGCCCGCAACGATGATCCGCGTCACAAAACTCCCGACCTCACCCGTGCCCGACGCATGCTCGAATGGCAACCCTCAACATCGCTCGACGAAGGTCTGCGCATGGCAGCCGGATACTTCGAAAAGGAGCTGTTCAAGGAGCACAGCTGGGTCGACGTGCATTGAAATCCAGAAATGCAGATATACATACCAACGATTATGGAAGATTTCTACGACGCAATTCTCAAAAACCGGATCACGCTGGTCGACTTCTATGCGACATGGTGCGGTCCGTGCCGGGCCATGCACCCGATACTCGAAAACCTCAAGACTCTGACGGGCGACAAGCTCCGTATCCTCAAACTTGACATCGACGATCCGGACAATGCCCTGATTATCGGCAAGTACAATATCCGTTCGGTCCCGACGCTGATATTTTTCCGGTCGGGAGTGATGCTCTGGCGCGGCAGCGGCATCGTCAGTGCCGAACATCTTGCCGGCCTGGTCGAAAAGTTCCATGCCGAGAGCGTGAATGCCTGACAACCCGATGAGGGTCCATTTAAGGTGGGTGATTCTCAAACGGTGACTCTCAAAACGCAACAAAAAAACTGCGGCGTTGTTTCGCCGCAGTTTTTTTGTTGCACGATACGCGCGCAGATCACCTCCCTGACGGAGCCTCACTGTCGGCCGAGGGATCACCTGCTGTTGTATCCGGAGCCTCGAGACCGCCGAGTGAATCGGCCGCCATGGCTGCCGCTGCCCGATTTACAGAATCCTGACGCGCTACAGCTATCGCCTCCAGCTCGACACGACGCAGCGAATCAAGCCGCGCAGCCTCGGCATCGTCGATCAGGCCTCGCGCCACAAGCAACGGCACACGGCTCGGATCGGCCCCGCGGAATGCCCGGTAAAGATCCATGCCGTCGGCCTCGCCGCCACGTGCCAGCAACTTCTCCCGGAACGCTGTAGCCAACTTGCGGTTGAAGATGTCGCCGCTCTCGACAAAGGCCCGATAGGCATCCTTGTCCAGTACCTCGGCCCACAGATAGCTGTAATAACCGGCCGAATACCCGCCATCGAAGATGTGGCTGAAATAGGGATAACGGTAACGAGGTTCGATCTCAGGGATCAGGCCGCGCTCCTCGTTCAGTTTGAGCCGTTCGAAGGCATTGACGTCGATCGGCTTATACTCTTTCAGCGAATGTATGTCCATGTCGGAATAGGAGGCCGCAATCAGCTCGACGGCCATGAAGCCCTGGTTGAAATGGCGGCTGTTTTCGATCTTGGCGATCAGCGATTCGGGTATCCTCTCCTCCGTACGGTAGTGCAACGCATACTTGCGCAACATCTCGGGTTCGAGCGCCCAGTTCTCCATGATCTGCGACGGCAGTTCGACAAAATCACGCTCGACACCCTGCAGACCGCGGTATTTCACATTCGAGAAGAGCGAATGCAGCGCATGTCCGAATTCGTGGAAGAAGGTCTGGGTCTGGTCGAGCGACAGCAGCGACGGCGTGCCTCCCGACGGCCGCGGGAAGTTGGTCACAACGGTCACCACGGGCGAAATGCGGTTGCCCTCCTCGTCGAAGCCCTGCACGCGGTAGTCGCCGCACCACGCCCCACCGCTCTTGCCTGCACGCGGGAAGTAATCGAGGTACAGTACGCCCAGATGGGTATTGTCGCGGTCGAGAACCTCGTAGGTTTCGCAATCCTCATTGTAGACGGGCAGCTGCACCGGCCGGAACGTCAGCCCGTAGAGGCGGTTGCTCAGTTCGAATATGCCCGAACGCACGTTGTCCAGCGAGAAATACGAACGCAGCTCCTCGTCGTCAAGCGAATAGTCGCGTTTGCGGAGTTTCTCGGCGTAGTACCACCAGTCCCACGACTTCAGGTCATCTACGCCCAACTCCTTGCGCATCAGTACCCGCATCGAGTCGAGTTCGACACCGGCACGCTCCAGCGCCGGCTTCCACAACTCGTCGAGCATCGAATAGACATTCTCCGGCGTCTTGGCCATAACAACGTCCAGAACGTAGGCTGCGTGCGACTCGTAGCCCAGCAGGTGGGCCCGCTCCGTACGCAGACGAACTATATCGTTGATCAGCTGTTTGTTGTCTATGCTGTCATTGCCGTTGCAACGTTCGAGGTAACCGCGATAGAGCTTCTCGCGCAGGTCGCGCCGGCTCGAATAGGTCAGGAACGGAAGCATGCTCGTTGATTTGACCGTATAGACCCACCGGTCACTCTTGCCGCGCAGCTGCGCCTCCTCGGAGCCCATGTTGCGCACCGATGACGGCAGTCCGTCGAGATCCTTGTTTTCGAGCTCGATAAAGAAGCCGTTGTTGGCGGCCAGCAGGTTCGAAGCAAACTTGATCCGCGCCGACGACAGCTCCTCGTCGACCTTGCGCAACTGTGCCTTCTCCTCATCCGAGAGCAGCGCCCCGCCCCGCACGAAACTGCGGTAGATCTTCCCGGTCAGCCGCGACTGCAGCGAATCGAGCCCCAGTGCCCCACGGCGGGCGTAGACGCTTCGGACACGCTCGAACAGCCGCTGGTTCATCAATATCGCCCCGTAGTGCGATGTCAGCCGCGGCGAGACCTCCGCCTCGACGGCCTGCAGATCGGGGTTGGTATCGGCCGCACACAGCAGCCCGAATGTCAGTTCGATGCGTTCGAGCAGCTGACCCGAGTTGTCATAGGCAAGGACGGTATTCTCGAACGTCGGTTCGTCGTTGTTCGAGACAATGGCATCGATTTCGGAATTGTGTACCGACATGGCCTGTTCGAATGCCGGTCCGAAATGTTCGGGCCGGATGCGGTCGAACGGCGGAACCCCGAACTGGTCGGTCCACTCGCCAAGCAATGGATTGGTCATATCATCAGATTTAGATGTGCAGCCGTGCAGCAACGTCATGCCGACAATCGCTCCGATCAGAACCACCGCATAAACCAGCGCTGACAACACGGGCGGTTTGGCCCCTTCGCGGCGTGCTACGACCCAGCGGCCTACGGCACGTCCGAACCGTATGGCGAAAAACATCGCCGCACCAAACAACACGGTAAGAATAACGACTTTCATAAGGTGTTTACGGAATATGAGAGTTTTTTGACAAATTTCACTAATTTTGCGCTCATTATGCAAAGTTAGAGTTTAGCTCCTAAATATGCAACTTTTTTACGCCCCCGATTTCGTGCCGCCGCAATACACCCTCTCCGAGGAGGAGAGCCGTCATGCGGTCAGGGTATTGCGGATGGAGTGCGGCGACACGCTCTTCATCACCGACGGTCGCGGCACGCTTTTCGAATGCCGAATCACCGAGGCCTCGCCCAAGCGATGCACCGTGAGTGTCGAGCGCCGTACCGACCGTTTCGAACAGCGCCCCTACCGCCTGACCATGGCCGTGGCCCCGACAAAGAATATCGAACGTTTCGAATGGTTTCTCGAAAAGGCCACCGAGATCGGTATCGACCGCATCGTGCCGCTCCGCTGCGAACACTCCGAACGTCACGACATAAAGCCCGAACGCGAAAACAAGGTGATAATAGCCGCCCTCAAGCAGTCGCTCAAGGCATTCAAGCCTGAACTGGCTCCCGTAACGCCATTCCGGCAGGCGGTCGAGCAGGCCGGCGAGGGTGTGCGGCTGATAGCCCACTGCCGCGACGATGCCGAGCGGATATTCATGCCCGAGGCATTCAAGGCAGGCGACGATGTCACGGTCTTCATCGGGCCCGAAGGGGATTTCTCGGCCGACGAGATAGACTTCGCCAAGGCGCACGGCTTCCGCGAGATAACACTCGGCACCTCGCGTCTGCGTACCGAAACGGCTGCCGTTGTGGCAACGGCGATGGTCGCCACCGTAAACGGATACCCGTCGCCGCACAAATAACATGCCCGCGGGCCGTCCGGCAGAACCACTGCCGGTGCCACAACAAAACGGCCGGCGCCACGTAAAATAACCGGTCCACCCGCAAAAAACGGCCGGCCCCGCAATGGGCAGATTGCCAGCCAACAACACTCGCAAAAACAGAACACACACAGAAAAGAAGATATGAAAGAGTTGTTCGGGATGTTTTTTTCGTTCCTCAAGATCGGGATGTTCACCTTCGGCGGCGGATATGCCATGATCCCCATCATCCGGCACGAGGTGATCGAAAAACAGCACTGGATCGACGACGACCAGTTCGTCGAACTGCTCACCCTCGCACAGTCTGCCCCCGGCCCCATATCGCTCAATACGTCGGTCTTCGTCGGATACAAAATGCGCGGGTATGCCGGTGCCATTGCCGCACTGCTCGGCGTCGTGCTGCCATCCTTCATAATACTACTCATCATCGCCGTATACTTCAGCCACATCCGCGACAACGCAACCGTCGATGCCGCCTTCAAGGGCATGCGCCCCGCCGTCGTCGCACTGATCATATCGCCCATCGTGTCGCTCGCACGCGGCATGGGCTTCTGGAGATACCTCGTCGCCGCCGCAACCGCCGTCGCCATCTGGTTCCTGGCCCTCTCGCCCATATACCTGATCCTCGCCGCCGCTGCCGTCGGTATCACCATTGAATTGTTCAACAGCCGTAAAGCCCTCCCGAAATGATCTACCTCCAACTCTTCATAAGCTACCTCAAGATCGGATTCTTCGGCTTCGGCGGCGGTTACGCAATGCTCTCGCTCATCCAGAACGAAACCGTAATCCAACACCAGTGGCTCACCAGCAGCCAGTTCTCCGATATCATCGCCGTCTCGCAGATGACCCCCGGTCCCATAGCCATCAACTCAGCCACATACGTCGGATATACCGTCGCGGGATTCTGGGGATCGGTCATTGCCACGCTGGCCGTCTGTCTGCCCTCGCTCACCATCATGATACTCATCACGCGGTTCTACCTGCAGCTGCGCTCCAACCGATTCGTGTCGCGAGCCATGTGGGCCATGAAACCTGTCGTAATAGGGATGATCGGTGCGGCGGCGCTGCTGCTCATCTTCCCCCACCAGAACGACGACCCAAATTTCATCGACATCTGGAGCTGGGTGCTCTTCGCTGCGACGCTCATTGCCTCGGCCCGCAAGGTAAACCCCATACTGCTGATCGTACTGTCGGCCGTCGCCGGAATAATCATCTACTGATAGTCAGAGGATAACGGGTCTCCCTGCCCACGCCCATGCACCGAACCCTACCGACGTTCACGTAAAGGGCTTTCTCTGACACATTTCACGTCACCAAAGGGTATTACCCTCCTGCATGCAGGCAGCATGCGCCATAGTCCGGACAAAATCCGGGCTGGCGGGGAAATTTTAAAAGTATGTGATTGTATTCTGTCCGGAATCGGGCTGCACCCTGACGTGAGGGGCGCTCAATGTCTCTTGTGGCGGAGCGGGTCGCCCTCGATATCGCAGGCCGAACAGTTGCCGTGGCAACCCACATCCTTGCAGTCGGCATCGGCCATATCCTCGCGGGCCTGCTGCACGGCACACTTGATTCCGCGCTCCTGCATGTGGCGGTTGGTCGAGATCTCCGACTCGATGTTGTGGCCCTTGAAAATCAAGGTCAGCGACATTCCCAAAACAAACAGCCCCACGAACACTACGGCAAGAAGAATAACTGTCAAAACAGGCGACATGGTTCCAAACGGATTTAAAAATTCGGAAAAATATTGCTCTTTCGGCCGCAAATATATAAATTTGTCAGAATAATTCATAATACTTCGAACCATGAAGATCATCATCGCAGGAGCAGGCGATGTTGGCAGCCATCTGGCACGGATGCTCAGCAGCGACAACCACGAAATAACGGTCATCGAAAGCGACCGCAAATTGCTCGAAAATATCTCGGCCGTAGCCGATATCCTTACCGTCGAGGGCGACTGTACAACCTTCGCCACACTGCGCAAGGCCTCGGTACGCAAGGCCGACCTGTTCATCGCGGTAAACCACGAGGAGGAGTCAAACATCATCTCGGCGATACTGGCCAAGCAGCTCGGCGCAAAGAAGTCGATCGCTCGTATCGACAACAACGAATATCTCGAACCGAACAACAAGGAGATCTTCATCAACCTGGGCATCGACTACCTCTTCTACCCCGAAAAGGTCGCAGCACACCAGGTCATCAAGCTGCTCGGACACACCTCCACATCCGAATACGTCGACTTCTCGAACGGAAAACTCTCGCTGGTGGTCTTCAAGCTCGACCCCTCGTCGGAACTCATCGGGCATACCCTGCTCAGCTTTACCGAACAGCAGTCGCCGCTCAGCTACCGTACGGTGGCAATCACCCGTGACGGCCGGACAATTATCCCCCACGGAAACGACACATACATGGAGGGCGACATGATCTACATCATCACCAAGGAGGACAGCGTCAAGGAGGTGATGGCCTTCTCCGGCCAGCGAAACATCAATATCAAGAACCTGATGATCCTGGGCGGCAGCCAGATCGGAATGCGAATCGCCCTCGAACTGCAGGATACGATGAACATCAAGCTGGTCGAATACATCACCGACAAGGCCTACCGCCTGGCCGAAACCCTCGACAAGACCCTCATTATCAACGAGGACGGCCGAAACATCGAGGCCATGCTCGAAGAGGGTCTCTCCAACATGGACGCCTTCGTCGCCGTCACCGGCCGCTCCGAAACCAATATCCTGGCGGCCATGCTGGCAAAGCACATGGGCGTGAAGAAGGTTATCGCCGAGGTCGAGAACCTCAACTACATAAAACTGGCCGAAAGCATCGGCATCGATACTATCATCAACAAGAAGCTAATCACGGCCAGCAACATCTTCCGCTTCACGCTCTCGACCGACGTGCAGGCAATCAAATGCCTCACGGGCAGCGAGGCCGAAGTGCTCGAATTCATCGTCAAACCCAACTCGCCCGCGACAAAATACAAGGTCAAGGACCTCGGATTCCCGGCCGACGCAATCATCGGCGGCATCGTCCGCGGCGACAAGGTCTTCATTGCGGTGGGCAACACCGAGATCAGCGCCTACGATCGTGTGGTTGTATTCGCAATGCCAGACGCCATAGCCCGAATCGGAAAATACTTCAACTGACCATGTCCAACCGAGGTAAACTGCTGCAACTCATATTCGCCGGACGCCGCAAGTCGCTCCGACGCGCTCTCGACGAGCCGTTGGCGACGCAGCAACGGCAACTGCAATACCTGCTCCGGCGCGCCGCGAAATGCGAAATCGGCCGCCGCTACGACTTCCCGTCGATCCGGTCGGCCGAGGAGTTCGCACGGCGCCTACCGACGGTCGACTACGACTCCTATGCCGATACCATCGACCGCGCAAGGCACGGCGAGAAGGATATCCTGTGGCCCGGAACGGTGAGGTGGTTTGCCCGTTCGTCCGGCACCACCGACCGCAGCAAATACATCCCCGTCACCTCCGACGGACTGCGCCTGTGCCACAGGCAGGGAACATTCGACGTGGCGGCCATCGTCTCGAAGATATTCCCCGACACCCACGCCTTCGACGGCCGGCTGCTGACCCTCGGTGGGTCGCGGCGCATCGAACGCGAGGGCGAAACGGCTCTCACGGGCGACCTCTCGGCCATACTGATCGAAAATTCATCGTTCTGGAGCGGCTGGTTCCGCACCCCGACCAGGGATGTCGCTCTGATGTCCGACTTCGAGCAGAAGATCGACGCGATATGCCGCCAGACCGTCGGACAGCACGTCACATCGTTCGCCGGCGTACCGTCGTGGAACCTGATGCTCATGCGCCGAATTCTCGAATACACCGGCCGCGAAAACCTCTGCCAGGTGTGGCCCGACTTGGAAATGTTCATCCACGGCGGGGTTGGATTCGCCCCCTATGCCGAACACTTCCACCGGTTGATCCCCTCGCCCCGGATGCGTTACCTCAACACATACAACGCCTCGGAAGGGTTCTTCGGAATCTCCGATGCCTCGGAGCGCGAGGATATGCTGCTGATGGTCGATTACGGCACCTACTACGAATTCGATGACGGAGAGTCGATCGTACCGCTCGAAGGTGTCCGCTGCGACCGCGACTACGAGATGATCATCTCGTCGTGCAACGGCCTGTGGCGATACCGTCTGGGCGATACCGTCCGCTTCACCGACACAGCTCCATACCGGATCCGGATCTCCGGCCGCACAAAACAGTTCATCAACGTTTTCGGCGAGGAGCTGATGGTCTCGAATGCCGAAAATGCGCTGTCGGAGTGCTGCCAGGCCACCGGAGCCCGAATCAATGAATATACCGTCGCACCGGTCTACATGACCGGCGACAAGGGAGGCCGGCATCAGTGGCTGATCGAATTCGACCGCCGGCCCGACGACCTGCAACAGTTCGCGCTGCTGCTCGACCGGACGCTCCAGCGCCTCAACTCCGACTACGACGCCAAACGCCACAGCACCCTCACCGAACCGCAGATCGACATCCTGCCGCACGGGGCCTTCATGCTCTGGATGGAGTCGCGCGGCAAGAGCGGCGGCCAGAACAAGGTCCCGCGGCTCTGCAACGACCGCCGTTACGCCGACAGCATCGAAGCGCTGCTGCGCGAACGCGGGATGACGGTCGAAACCATAAACAGCAACCTTTAAACATACGATAAATACCATGTACACGGCTATAGCAGGAAATATCGGCAGCGGCAAGACCTCGCTCACGGACATTCTCACCGAGCGTTTCAAGGCCACCGCCTACTACGAAGAGAGCAGCAACCCGTACATCGGCGACTTCTACGAAGACATGAGCCGATGGTCGTTCAACCTGCAGATCTACTTTCTGGGGGCCCGCATCAACCAGTCGATCAAGATTCTGAACGACGGCGGCGACCTGTTCCAGGACCGGACGATCTACGAGGATGCGCATATCTTTGCGGCAAATCTGCACGAGATGGGGCTCATGTCGTCGCGCGACTTCGATACCTACATGGGCATCTTCAAGATGGCGACACACCTGATTCCAAGTCCCGACCTGCTCATCTACCTGCGCGCGAGCGTACCCACGCTGATCAACCAGATCCGCAAGCGCGGCCGTACGTACGAAATGTCGATCGACGAGGGTTACCTCTCGCGCCTGAACGACAAGTACAACGACTGGATCGACAACATCTACAAGGGCGAGGTGCTGACCATCGACATAGACCATACGGATTTCATCTCCGACCCGACGGCAATAGATGCCATCGCCGACCGTATCGAACAGATCAAACGTCAGCTCGCCGAACCGGCCCCGACGCGATAATCCTGCACTCGGCACAACGACGGTTGGCAAACCGCTCAACCCGCCGCACCCCGAACGACAACCGATTCGCATCCGACACACGTTCAGAGGAGTATCGGAATGTCGGACGGTGTGCCCTCACAGCGAAATACGAACTCATGTTACCAGAAAAATTCCGCGAAATATTCGCCTCGGAATGGGGCGACAACGAATGCAATGCACTGTGCGAAGCCCTCGAGGCTCCGGCCACGGTCTCCGTGCGCATCCACCCGAAAAAGGGACGTACGCCTGCCGGTGCGACTCCAATACCCTGGAGCCAGTACGGCTATTACCTTCCGGAACGCCCCATATTCACGACCGATCCGGCCTTCCATGCGGGTGCATATTATGTGCAGGAGCCGTCGTCGCAATTCGTCGGGAGGCTGCTCGATTCGGCTGTCGGAGATTCGTCGCACATCCGGCTGCTCGACCTTTGCGCCGCCCCGGGCGGAAAAACCATACTCTACTCCTCGGCTTTGGGTGACCGCGGGCTGGTCGTCGCAAACGAGATAAACCGCCAACGCGCCGCCGCACTCACCGACAACGTCCGAAAATGGGGCGAAGGAAATGTCGTGGTGACGTGCAACGACCCGGCACATTTCGCAGGTTTCGAAGGCTGGTTCGACGTGGTGGCGGTCGACGCCCCCTGCTCGGGCGAGGGTATGTTCCGCCGAATACCCGAATCACGCGACGAATGGAGCCCCGGCAACGTCACCCTCTGTGCCCAGCGGCAGCTGAAGATCCTCAACGACATCTGGCCGTCGCTGCGTGCCGGCGGAACGCTGATTTACAGCACCTGCACCTTCAACCGCACCGAAGATGAAGGAGTGCTGAGACAGTTCCAGGAGGAGTTCGGAGGCCAAATCGAAGCCGCTCCGGAGGTTGCGGTCGATCCGGCGTGGGGCATAGTGACCGGCCGCGAGGGCACATGGCAGACCTTCCGGTTTTTCCCGCACCGGGCCCGGGGCGAAGGGTTCTTCGCCGCCATCATACGAAAGTCGGACAATGCACCGCAAAAAAGCCGTACCCCGAAGAGCCGGCGCCGCATCATCGAACGCGTCGACCGCCGCACGGCCGGTGAACTGTCCCGGTGGGTCACCCGCCCCGAAACGATGGAGTGGTACTCGGCCGGCGACTCGCTCTACGGCTCTCCCGTAACGTGGGCCGAAGATATCCGCACCATAGCCGAATCGCTCTCGACAATCCACTCGGGGGTGCGCATGGGGCAGATCTTCAAGGGCGAACTCAAACCCGACCATTCGCTGGCGATGTACGTCGGTCTGAACCGCGCGGCCGCAAACTGCACGGAGGTCGGACTGCCGCAGGCGCTCGACTATCTGAAACGCGCGGCTCTCACCCCCGGTCCCGACATGTCCGAAGGAATCAACCTGCTCACTTACGAAGGGTTGGCGCTCGGTTGGATCAAAAGAGTAGGTAACCGCACCAACAATTTGTACCCCAATTCGTTGCGAATTCTCAATTTTTAAGTTATATTTGCATGCCACGGAGTGGGCCGGCGGATCGTTCCGGCCACGCCCCGAAGAGCTTTTCAAACGACCGCCAGACAATACCGAAAAATGGCCAAACGTCTATTCTATTCAATGGGCGAGGTGTCGGAGATGTTCGACGTCAAACCCTCGCTGCTTCGCCACTGGGAATCGAAGTTCGACATCCTGCGCCCCCACAAAAACAAAAAGGGAAACCGGATGTTCACCCCCGAGGACGTGGAGAATCTCAAACTCATATACCATCTGGTCAAGGAGCGCGGAATGACTCTCAACGGCGCCGCACAATACCTCAGGAACGGCGTTACGGATACCATGCGCCGAGACATGATGCTGCTCGACCGTCTGCAATACATACGTTCGGAACTCGATGCGGTACGGCAACTGCTGCGCGACGGGTCGGACGACTCACTGTCAGATGAGGATGATGCGGCGGCCTCGGATGAGGAATACGGTCCTGACGATCAAACAGGGGACTCACCACTCGCCGAGCCTGATCATGAGGAGGCGGATACCACGGCTGCGGCCGCAGAAAGTACATATGACGACGATACGGATGAAGCCCTTATGTCCGGAAACGAGGCTTCGGATAGCGCACAGGAGCAGTCAAGCACTGTGGAGGCAATTGAGATAACGGCAGCTGAAACGGATGTAACGGCGGAGATGGACGAAGCCGCTGCTGAAGAGGATTTGGCGGCCGGGGACGTTTCTGAGGCGGAGTGGTTTGATGAACCGGAAATCTTCCCCGAAATGCAGGTCAGCACCGAAATGACGGCCGTTTCCGTGTCAGATGCGGGTAATCCGGAGGACGACATGGAGGATCCGGAGGAAGAACCCGAAACCGACACTGAAACAGGCTCCGAAGAGACAATGATTCCGCCGGCATTCCCGCGGGGTTCGAGAGGCGCAAAACGCTCAAAACGTCAGGATACCAAGCTGTTCGAAGTGGCACCCGAGCCCCAGAAGCCTATCGCACCGTATTTCGACCAGACACTATTCTAATTGTAACAAGAATGAAAGTCAAAGAGATAACATCCGTCATCGAGGAGTTCGCACCGCTGTCGTACCAGGAGAGTTACGACAATGCCGGACTTATCGTCGGCTCGCCCGAACAGGAGGTCGCAAAGGCCCTTCTCTGCGTCGATATCACCGAAGAGGTCATGGACGAGGCCGAAACAATAGGTGCTGATATGGTCATCGCCCACCACCCCATCATCTTCCATCCGCTCAAACGCTTCAACGGCTCGACATACATCGAACGCGTCGTGGCCCGCGCAATCCGCCGCGGTACGGCCCTCTACGCCTGCCACACAAACCTCGACAGCACGGCCGGCGGCATGAGCTGGCGTCTGGCCGAAATGCTCGGAATCACGTCGCTCTCGGTGCTCGAACCGACCCGCCCGGAGCATCAGGATGTCGGATTCGGCGTCATCGGCTCCCTCCCCCGCCCCGAAACCACAATCGGATTCCTCGGCCGCATGAAACAACAGCTCGGCCTCAAGGCCGTAAGATACAGCAACCCCGTATCCGAAACCGTCAGCCGGATAGCTCTCTGTACCGGTGCCGGAGCCTCGCTGCTCGACCTGGTCAAACGCAGCGGAGCCCAACTCTACATCGCCGCAGATTTCAAATACAACGACTTTCTCGATGCCTCGGGGCTGGTCACGCTGGCCGACATCGGACATTTCGAGAGCGAATATTGCGCAATTGACCTGATATTTGATGTAATATCAAAAAAATTGCCTAACTTTGCGCTCCACAAAAGCGTTAATTCCCGCAATCCGATAAATTACTTAGTATAAAAGATATGGCACAGAAGAAACAAGCTGAAGTCGAATACTCGATGCAGGACAAGATATTGGCCCTGTACGAGTTGCAGAAGATCGACAGCAAGATCGACGAAATAGACAAGATCAAAGGCGAACTGCCGCTCGAAGTACAGGACCTGGAGGACGAGATCGCCGGTCTGAAGACCCGCGTCGAAAACATCAAGGCCGAGATCGAGGAGCTCAATACGCTCACCAAACAGCGCAACCGCGAAAAGGATCAGGCCAAGATCATGATCGGCAAATACACCGAACAGCAGAACAACGTCCGCAACAACCGTGAATTCGATGCCATAACCAAAGAGATCGAATACCAGAATCTGGAGATCGAACTGGCCGACAAACGACTCAAGGAGTATTCGCTCGAGATACGCAACAAGAAACACCTTCTCGAGGATGCCGAAGCGCTGATCGCCGACCGTACGATAGACCTCGAGGCCAAGCGCAAGGAGCTTGACGGCATAGAGGCCGAAACCGCAAAGGAGGTCGAAGGGCTGCGCGAACAGGAGGCCAAGGCACAGGCCGTGATCGACGAACGCCTGCTGAAGGCCTACAAGCGTATCCGTGCCAATGTCCACAACGGCCTGGCAGTGGTAACAATCAAGCGTGATGCCTGCGGCGGTTGCTTCAACCGTATCCCGCCCCAGCGTCAGTCGGAAGTCCGTCAGGGCAAGAAGATTATCGTCTGCGAATATTGCGGCCGAATACTGGTTGCGGAGCCGAATCCCGAGACTCCCGCCGAATAGCCGGTCTGTTCCAGCCGGACAACATAAAACCCCGTATGTCGTGACATACGGGGTTTTATGTTTCCGTTGATGGAGCGCCTGCAGCAACTGTGCGAACCATACGCCGGCCCGTCACATCATACCTCGGCGCAGCCGTCAGAACTGCCAGCCGACAAGCATCTGCAATGCACCGGTCTTGATTCCGCCGTCAACATTCACCGAATTGGTACTCAGTACGTAACGCCCTTCGAGTATCAACCCGCACGGGAAATCGTAACTCAAACCTGCCACGAAATCGACATTGAAGTGATTCGAAACCGATTTCATGTCGGCAAAATCCGCCGGGCCGATCTTCTGTCGCGCCGAAACACGATAGGCCATCTGCGCCCCGACCTCGAAGTTCAGTCCGCCCATGACGTAGAACTTCGTAATGATCGGCATGGCAATATAGTCCAGACGATATTTGTCGGTCTGGCCCTCGATCTTCGTGTTGAAACCCTGCTGCGAATAGAGCAGTTCGGTCTGGATCGAGAACCAATCGTTGATCCAGCGGTTCACGAATACGCCCGCCACAACACCTGCACGAGTCTTGGCTCCCTCGACACCGTTGGCTGTCGACAGGGAGATACCGGCTTTCGGTCCGTAACCCCAACTCTGTGCATTGACCGTTCCAATGCCCGCAAATGCAAGCACCAATACTGAAAGTAAAATCTTTTTCATAAATTCGAGTTTTTTAATCGATAATGAGCTCCATTATCTCGTTTTGCTCATCTTCCGGTGCAATTAGAGTGCCAAAAAATCGTATATTTGTGGCTGGTTAGTACCCACCACGCATCGATGATCACGCGATCCGACATAGTGCGACGTCTCAAAGCCGCTGCCCTCGAGGCATATCCCGAACGGGAAGCCTCGGCCATAGCATTCATTGCCGCAGAGTATCTGACCGGATGTCCGAAAATCCACCTCATAACCGACCCGTCGGCCCCGACCGAAGTCGACACTGACCGGCTCGACAGCATCGCCGGCCAGATCTCCTCAGCACGGCCGATACAATATATCACGGGACATACGGAGTTCTGCGGGCTCGACTTTACAGTCGGCGAGGGGGTGCTCATCCCGCGCCCCGAAACCGAAGAGCTCGTACGGTGGATCGTCAGCCAGACGCCGCCGCGGAGTTCGATCCTCGATCTCGGGACCGGAAGCGGTGCAATCGCCGTAGCCCTGGCATCGGCGATCGACGGCGCGAAGGTTACGGCCGTAGACCTCTCGGCCGAGGCACTCCGTTTTGCAAGGGCCAATGCCGATGCCAACCGTTGCGACATACGTTTCGTGGAGGCCGACATGCTCTCGCCGTGGAGGTGGGCCAACAAAGATAAGCAGTTCGATGTCATAGTCTCGAACCCGCCCTATGTCCCGGTCTCCGACCGCCAGACTATGCACCCCAACGTAACCCGATACGAACCTGCCGAAGCACTGTTCGTTCCCGACGACGATCCGTGCCTCTTCTACAAGGCCATAGCAAAGGAGGCCGCCCGAGCCATGCGGAGCGGCGGGGCGCTCTATTTCGAAATATACGAAGAGTCGGCCGACGCGATCTGCCGGATGCTCGACAGTCAGGGCTGGAGCGGAATCGAACTGCGGTGCGACATGAACGACAAACCGAGGATGATACGATGTCTGAAGAGATAAGAAAACCCCGTCAGCGCAGTGCCGAGGAGGCCTTTGCAGCATTGGCACGGTTGTGTTCCCGCGCCGAGAAGTCGAGCGGCGACGCCATGCGGCTCATGCGCACCTGGGGAGTACCGGAGGCCGACCGGCCAAAAGTCCTGCAGCAGTTGCAGGAGCAGCGATATATCGACGACGAACGGTTTGCCGGCGCCTTCGTGCGGGACAAGCTGTCGTTCAGCGGCTGGGGTCCATACAAGATCCGGACGGCCCTGGCAGCAAAGGGTATCGACCGCCGGATTATCGACCGGGCACTTGCCGGTTGCGGTTCCGACGACATGCCGGCCCGCCTCGAACGGGCCCTGTCACGCAAAGCGGCTTCGATACCGGCCGGCGACCCGTTCCAGCGGCGGGCCAGACTCATGAGATACGGACTCTCGCTCGGATACGATTACGAAGCGGTGAGAGATTGCGTGGAGCGTCTGATCGCCATCCGAGACTAAACCTGAACTCTCAAAAAAACTACAAAATGATATGAAACTTCGAATCTTGCTTCTACTAATGCTTTGCGCCGGCATCGGGACTGCTTCGGCACAGAGCGACTCGAACGGTTATTACCGTTTCCCGCTGAATCTGCCGCATCTGTTTTCGGCCAACTTTGCCGAGATGCGTCCCAACCATTTCCACTCGGGCATCGACCTCAAAACTGCCGGCACCGAAGGCCATCCGCTCTATGCCGCCGCCGACGGCCAGATCGTACGCATCGGCCTCCAGCCCGGAGGTTACGGCCGGGTACTATACATCGCCCACCCGAACGGCTCCACGACCGTCTACGGGCACATGCAGCGCTTCACCGACGAGGTCGAGAAATTCATCACCGAGGAGCGCTACCGCCTCCAACGCAATACGGGTGACTTCTATCCGTCCGACGGGCAGTTCCCGGTCAAGCGCGGCGAGCAGATCGGCCTGACCGGCAACTCCGGATCCTCGGGCGGCCCGCACGTCCACTTCGAGGTGCGTGAGAGCGACAGCCAACGCACGCTCAATACCATTGCCGCCGGAATGGTGACCGTCAAGGACGACATTCCACCGCTGATAATGAAGATACATTACATCGAGGTCGATTCGCTGGACGGCGTGGCGGTGAACTCCAAACCCCGTACGCTGGGTGTCCGCCGCATCGACCCGAATACCTACCAGGCGGCTTCGGATACGCCGTTCGGTGTCGGGGCGAAGGGATACTTCGTAATCGAGGCCTCGGACCGGAAGAACGATGTTTCGAATACGTTCGGAATATACCGGATCGAGGCCCGTATCGACGGCCAGCCATTCTACGAATATGTCATGGACGGCTTTACCTTCGACATGTCGCGCTACTGCAACGCCGTCTCCTACTACCCCATCCAACGCAATTCGCGAAACGAGGTATTCCGGCTGGCGCAGCTCGACGGCAATCCGTTCCGCTACCGCACGATGGTCGACCGGGGATTGATACGTGTCGGGAAGGACGAACGCAAAACCGTCGAGATAGATGTACAGGATGACTGCGGCAACGTCTCCCACCTGAAATTCGATATCGTAGGCTACGGCGACGACGCCTCGTTCCGCGCCCAGCGCGACTCGACGGCATTCAAGGCCGACAACCGCCGCCAATCTACGGCAACGCAGGGAGCCGTTTCGGTGAGCATCCCCGCCGGAGCACTCTATGAACCGATATTCTACAATATAGGAATAGACGAAGATCTTAATACCGAACTCGCCGAACGCAGCGATACGTCGGTCGTGATACTTTCGGACGTATTCAGTGTCGGCGACGCAGATGTCCCCCTGCAGAAGTCGATGCGCCTGACCGTCAAAGGGTATGTTCCCGAAAACCTCCGCAGCCGCACTACCCTTGCCTCGGTGTCCGACAAGGGCGGAGTATGGCGTGCCGGCGGTTCATACAAGGATGGCGCCGTATCACTCTCGACCCGCTCGTTCGGGAAATACTGCATCGCAGCCGACCTCGAAGCCCCAACCGTAACTCCGTCGTTCACCTCGGGGGCCGATCTGAGTTCGAGCGGAAGCATATCGTTCCGCCTGCGCGACAACTTCTCGGGCATCTCGACCGTCTCGCTCCACATCGACGGTCAATGGGCAATCCTCGAGCGCAAGTCCTCGTCGAGCCCTGTCGTCCACATCTTCGACGACGAACGCTTCGGACGCAACAAACGCCATACCGTCACCCTGACCGTTACCGACGGCGTAGGCAACCGTACCGTCTGGCGCGGAGAGTACTTCCGTTAGGCAATACTCTCACTCTCAAACACGAAACGAGGCCGGCAACCAGATGTTGCCGGCCTCGTTCTGCATTTTCATATATCCGCTGCAACCGCTCAAGCGCAACGTCTGTATAGTTTGAGCCCGTCGTCGGCATCCTCCACGGCAAGCATATCCCCAGCCGAAAGGTCTCCTTCGACAATCATCCGTGCCATCGGTTCCTCAACGCTGTCGAGGATCTTCCGCTTGAGCGACCGAACGCCGTAACGCTCCTCGTAGCCCATACGTGCCAGCCGTCGCCGCGCTCCCTCCGACACCGTAATCGAGATTCCCAACGCCTCGGCCCGACGACGCAGATTCTCCAGCTCCAGGTCGACAATGCGTTCGATGTTCTGCTCGTCGAGCGTCCTGAAGATCACTATATCGTCGATACGGTTGATGAACTCCGGCGCAAAGGTCCGCGACAACGCCTGCCGGTAGGCATCCGTATCGCCTTGCTGCTCCATCTCCTCGCGCGAAGGGGTGCTGTATCCTACCCGC
>URTU01000020.1 GCA_900550925.1 uncultured Alistipes sp. | reverse complement strand
TACGGTGCCCGCAACTGGCGGCTGCTGAGGCAGACGGCCCGCTCGGCATACCACATCGGACTGATCTGGAACCTCTGTTCGGCAACAGTATTCATCTCGGCCCGATACGTGCTCGCAAAAATATTCACCGACGATCCGGCCGTCCTTCAGATCACATCCTCGCTGCTGATCATCGCCGCCGTATTCCAGATCTTCGACGGCCTGCAGTGCGTCTCAATGGGTATCCTCCGCGGAATAAAGGATGTCAGCATAACAATGGGCATAGCATTCCTCTCGTACATCGTCATAAACCTGCCGGTCGGATACCTCTTCGCATTCGTTTTCGGTCTGGGGGCCGACGGCCTGTGGTGCGGATACATATTCGGTCTCTCGATTGCCGCCCTCCTGCTCAACATGCGCTACCGACGCCTCATACGACGGCTCTCGTCGCAACCCGAGCCCGCAAAATAAACACGCGCTACAACGGTCCGGCCAGATAGCAAGCACGGCCCTCTCCGGAAGGTTCCGGCCCGCAAAATCGCGACCGCTGCCCTGCACTCCGTCCAAAATGTGACGGGGCGGCCGGCCGAAGCTATTGAATAACCGCCAAAATTTCGTACCTTTGTCGAAAATAGATATTTCGATGGACAACAAGATAAATTTACCCGCCGGCTGCGACAATTTCGACATTGGCCGCGGATGCGGGTTCTGCAACGAAACCTCCGACTGCCAGGCCATCCCGTGCGAGGGCGGATTCAAACTCCACTCGACCGACTGGCTCGAAAACTATCCGAACAACCTGCCCGACGAGATCGTCGAAGTGCGATTCAAGAATACACGCCGCAGCTACTACCGGAACGTAAACGGCCTGGAGCTGAAAAAGGGCGATATCGTAGCCGTCGAGGCGTCGCCCGGGCATGATATCGGCATCGTCTCGCTCACGGGCGACATCGTGGCGCGGCAGATGGCCCGCGTAGGCTTTACGCCCATGAACGGCGAATTCAAGAAGATCTACCGCAAGGCCAAACCCTACGACATCGAGAAGTGGCAGGAGGCCATAGCCCTCGAACATGATACGATGATCCGTGCCCGGCAGATAGCAGCCGAAATGGGGCTCAACATGAAGATCGGCGACGTCGAATACCAGGGTGACAAGATCAAGGCCATATTCTACTACATCGCCGACGAACGGGTCGACTTCCGCGAACTGATCAAGGTCTTCGCCGAGCAGTTCCGCATACGCATCGAGATGAAACAGATCGGAGCCCGACAGGAGGCCGGACGCATAGGCGGTCTGGGAGCCTGCGGCCGCGAACTTTGCTGTGCTTCGTGGATCCCCTCCTTCTCGTCGGTCACCACAAATGCCGCCCGAGTTCAGGAGATATCCCTCAACCCACAGAAACTGGCCGGCCAGTGCAGCAAACTCAAATGCTGCCTGATCTACGAATATGACTCATATTCGGATGCCCGCCGCGAATTCCCGCGCGTCAAGGAGCCGCTGCAGGCTCTCGACGGCGAATACCATCTGGTCAAGAGCGACATCCTCTCCCGCACGATGAGCTTCAGCAGCGCCCCCAACTCGATCACAAACCTCATAACCCTCCCCATCAGCCGCGTCAAGGAGATCATGGCCTTGAACCGCCGTGGCATCAAGGTGGAGAGCCTTCAGGGCGAGATGACCGAACAGCCTGAACAGGAACCGAATTTCGTGAATGTGATCGGCGAGGATAGCATTACCCGTTTCGACAAAAGCAAGAAGCGCCGCAACCGTCAGAAGGTAGGCAAGGGAGCAAATGACAAAGCGGCCAATGACAAGTCTGCAAAAGACAAGGGCGGAGCAGACAAAACCCCTGACGACAAACCGACCATCGAAACCGCTGCGGCAGCCCCAAAGCGTGATAATGACTCCAAGCGCGACCGCGACAACAACCGTCCTCGCAGGAACCGGCAGGAGCAGCCCGCAAAGGAGACGAAACCGCAGGCCGAGGCTGCTGGGCAGGGCGAACCGGCCCGCAAGGATGATCAGCAGCGCCAGAACGCCAGCCGCAACGGCGACCGTCGCCGCAGCCACCGTCCCAACCGCAACCGCAAGCCTGACAGTTCAGCCGCAAACGGCCGGAGTGCCAACGAAAAACACGATGACAAGAACCGGCAATAGAAACGACACCAGCTCCTGCTCACACGCCGGCCGGCACTTGTTAACCATATGGTCGGCCATGGTGGCATCGATCGCCGTTGTCGCCATGTCGTTCACGGGGTGCATGGCGCAGGTCGACTCGACGGTCGTCAGCGTCAATCCCGTTTCGTGGCGCAGCGCCGACCCCAAACAGCTTGTATTTCAGAATGACGATACCCTGTCGCTGAGAACCATTTCGGTCATCCTGCGGCATACGCCCGACATCGAACCACGTACCGTAATCCTGCGCATAACGGCCATGGCGCCCGACTCGTCGCAATACTCCGACCGCCTGGAGATCACGCTGCCGGCAACCGAAACAAATACGTATCGGCCCGCCGAATCGGTCACGCCATACCGGCTACACAACACTCTCGCCATGCAGGGAGAATACAGATTTACGGTCGCGCCGTCACACGACATATCCGGCATCGATGCCGTCGGAATCCGCATCAGCCGCGAAAACTAACTTCACAAATACAATGGGAAAGGACAAACTCAGAAGATTCGCCGAGAATCTGACTTTCAAGAATATGGTTCAGCCTCGTTTCGAGGAGATCTTCCACCGCGACCACCCGCTCAAGGGGCATTGGCGCGACCGGTTCTTCGGAAACGATAACCCGACAGTTCTGGAACTCGGCTGCGGCCGCGGAGAGTATACCGTCGCACTGGGTGCACGCAACCCCGGCTGCAACTTCATCGGCATCGACATCAAGGGAGCCCGAATGTGGCGCGGCGCCAAGACCGCAACCGAAACCGGCCTGACAAATGTCGGATTCCTGCGCACGCGCATAGAGTTTATCAATTCGTTCTTCGCCGAGAACGAGATCGACGAGATATGGATCACCTTCCCCGACCCGCAGTTGCGCAAAAACAGGATCAAGAAACGCCTCACGGCACCGCTGTTCCTGGGGTATTACAGCCAGTTCCTGAAACCCGACGGGCACATAAATCTCAAGACCGACTCGCAACACCTGCATCTCTATACCCGCGCCGTGGCCGAGCAGAACGGTCTGCAGATCGAGGTGGCCGACAACGACATCTACGGGCACGGTACGGCCGACGAACAGCTGTCGATCAAGACCGCTTACGAAGAGAAGTTCCTTGCCGAAGGGCTGCCGATCACCTACCTGCGATTCCTGCTGGGCGGACGCCGGGAGTTCGAGGCTCCGGTATTCGAGCCGGACAACGAACTGCGCTGACACCCTCCGGACGCCTCACCTGCCGGGAGATCCGAGGCCGAAAGATTGGCCCCGTATATTGTAAAGATTGGCCCCGTATATTGTATTGTCAGGCGTGTTTCTTGCGGACTATGCGCAGCGTCGAGATCGTCCGCTGCGAGATATAGACATCCTGCGCCTCGACGAACCGTTTCAACATCTCGGTATCGTACCCGCGCACCGTCAGCAACTCCATACCCTCACTGCACAGCACATCATAACCCTCACTGCGCAACTCCGCCACGGCCTCATCCAGCCGCCACGAACGGTCGATACAGAGGCTCAGGTTGACGGCCGAATTGTGTATGAGGTTGGTCCGGATCCTGTGACGTTCAAGCAACCCGAATATGTCGGCAAACCGCTCCTCCAGTATGAACGACAGGTCGCGCGCACGGACCGTCACCAGCACCTGGTCATGCTTGACGATCAATATCGGGATGTCGATGGTGCGGGCCGTGCTGCGGATCACCGTCCCCGGCTTGCGCTTGTCCCCGAAAGGCCGCACATACAACGGTATTCCCTTGTTCTGCAACGGCTTGATGGTCTTCGGATGGATGATCGAGGCGCCGCTGTACGACAGCTCGATGGCATCCAGATAACTCATCTCGCTGATGTGGCTGGCATCGGGGAAGATCCGCGGATCGGCATTCAGCACCCCGTCGACATCCTTCCACACCGACATGCTCTCGGCCGAGAGGATATTTGCCACGGCCGCCGCCGAATAGTCCGAACCTTCGCGCCCCAGGGTAGCCGTTTCGCCGTCCGGTGTCGAGCCGATAAATCCCTGCCCAACAAAGAGAGGCGACGGATCATTGTCGACAGCGGCATGCAGCAGCGGCAACGAAGCCTCGAGATCGATACCGGCATCCTTGTGACGGGCGTCGGTCACGATACAGCGCCGCATGTCGATCCAGCGGTTGGCGACGCCCGTCGCCGAAAGGTATGCCGAAATGATTGTCGTCGAGAGCAGTTCACCGTAGCTGACGATGCGGTCGTACCACATCTCGCCCTCATGGGGGGCGTAGACGCCCGTGCGGATATGGTCCTCCAGCTCCGCAAAAAGGTTTTCCACTTCGGGCAGGGAGGTAACTCCGCCGGCAAACAGTTCGCCGATCACCTCGCCATGATAACGCCGCAGTCCGGCAATATGTTCCATCGCCGCCGGCCGGTCGCCCGACTGCAGCGACATGAAGACACGTTCCAGAGCATTGGTCGTCTTGCCCATCGCCGACACGACTATGAACAGCCGTTTCTCATCCTTGACGATCGAGCGTAAATTGCGTATTCCGTCGGCCGTCGAAACCGATGCGCCGCCAAACTTGTAAACTTTCAATTTCTATCGTCCGTTTAAGCGCACCCCGCCACCGCGGAACCGGTCCGAAGACCTGTCCCGTCGGGGCAGGGAGGCACAAATCAAAATTCAAACAAATCAGCCTGCGAAAACCTATTTGCTGACCGGCTTGTAGTCGACACCGATGTTCCAGAAGAGGAACGAATAGATGTCGGTCGCTTCGTCCAGACGTTTCGCGATCGGTTTTCCGGCGCCGTGTCCGGCATTGGTCTCGATGCGGATCAGCACCGGTTCCGGACCGGCCTGCGCATGCTGCATCGTCGCCGCAAACTTGAACGAGTGTGCCGGCACAACACGGTCATCATGATCGCCCGTCGTGATCAACGTGGCCGGATACTCGACCCCATCCTTGATGTTGTGCAGAGGCGAATACTTATATATATACTTGAACTGTTCGGGATCCTCGCTCGAACCGTACTCAACGGCCCAGCCCCAACCGATCGTAAACTTGTGGTAGCGGAGCATGTCCATCACACCCACACTCGGCAGGCAGACCGCATAGAGATCGGGACGCTGCACCTCGCAGGCGCCGACAAGCAGACCGCCGTTCGAACCGCCGGCAATGGCAAGCCGCTCGGACGACGTATAACGCTCGGCAATGAGGTACTCGGCCGCGGCGATGAAGTCATCAAAGACATTCTGCTTGTTTGCCAGCATGCCGGCCTTGTGCCACGCCTCACCGTACTCGCCGCCACCGCGCAGTACAACCTGTGCATAGATGCCGCCCTGCTCCATGAAGAGAATGTGGTTGGGCGAGAAGGCCGGCGGCATGTTGATATTGAAACCGCCGTAACCGTACAGGTATACGGGATTCTTGCCGTTGAGTTTCATATCCTTGCGGTGAACAATGAACATCGGGATCCGCGTACCGTCCTTGCTCGTGAAGAAGACCTGCTCGGTCACGAACTGCTCGGGATCGTACTTCACCTCGGGAGCCTTGTAGAGCGTCGATTCGCCGCTCTTCAGATTGTACGAGTAATAGGTGGCAGGAGCCGTGAAGCCGTTGGCCGAATAGAATACCGTCGTATCCTCCTTCTCACCCGCAAAACCGGCTATGGTACTCATCGCCGGAACCTCGATCTCGCGGATCAGACGACCCGACATGTCGTACTGTCCGGCCTTGTTCACGGCATCCTTCAAATGGATGGCGATGAAACAGCCGCCTACGGACTGAACCGATTCGAGCCGCACCTCGGGATCCTCGGCAATCACATCCTGAAGGCCCGCTTCGGGAGCCTTGAGGTCGATCTTTGCCAGGCGGCAGTTGGGAGCATTGTCGTTGGTAAGCACATAGGCGATATCATCCTCGACAGTCACGATCGCATAGTCGTAGTCGAAACCCTCGAACAGCACCTTGAACTCTCCACGATCGGTCGGACGGAACAGCACCTCGCTGCCCGACGTACCCTCCGAGGCGTAGATGAACTGCCACTTGCCGTCCGCACTCTCGTTGCCCGAGAAGTAGCGCAGCGGGTGTTCGTTGTCGGCATATATGAGACGGTCCTGCGACTGGTCGTCGCCCAGCTTGTGGTAGTAGACCTTCTGGTACTGGTTCTGCGACGAGTAGACCCCCTTTTCGGGTTTGTCGTAGGCACTGTAATAGAATCCTTTCGAATCGGGCGCCCAGTCGGCAATCGAGAACTTGACCCATTCGATACGGTCGGGCAGATCCTCGCCCGTAGCGGTATCCTTCACGCGTATCTCAACCCAGTCCGATCCGGCCGACGCTATCGCATAGGCCATATATTTTCCATCCTTCGAGAAGGCCCAGTCGGTCAGCGCCGCCGTACCGTCCTCGGCCAGCAGGTTCGGGTCCAGAAAGACCTCACCCTCGGCATCCAGCGAGGGCTTGCGGTAGAGGATGCTCTGGTTCTTCAGACCGTCGTTGTAAAGGTAGTAATAGTAGTCGCCGTGGCGCGAGGGCATACCCTCTTTGGGATAGTTCCAGAGTTCGGTCAGGCGCTGGCGGATCTGCTCGCGGAACGGTATCTGCGACAGGTAGTCGAAGGTCACCTCGTTCTGGGCCTTGACCCATGCGGCCGTGCGGGGCGAATTGTCATCCTCGAGCCAGCGGTACGGATCCGCCACCTCGGTCCCGAAATAGTTATCCTTGACCCCTTCGCGTTCGGTCACGGGATAAGGCTTGAGCGTAATGCTGCGATTGCTCTTACAAGCTGTAAACATAGACAGAATGCTTAAACCAACTGCAAAGTAAATAATCCGTGATTTCATCTATTTATCTTGTTTTGAATTAGTATGCCGGTCGATATCTGCGGCAAAATTACAAAACTTACCCGAAAAGCTTCTCGTTCGGACAAAAATTCATACATTTGCCCGTAACAAAATGTTTTGGCAATGGATCAGATCGAAGAGTTGAAAAGCATCGTGGAGGGTGCCTGGGACGACCGTTCGCGACTGTCGGACGACGATGTCCGCACCGCCATACGCCGCACCGTGGCACTGCTCGACAGCGGCCGGATACGTGTGGCCGAACCCGCGCAGGAACCCGACGGCCAATGGACCGTCAACGAGTGGATCAAGAAGGCTATCCTGCTCTACTTCCCCATACAGCCGATGCATACAATCCGCGCCGGCGAACTGGAGTTCTACGACAAAATTAACATAAAACGCGATCTCGATACGCTCGGCATACGCGTCGTCCCGCAGGCCACCATGCGCTATGGGTCGTACGTGGCTCCCGGGGCAATACTGATGCCCTCATACGTCAACATCGGTGCATACGTCGACAGCGGAACCATGGTCGACACGTGGGCTACAGTCGGGTCGTGCGCCCAGATCGGGAAACATGTCCACCTGAGTGGCGGCGTCGGCATAGGCGGAGTCCTCGAACCCGTACAGGCCGCCCCCGTAATCGTAGAGGACGACTGTTTCATCGGCTCGCGCTGCATCGTGGTCGAAGGGGCCCGTATCGGCCGCGAAGCCGTCCTCGGCGCCAATACCGTCATCACCGGCTCGACACATATCATCGACGTCACGGGCGAGGATCCGGTCGAATACCGCGGATACGTCCCGCCCCGTTCGATCGTCATTCCAGGCACATACCCGCGCAAATTCGCAGCCGGAGTCTACGGCGTGCCGTGCGCCATGATCATCGGGCGCCGCAAGGAGTCCACCGACAAGAAGACCTCGCTCAACGCCGCCCTGCGTGACTACGGCATCCAAGCCTGACAAACAGCTATTTCAATCCGAAAAAACACACCGACACCATGTTCTATCACCTTGAGCAGACCACCTCGACCAACGACGACGCGCGGGATCCGAAATACCGGCACGGCGATGTAATCTCGGCAGAATACCAGACCGCCGGCCGCGGACAGCGCGGCCACAAATGGCTCAGCGCCGCCGGCCGCAACCTGATGTTCAGTCTGGTTCTCGAACCGCGGCACATCCCGGCCCTCCGGCAGTTCATGATTTCGGAGGCCGTGCCTCTCGGAATCGCCGACACGCTTGCCGAATACGGGATCGATGCCCGCATCAAGTGGACAAACGACATATACGTCGGCGACAAGAAGATCACGGGAATGCTCATCGAACACTCGCTCGCCGACGGCCACCTGGCCCGTACCATCGCCGGCATCGGGGTCAATGTCAACCAGACGGAGTTCGATCCGGAACTGCCCAATCCCACCTCGATGCGGCTGCTCACCGGCCGCGAATACGACCGGCAGGCGTTGCTCGTACGTCTGCACGACAATATCATGGAGCGTTACGAGATGACCGGAAGCGGTCACCAAACGCAACTCCATGCGGATTACAAGCGCGTCCTGTACCGCATCGACGAACCGCATACGTTCCGGCTGCCCGACGGCACGGCATTCACCGGCATCATCCGCGATGTCGAAGCCGACGGCGCACTCGTCGTGGAACATCCCGACGGCATCCGCCGAAACTACCTTTTCCGCCAGATCGAGTTCGTCATCTGAACCGGCACGTCTCCGCAACACCGCTGCTGCACAACCGCCTGCATCGGTCCCGAAAATACAGGTCCACACTCCTGCGGCCCCGTCCGGCAGCACGCTGCCCGGGTGGCGCAATTATTGTGAAAAAAATAACAAAACCTGTGCGATATATGGGAAATATATCCTATCTTTGTATGTTATTTGCAAGCAAACAGTACTCATTTAGATAAAAATACGACCATTATGAACGTACCATCCAACCTGAAATACTCCGACGACCACGAATGGGCCCGCGCGGAGGGTGAAATAGCCTACATCGGAATTACCGATTACGCACAGAGCCAATTGGGCGATATCGTCTTCGTCGATGTCACCTCGGTGGGCGAAACGCTCGAAAAGGGCGAGGCCTTCGGCACTATCGAAGCCGTCAAGACCGTCTCCGATGCCTTCATGCCCGTCGGCGGCGAAGTGCTCGAATTCAATGCGGCGCTCGAAGACGATCCCGCTCTCGTAAACAAGGATCCATACGGCGAAGGCTGGATGATAAAGGTCCGCATGTCCGACCCCGCACAACTCGACCAGCTCCTCTCGGCCGACGACTATGCCAAGATCATCGAATAGGCTCCAAAAAAACTATAAAACTATAAAACTACTATGGGAAAAGTAACAGTTGTAGGCGCCGGCAATGTAGGCGCCACGTGCGCAAATGTGATTGCCATGCACGGTCTGGCCAACGAAGTCGTTCTGATCGACATCAAGGAGGGCTTCGCTGAAGGCAAGGTTCTCGACATGTATCAGGCTTCGGCCCTGTTCGACGGCGGAACCAAAATGACTGGCGTTACAAACGACTACTCAAAAACCGCCGATTCGGATGTCGTAGTAATCACCTCGGGCCTCCCCCGTAAACCCGGAATGACCCGCGAAGAGCTCATCGGTGTAAATGCCGGTATCGTAAAGAGCGTTATGAGCAGCGTACTGAAATACTCGCCCAACGCCATCTGTGTCATCGTCTCGAACCCGATGGACCCCATGACATACCTCGCTCTCAAGAGCAGCGGCCTGCCCAAAAACCGTGTCATCGGCATGGGCGGAGCCCTCGACTCGTCGCGCTTCAAGTGCTACCTGAGCAAGGCCCTCAACGCAAATATCAACGATATCGACGGTATGGTTATCGGCGGCCACGGCGATACAACCATGATACCGCTGGTGAGCAAGGCCTCGTTCCGCGGCAACCCCGTTTCGAAATTCCTCGACGCCGAGACTCTTGCCAAGGTCGCTGCCGACACGATGGTCGGAGGCGCTACACTGACCGGTCTGCTCGGAACTTCGGCTTGGTATGCTCCGGGTGCCGCAGCAGCATCTGTCGTTGAGGCCATCCTCTTCGACCAGAAGAAGATGATCCCCTCGTGCGTATATCTCGAAGGCGAATTCGGACAGAATGACATCTGCATCGGCGTGCCGGCAATCATCGGTAAGAACGGTTGCGAGAAGGTTGTCGAGATCGAACTCACCGAAGAAGAGAAGAGCAAGTTCGAAGCTTCGGCCGCTGCCGTCCGCAAGAACATCGCCGTACTTCATGACCTGAAGGTGCTCTAATTCCGCACTTCACCATTATTCAAGGCCGCCCGGGTCGTCCTGACGGCCTTGAATCGTTTTTGTCGCACCCGGCAAAAAATCGCTCCGACGTGCAACGAATCCCGGCTGAAGTTTGTCTTGACCATAAATACCAAACCTGAATATTGACATCAATCGCATCACACAACATATTATGAAGAAACTTATCCTGACTACTCTGTTTGCAGCCTTCGGCATCATCTGCTACGGTCAGACTCCGCCGGATGCCACGTTGCCGGACAAGGCGCTGCACAATGCACTGTCCGGAACGAAATCCGAGTTCGAGAGGCACGACCTGCGTTTGACGGTCGGAGCCTTCGCCATTCTCAACGGCGACTACTACTATTTAGGCTCACGCCATAATGACGTATATTACGAGGGCCTCAGCATCCGAGACAACTACCGCCGGGGCAATCAGGTCACGGCCGGAGCATACTCGCTTTCGTACCACTACAGCCCGCTCAGGTGGCTCGCCGTGGGTGCATACCTCACCTTCGCCAATGTCCACCAACGATCGTTCAACCGTCTGAACGGAGAGGCCGGTCCGCAGTATGCCGACAACCATCTCATATTCACGCCCACACTGCGGTTCCAATACCTCAACCGCCCAATGGTCAGGATATATTCGCAGATCGGTGCCGGAATAGGCCGGATGCGGTCGAAAAGCACCTCCTTTTCGGGCGACCAATACACCTATCAGGAACGATACGTCACAATACACACAACCATTCTCGGTATCTCGGTGGGCCGTAAGCTCTATGGCTTTGCCGAATTCGGTGCCAGCTCCATCGGATGCATGAATGCCGGCATCGGATACCGTTTCTAACCCCACCCGACAATCTCCGACAACCATGAAACATGTAATAATACGACTGACAGCCGTAGTGATGGCAGCGACAATGCTCTGCGGCTGCGTAATCAAAAAGGGCGAATCCGAATCGGATCGCGACCGTTTTGCGCTGAAGACATTCGGATACACCAACCTGTCACTTGCCGAGTACCTGCGCATAATGAGCCTCGCACAGATCGTCGACCGGTACATCGAAGCCGACGAGGCCGAGCGGCAGGCGATCGACGAGCGTTATTTCCCGACGATGAAAATCCGTCAGGATGACAACGGGATATGGTGTCTGCGGCGGTCGGGCGAGGTACTCTACTCGTTCAGCTGCGACGGGAGCCTCAATACGTCCGGCAGCCGGTGGGAGGCATCGGCCAACAGCGATCCGTTTGTCTCATCCAACAACAAAATCACGATAGATTGCCTTGCCGAAGGCAAATGGCAGATAGACATAATCAACGTCGTGTCATACCCCTTCATCGGCAACGGGAGCTACGAGATAACCGGCGGTACGGAGATCTACGATGCCGATCTCGAATACCAGCCCATATTCGAATATGAGATCTCCGGCAGCGGATATATCGAACAGCGCGCCTCGCTGACCAGCGGCGAATATTTCAAGGTCAAGTTCGACATCGTTGAGCCGCTGGCCTATCGTGCCGACGGCGGATTCGTCGAGGGGAAGAGCCAGATCGTGGTTACCGACGGCACCGGCGCAAAGCCAGTGCCCGATTTCACGGCCAACCTCACCGGCGGAACCGCATCCATCCAATACTCCATTCACAACACCGCAGTACGATAAAAACAGCATTGGCGCAGACTGTATAACACAATCTGCGCCAATACTGTTGCGCCACTGTCGTTTTCAACGCCGTCCATGCCGCCACTCCGGCACCACAACGGCCATAACGGTCACACCCATTTACCTGCCTCCGTACTCCGTCCGGGCCAGAACTTCCGAAGTTCAATTGCAGCTGCAGACTACTCTGTCAGGCATCAGAAAAACAATCCGGCCGAGAACTGCCACATCCAGTTCCGTTTCATCCGGACATACCGCCGCGATCCGTCAACCGTAAACAGATTGTAGCTCGCCCTCGGGTAGGCAATATAGCGGGCGTCGATGAAGAATTTACCGATGTCGAACCCCGCTCCGGCCATCAATGCCACATCCGAATCGTTGTAATGCACATCGAACCCGAGATCCCTGCGGTTGCTCTGCTCGGAGTGTGCCAGTCGGAACACCGGCCCGCCGAACAACCTGAATGCCGAAATGTTGAACCCGATAATCACCGGCAGTTCAAGCCTCTTGACCGATATCTTCACATCGCCGTAGCGTTCGCCGCTGATCCGGTAGGAATAGTCATGCGAAGTGAACTGCAGTTCGGGCGCAATCTGAAGGAATTTCGGAATCGTCAACCGCGTCACCAAGGCAACCTGATAGCCGGGCGAATCCTGCCCGCGCGAAATGCGGCACCCCTCCAGCGTGACCTGATCGAAACGCGTATCGGCAATATTCACACCTCCGCGTACGCCGATACGCAACATCTGCGCCGAGGCCGTACCAAATGCCGTCAGCACCAAACACAATGTCGTAAAAAGAGTTCTCATAACCGTAAAATTTAGAGTCGTTACGGTTTCGACATCCATTCAATCGGGGAAAGAGTTGCCGGGGTGCGGGAATGCTGGATTGCGGGAGTGCAGGGGGCGTGCGGCTACAGCAATGGACTGAACAGCCGTGCCAGCGCCTCGAGCATGCGCTGCCCACGCGAACGTCCGTACCACTCGTCGGGCATGACACGACGGCTGTGGGAGATGTAATCGTCGAGCGTCGCCGAAAGCTGACGCACAACCTCGCGGTCGTAGATAAAGGTCGAGACTTCGAAATTGTCCTCCAGGCTGCGGATATCCATATTTGCGGTCCCGACCGAAGCCATACGGCCGTCGACGGCGATAAGTTTCGAGTGCAGGAAGCCTGCCGTATAGAGATAGACCTTGACGCCGGCGCTCAAAAGCCCGTCGACAAACGAACAGGTTGCAAGATGCACCAGACGGCTGTCCGACTTGGCCGGTATCACTATCCGGACATCGACGCCCTTCAGCGCGGCCACCTTCAGGGCTTCGAGCAGCGCCACCGACGGTATAAAATAGGGGGTCGAGATGGTTATCGTCCGGGCCGCGCCGGTAATGGCCGCAAAGAAGGCCTGCGAGATGGCCGACCACCGCGAACTGACACTCGACCAGACCACCTGCATCGGAGCCTGCTCGGTCACCTCGGGCAGCGGAAAATATCGCGGCGAATCGATCGTAACTCCCCGCACCAGCGACCAGTCCGACAGGAACAGCCGCTGGAAGTCGGCAACGGCATCGCCCTCGATCCGCAGATGAACATCGTGCCAAAGACCCATCGTATCGCCCTTGAGGTAGCGTTCCGCAATATTTATGCCACCCGTATAGGCCACTTTCCCGTCCACAACCACTATCTTGCGGTGGTTGCGGTAGTTGAGCCGGTGGGTGAACCACGGGAACGATACCGGCGAGAAACTCCCCACCTCGACACCGCTCGCCCGAAGCCGGCTGATGAAGGCCTTGCTCAGTTTCCAGCTCCCCACGGCATCGAAGATCAGACGCACCTCGACACCCTCACGGGCCTTCTGTTCGAGCAGCGATGCAATCTGCGTACCGACCTCGTCCTCGCAGAAAATATAATATTCGATATGGATCGACTCGCGGGCCCGGGCCAATTCGCGGGCTATCGACGAGAAGGTGTTGTCGCCGTTGTGAAGCACCTCCAGACGGTTGTGTATGGCCAGTTTGGCGTCGGAGTTGTTTTCGAGCAGGGTGATGAACGGAATACGTTCGCTACGTTCGATATGCGGCGGGGCGGTCTTGCGCTGGCGGGCAGGCCGGTAGCCGATCAGAATGAACAGCAGCAACCCCACAACCGGAATGAAGACGATGGACATCATCCATGCGAAACTCCATACCGGTTCCCTCATCTGTTCGATCACCAGAACGAGCGAAACCAATACCACGATTGTGTATACGATCGTCAAGATAAGCCACAACCCCGTCATAGACACTCCATTATTCCGCCGGCAAACGGCATCTCAATACCGATGTCCGGCCGACCTGCGACCCGACCGACAGTCGGACGGCAGGTAACGCAAAACAAAGATAGCGAAAAATTTTGTGATTTCGACAATTATTCCCTATCTTTGCATTACAGATGATTTGGGTTCCGGCCGAAAGGTCGGGATTCATGTTTTTTTACGTTTGAACGTTAACCAATAGCACTAACAGAAAACTATGGCTAAAGAGATTATTTACCTGACCGAAGAGGGTTACAAAAAGCTGAAAGACGAGCTCGATCACATGCGCTCGGTCGAACGCCCTGCCATCTCGGCAGCGATTGCGGAGGCCAGAGACAAAGGCGATCTGTCAGAAAATGCCGAATACGATGCCGCCCGTGAGGCACAGGGCATGCTCGAAATGCGTATTGCCAAACTGGAGGCGACGCTCACAAATGCCCGAATCATAGACGAATCGAAAATCGACAAAAGCAAAGTCCAGATATTGAGCAAGGTCACACTGCTGAACCACAACAACGGAAAACAGATGACCTATACCATCGTATCGGAAAACGAAGCAAACCTCCGCGAAGGAAAACTGGCTATCGGAACCCCGATTGCCCAGGCCATTCTCGGAAAAAAGAAGGGCGATCGCGTGAATGTGGTCGTGCCCGCCGGAACTATCGACTTCGAGATCCTCGACATCTCGATCTGATCCGGCATGCGCAGCCGGCAAAACCCGGCCCAAGCCTCCTTAAAACCGAAAGCCGTGCGGCAGACCTTTTTGTGGGGTCGGGCCGCACGGCTTCTGTTATTACTCATAGCCCCCTCACCCGGAAGCAAGAGGCAATGTGCGCCTGAAATACGGAATCAAAGGATCACTCCGCCTCGGCTATGACCACGAAGGTCGGAACCCGACGCTCGACAGGTTCGACACGCTTGCCCGTATCGCTCGGACGGTTCATCAGTTTACCCTCCGAATCGACTATCGCCGACGACCCTCCTCCATCCAGATTGATCGCCTCGACGGCCCCAAGTCCAATCATGATATCGGCCAGTTCGGACAACGTACACCCAACGCTGCCGTTCATGCCGCGGCCGTCGGCCACAAGCAGTATCACCTTTCCGTCACCGGTCACCCCGACTGCCGTACGCGGATGACGAGCCGCACCGCCAATTGTCCGGTAATACATCTCGCCGCACGAACTCGCCAACGACACGTCCCGTCCATCCTTGACCAGCATCGGTCCGGCTCCCACAGCCTCGACAGCATCCCAGCGATAGGCCCCGTAGGCTCCCAGAGCCGGTCCTGTCGGAGAGTAGCACTTCAGCGAATCGTCGTTGCCGACGGCAAAGGGATAGACATACGGTTCACGGTTGTCAGCCTCGTGGCAATAGATCCACTGAGCCTCGAAGCTGCCGTCGGGCATCTGTCCGAAAGCGGCATGGATCGGGCGCGCCGAAACCACGCTGTCGGACGAAATCCGGCGCGAAGCACTGTTGTTGTCCGGGGCCTCGGTCTTCGAATCCGAAACCAGCAGGCTCACCGACTCGAACGTTCGCATGTTGAAGAAGCCGGCATTGGCAACGGCAACGGGACGTCCCTTCCCCGAAGCCTCATATTCGGCAAAAACCTTCGACGGGGTCGAGCCGCCATCGACCAGCACCGCATCGAAGCGCAGGTCGGGATTGGCCTTCATGTCGGCCACCACGGCGAACCATACGCACGGTTTGCCGTCGGCCAGGGTATCACAGCTGCGGATGAACTGTACGCCGTCGACCGGACCGGCCGCAGCCGCAGAAACTGCCCAAAAAGCAGCGAAGAGTAGCAGAAACGTTGTTTTCATATTTGCACACGGTTTTTTGGAATGATACCGCAAGATAGCCAAATGAATGCACATTTCCAAACGGGCACATCCCCACAGCACGGCATCGTCCGGCTCCGGCCTGCCGCCCCAAAACTCCTTCCGACAGCATATTGACTATGCGCACAAAACATTGCGGGCGTTTGCTTATTCGGCATAAAATTCATAGTTTTGTCTCAATTAACCAGACCCGCGACCCGTTATGACGATCATACAACTCGAATACCTGCTGGCCGTAGCCAATTGCGGCAGTTTCTCCCTCGCCTCCGAACACTGTTTCGTGACCCAGCCCTCGCTGAGCATGCAGATCAAGGCCCTCGAAGAGGAACTCGGCGTCATATTGCTCGACCGTTCGAAAAAGCCGGTCATCCCAACCGAAGCAGGACTGGTCGTCATCGAACAGGCCCGCGAAACCCTCGCCGCATACAACTACATCAAGGAGGCGGTAAACGAACTCAAGGGTGAAACCTCCGGAAAACTGCGCCTGGGCGTCATCCCTACAATAGCACCGTACCTGCTCCACAAGTTCATTCCCGAATTCGCACAGCGCTACCCGCGCGTCGAACTCGAAGTCAAGGAGATGGTTACGCGAGACATCGTCACGGCACTCAAGCACGACGCCCTCGACGCCGCCCTGGTCGCCAGCGGCACCTGCGGCGAAGGCATCGTCGAACAGGAGCTCTTCGACGACCGGTTCTACGCCTACGTCTCGCCCGAAAACCCGCTCTTCGAACGCAACAACATCCGTATCGAGGATATCGACCTCAAACAGCTGCTGCTGCTCAGCGACGGCCACTGCATGCGCGACCAGATAATCGAACTCTGTCAGGCCCGCAACTCCATCCCTTCGCACTACTCGTTCGAAAGCGGCTCGCTCGATACCCTCATGCGTATCGTCGACTCGACCGCCCTGCTCACGATCATCCCGCAGATGGCCGTCGAGTTCGTCCCCGAAAACCACCGCTGCCAGGTCAAGATGCTCGCCAAAGGAGCCACCTCGCGAAAAATCGCCGTCGCCGTCCGCCGCACCTACGTCAAGCACTCCATCATAGAGGCCTTGAAGAAGATCATACTGGAAAAAGTGTCCGCAGGTGAACAATCCGCATGATGCTTTGCAGGATATTTGTTAGAAATCGTTATCTTTGCAGATTCGAACTGCTGTCGGGAATCAACTCCCCCGGCCGTCCGGAAATGTAACACGCAAACTAACAGCATCCAATAAAAGCAAGCAGCAATCTATTATCTATGAAAGAACTGATAGAAGCCATCGTAAGCGCCATCCAGGACAAAAAAGGCAAGCGCATAGCCTCGCTCGACCTGACAGGATTCGACGGCGCCATATGCTCCTATTTCGTGATATGCAATGCCGACTCCACTACACAGGTGGGTGCCATTGCCGCAGGTATCGAAGAGAAGGTCCTCGAAAAAACCGGCGAAAAGGTCCGCCGCGTCGAAGGTCTCAACAATTCGGTATGGGTGGCCATGGACTATGTCGATGTAATGGTACACATCTTCCAAACCGAAATGCGCGATTTCTATCGCCTCGACCAACTCTGGGCCGACGCTCCCCGTACGGAATATCCCGACGAAGAGTAGCGACGCCAAACTGATCTCGCTCCGCCACAAAAAACGTCCGAAAAGCGGCGGAACCCGTTCAAACAAAATTCAAAAACAACTTATGGCACAACAAAAACCGAACATACCGTTCAACTCGAAAAACTCCTACATGTGGATCTTCTGGGGGGTATTGCTCATCGCCATACTCACGTGGGGGATGTTCTCCGGAAACGGCGGCTCCCCGGTACAGAGCGACTGGAACACCGTCGCTCAGATGATCCAGCAGAATGAAGTCAAACAGATCACCATCGTAAACCGCGAAACGGCCGAGGTACAGCTCACCGACCAGGCCATCGAGAAGTATCGCAAGGAGCAGCAGTTCCGCACGATGCCCGAACGCGGCACAGCACAGCTTGCATTCACGATCGGCTCGGTGGATGCCTTCCGCGAGGACCTCGCCAAGGCCGAAGCCCAAACCCAGAATGCTCAACCCGTAATCGTAAAATACGAATCCCGTACAAATACGTGGCTCAATATCATCGGGCCGCTGCTGCCGTGGGTACTGCTGATCGGATTCTGGATATTCATGTTCCGCGGGGCTCGGAATTCGGCCGGCGGTGCGGGCGGCATCATGAATGTCGGCAAGGCCCGCGCGCAGGTATTCGACAAGGATAACTCCAACAAAGTAACATTCAAGGATGTGGCCGGTCTCGAAGAGGCCAAGGTCGAGATAATGGAGATCGTCGACTTCCTCAAGAAACCGCAGAAGTACCGCGAACTCGGCGGCAAAATCCCGAAGGGAGCACTCCTCGTAGGCCCTCCGGGAACCGGTAAAACCCTTCTGGCCAAAGCCGTCGCCGGTGAGGCAAACGTACCTTTCCTGTCGATCAGCGGTTCCGATTTCGTCGAGATGTTCGTCGGTGTCGGCGCCTCACGTGTACGTGACCTCTTCCAGCAGGCTAAGGAGAAGGCCCCGTGCATCGTTTTCATCGACGAGATCGACGCAATAGGCCGCGCCCGAAGCAAAAATGCCGGATTTTCCGGTAACGACGAACGCGAAAATACCCTTAACCAGCTGCTTACCGAAATGGACGGTTTCGCCACCAATTCCGGCGTAATAGTCCTCGCAGCAACCAACCGCGCCGATATCCTCGACAAGGCCCTCATGCGTGCCGGACGTTTCGACCGGCAGATCGACGTCGGCCTGCCCGATGTCAAGGAGCGTGAGGCCATATTCAAGGTCCACACCCGAAAGCTCAAGTGCGCTCCCGATATCAGCCACGAATTCCTCGCCAAACAGACTGCCGGATTCTCGGGTGCCGATATCGCAAATGTCTGCAACGAGGCAGCTCTCATCGCAGCCCGTCACGACAAGCATCTCATCATGCGCGAAGACTTCCTCGCCGCAATAGACCGTATCGTCGGCGGCCTCGAGAAGAAGAGCTCCGTAATGACCCCGCAGGAGAAGTATGCCACCGCAATTCACGAGGCCGGACATGCCGCCGTGATGTGGATGCTCGAAAAGTGCGACCCCGTGGTCAAGGTGACCATAATCCCCCGCGGAAAAAGCCTCGGCGCAACATGGTATCTGCCCGAGGAGAAGGTGCACACCACTTCCGAGGACTTCAAGCAGAACATGGCCGGACTGCTCGGCGGCCGTATCAGCGAGCAGATAAACCTCAACTCGATAAGCACCGGCGCCCTGAATGACCTCGAACGTGCCAGCAAGATTGCATATTCGATGGTCGTATATTTCGGCATGAGCGACAAGATCGGAAATGTCAGCTTCTACGACTCGACCGGCCAGCGCGATACCTTTACCAAACCCTTCAGCGAACAGACCGCTCGGGATATCGACAACGAAGTCCAGTCGCTGGTAAACGAAGCCGCCGCAACGGCCCGCAACATCATCGAGAAGAACCTGGACAAGATCAAGGCGATGGCCCAGCTGCTTGTCGAACGAGAGACGATCTTCCCCGAGGATATCGAAAACATACTCGGTCCGTCGGCCCGCGAGAGATTGAAAAAACAGGCCGAAGAGACTGCTTCGCAAACGTCGCAGCCCGACTCCGACACCCGGGAAGCAGAGCCGGAAGCAGACACCGCTTCCGGCAAGCCCGCAACGGAAGCCGGCCGGCAAACAGTATCGGCAGCGCCGAAAGCGGCGGCCCCGGACTCCGCTACAAAACCTGACACCCAAACCGAAAATCAAACCGAAACCGGCTCCGAACCTGACGGTGCCAACAAACAATAATGAACGGCAAGTTAAAAGACATAACGATTCGCAGCGCCTCGGGCGCCGTCATGATCATCATAATGGTGGCGGCCACGCTCTATTCCGAATGGAGCTACGGCATATTGCTGCTGGTCATGATGGCAGGCATGCTGCATGAACATTTCAAGCTGTCGGCCCTCTGCGGCGCAGCACCTCAAAAACCTATGGCATTCGCCGTCAGCATTGCCCTGCTCCTGTTCGCGTTCATCGCCTCGACGATGAACGCCTCGATGGCCGTAAACAGATATCTGGCGGGGCTGTTGCTGTACACGCTGCTGCTGATCCCGCTGATATTCATCTGCGAACTCTACCGTCGCAGCCAAAACCCGATGTGGAATATCGGCTCGGCTGCTGGCCGTAATCAATGTCGCCATTCCGGTCTCGCTGCTGGCAATGCTGCCCGTCGTCGGCAGCCATGACGGAACGTGGAACTCAAAAATCGTCGTGGCATACTTCTGCATCATCTGGGCCAACGATATTTTCGCATTCCTGATCGGAATCACCCTCGGCCGTCACAGACTCTTCGAAAGGATCTCCCCCAAGAAGTCCTGGGAAGGATTCGCCGCCGGAATCGTTGCGGCTACGGCCGCAGCCGCCCTGATCGGCCACTATGCCTTCCACATGAACGTGTGGGTGTGGGCCGGACTCGGTCTTGTCACAGCCCTCTCGGGAGTTGCGGGAGACCTGGTCGAATCGATGTTCAAACGCGCCGCCGGCGTCAAGGACAGCGGCTCGATAATGCCCGGACACGGCGGCTGGCTCGACCGTTTCGATGCAACCATCATGTCGGCCCCATTCGTGTTCGTCTATCTGCTCATCTTCGGAAACCTACTCTAAAAAATCGCCGGTGCCATGAAAATCAACAAGGAAGGATTCCACATAATAACCGTAACGGGGATAATCGCCGTTGTCGCATACGCACTCGTGCTCACACTGGCCGCCCCGCACATGCCCGTATGGATCTCGATCGCAGTGGGAGTGCTGCTGCTTGCGATGTGGATATTTGTCGCAGCATTTTTCCGCGAACCCGCCCGGCCTCGACTCTCGGACGATAAAACAATCTTCTCGCCCTGCGACGGAACGGTGGTCGTCTGCGAGCCTGTCGACGAAACGGAGTATCTCGGATGCCGCTGCATGCAGGTTTCGGTCTTCATGTCGATCACAAACGTTCATGTAAACTGGTTCCCCATAAGCGGCCGCGTCGAGTATTTCAAATACCACCCTGGAAAATACCTCGTCGCCTGGCACCCAAAGTCATCCGAAGACAACGAACGTACAACAACCGTTATCGATACCCCCTACGGGAAGGTGCTCATGCGTCAGATCGCAGGGCTGGTGGCCCGCCGCATCGTATCCTACGCAACGCCCGGGACTCAGGCCGTTCAGAACGACAAGTGCGGATTCATCAAATTCGGGTCGCGGGTCGACCTGCTGCTGCCGCTCGATACCGAAATCCTCGTCAAGATCGGCGACAAGGCCGTCGGATCGCAAACCCCGATAGCACGCCTGAAATAACCTCCGGAAAAACAATTCAAGCAGCCTCGACATGAACCGCGCGTTACCGATACAGATGCGTTACCTGCTGGGTATATTGGCAGCAGCTGTGGCCGGATTCCTGATCTGGTACTTCAGCGACATTGTCATATACATACTCGTATCGGCCGTGCTGGCCATCGTCGGCCGTCCGATGATGGGATGGCTGCAGGCTATCAGGATACGCGGGAAACAGATGCCCAGATGGCTTACCGCCCTCATTACGCTGCTGGTCATGTGGATCGTTTTCGCCGCATTCTTCATGATCTTCATCCCGCTAATACTAAACAAGGTAAGCCAGTTCTCGCAACTCGATATCGTAGAGGTTATCAGCTCCATAAACCGACCAATAATCGCCCTGCAGGAGCGCCTGAGCGAAATATTCTCGATCCCGGTACACCAGTTCTCGCTCACCGACGCAATAGCCTCTTCGATAAAGGATTGGGTCGACGTCGACGTGATAAACAAAATGTTGGGGTCGTTCGTCTCGATGGCGACGAGCTTCTTCGTGGCCATCTTCTCGATCACATTCATCACGTACTTCTTCCTCAAGGAGGACGGATTGTTCTATTCGATGGTCACCGCAATATTCCCGAGCCGTTACGAAGAGAACATTATACGCGCACTCGACTCGGTAACCGTACTGCTCGTACGATACTTCACCGGCATACTGGCCGAATCGTTCATACTGATGATCGTCGTCTCGACCATACTGCTCATCTTCGGCGCTACGGCCGAAAATGCATTCTTCACAGGACTTATCGTTGGCATTTTCAACGTCATACCCTATGTCGGCCCGCTCATCGGACTCGCCCTGGGACTATTCGTCGGCGTAGTAAGCCCGATCGAAGGGATGACTATTCTGCAAACCCTGCTCACAATAGGCTGTACCATCATGATCGCTCAGGGTATCGACAACTTCGTCCTCCAGCCCGTGCTATACTCAAACCGCGTAAAGGCACATCCGCTCGAGATATTCCTCGTAATCCTGATCGCCGGAAATCTGGCCGGCGTAATCGGAATGCTGCTCGCAATACCGTCGTACACCGTACTCAGGGTCTTCGCCAAGGAGTTCTTCTACAACTTCCGCCTGGTGCGAAAACTGACCGATAAGATTTGACCGCAAAACCCATCCGGACAATGAAGACTCTTCTGAAAGGCAAGGTTACAAACGGAAACAGACTCGGGCATACACTCGGTTTTGCAACGGCAAACATAATCCTCGGCGAGGAGCAGCAGGTCCGGTCCGGCGTATATGCCGCCCGCGTCACGATAGACGACAACCGGCAGTTCGATGCCATGGTCAACATCGGCCGCCGTCCTACCGTGACCGACAACGGCGAACTGAGGCTCGAAGCACATCTGCTCGACTTCAACGAGGATATCTACGACTGCACAATAGAGATCGAACTGGTTGCCAGAATCCGCGACGAACGCCGTTTCGAAAATATCGAAGCGCTGCGCCGCCAGCTCGAACAAGACAGACAAAATACGATAAAAATATTAAGGAAAGGTATCAAAAACATGTTTATCGATTCGACAATTCCCTACAAGGTGGCCGACATGTCGCTGGCCGAGTGGGGCCGCAAGGAGATCGAGATCTCCGAACACGAAATGCCCGGACTGATGGCCCTGCGCCGCAAGTACGGCAAACTGAAACCTTTGAAGGGCGCCCGTATCATGGGTTCGCTCCACATGACCATCCAGACCGCTGTCCTCATCGAGACGCTCGTCGAACTGGGCGCCGACGTACGCTGGTGCTCATGCAACATCTTCTCGACGCAGGACCATGCCGCTGCGGCGATTGCCAAGGCCGGCGTTCCGGTATTCGCATGGAAGGGCGAGACTCTGCCCGAATACTGGTGGTGCACCGCCATGGCGATGAGTTTCCCGGGCGGCAAAGGCCCAAACCTGATCGTCGATGACGGCGGCGACGCAACCCTGCTCATACACCAGGGCTATGCAGCCGAAAACGATGCCTCGACCCTCGACCGAAAACCCGAAAGCTACGAGGAGAGCGTGATCATCTCGACCCTGCGCACGCTGCTCGACGAGGATCCCGACAAATGGCACCGCACGGTGGCTGAATGGAAGGGCGTCTCGGAGGAGACCACAACCGGTGTGCACCGTCTCTACCAGATGCAGGAGCGCAACGAACTGCTCGTCCCGGCCATCAACGTCAACGATTCGGTGACCAAGTCGAAGTTCGACAACCTCTACGGCTGCCGCGAATCGCTGGCCGACGGTATCAAACGTGCTACGGATATCATGATCGCCGGCAAGGTGGTTGTCGTGTGCGGATACGGCGATGTCGGCAAGGGCTGCGCCCGCTCGATGCGTTCGTACGGCGCCCGCGTCATCGTCACCGAAATCGACCCCATCTGCGCGCTTCAGGCCGCAATGGAGGGCTTCGAAGTCATGCGCGTCGAGGATGCACTGCCTGAAGGCAACATCTACGTCACCACAACCGGAAACTGCGACATCATCACCCTCGAACACATGCAGTCCATGCGCGACCAGGCGATCGTCTGCAACATCGGCCACTTCGACAACGAGATCCAGA
>URTU01000019.1 GCA_900550925.1 uncultured Alistipes sp. | reverse complement strand
CGTCGGCAAGGCCCTCTACGAAGGCCGTATAACCATTCAAGAACTCGAACAATGCTTGCAAAACGAATAATCCCCTGCCTCGACATCAAGGAGGGCCAGACCGTCAAGGGTGTCAACTTCGAGGGTCTGCGCAACGTGGGCGATCCGGTCGAACTCGGGGCCCGCTACGCCGCCGAAGGAGCTGACGAACTGGTCTTCCTTGATATCAGCGCCACGCTCGAAGGACGCCGCACATTCGCCTCATTGGTCGAACGCATTGCCGAACGTATCGACATCCCATTCACCGTCGGCGGCGGGATCGCATCGCTCGACGATGCCGAACGGCTCCTTGTGGCCGGTGCCGACAAGATCTCGGTCAACAGCGCCGCCGTCCGCCGTCCGGAGCTGATCGACGAACTCGCCGCAAAATACGGTTCGCAATTCGTCGTGACGGCCATCGATGCCAAAATGGACGACCACGGCACCTGGCACGTGACAACCCACAGCGGCAGCCGTATGACCGATCGCGAACTCTTCGCCTGGGCCCACGAAGCCCAGGAGCGCGGCGCCGGCGAAATCCTCTTCACCTCGATGAACCACGACGGCACCCGCCACGGCTATCCGTGCGAGGTCTTCGCCCGTCTCTCGACATCGCTTTCGATCCCGGTCATCGCCTCCGGCGGCGCCGGTTCGGCCGAGGACATCGCACAGGTTCTCACCGAAGGCCATGCCGATGCCGCCCTCGCCGCCAGCATATTCCACTACGGCGAAATCACGATAGGAGAACTCAAACAGTACCTGAAAAACAAAAACATAAACGTAAGATTATGAAAGCAATCGAATTCTCGCAACTCAACGTCGGCAAGACGGCCGACGGACTCATCCCGGCCATTATACAGGATCAGCTGACGCTTCAGGTTCTGATGCTCGGCTACATGAACCGCGAAGCATACGAAAAGAGTGTCGCCGAAGGGCGCGTCACCTTCTTCAGCCGCAGCAGACAGCGCCTGTGGACCAAGGGCGAAGAGAGCGGCCACTGGCTCGAAATAGTCTCCATAGCGGCCGACTGCGATGCCGACACACTCCTGATCCGCGTCATCCCGCACGGCCCGACATGCCACACCGGCAGCAAAACCTGCTGGGGCGCTGCCGTTCCCGAAACCGAAGGGTTCATACGTTACCTTCAGAGCGTCATCCGCGACCGGCACGAAAAGATGCCCGAAGGTTCCTACACGCCCCGCCTTTTCACGCGCGGGGTCAACAAGATCGCCCAGAAGGTCGGCGAAGAGGCTGTCGAGACCGTCATCGAGGCTGTCGACGGCAACCGCGATGCATTCATCTACGAGGCGTCGGACCTGATCTACCACCTGCTCGTACTGCTCGAAGCCAACGACTGCACGATCGCCGACCTCGAAAAAGAACTCGCCGCACGCCACAAATAACACCGGCGTACGGACGAGTGTTTCAACTTTTAATTTGCAGGTTTTAAAGGCCCGCAACCGAACATTGTTAAGCTGATCGGGGCTTTTGCCGAAAGGTTTGCAACCCCGGGAGGCTAAATCGTTATAAATCATATCGGCTGCGGGAGCTTCCTGCATCCGAAAAATTTGGAATTTTACCAATTAAGAGTTAATTTTGTCTCAAATTATCATTAAAAACACTTAATATATGATGAAAATCTTTACCAAAATTGCGATTGTAGCCTTATCTCTCGGCATGACAACAGCTTTCGTCTCCTGCAATGACGAAGATTTGGCTCCGACTCCCGAATCGGCAGCAACCGTTACTCTCCAACTGGTATCGGCTACCCCCGAAGCTGCCGAAATCTCAATAACCACATCGGCCGCCCAGGAAGCTGCCTATTACCGCACCACCGAAATGGATTATATGGCCTCCGGCGAATTCATTATGCAGAACGGTGTGCAGATCACTCCCAACTCGACCGTGTCGCTCAAGTTCGACTACCTCGAGAACATGACCGATTACCGCGTGCTCGTGGCTGCAAAGGATGCCAGCGGTATCTACAATGTATCGACTCTGGATGTTCATACCCCCGACTATCCCACCAGCATGGCCATTCAGGTCGACAGCCTGGCATACAGCCTCGTAAAAGCATCCTTCACCCCCGATGCCAATACCGTAAGCTTCATGGTCGGCATCGGCGATGAGGGTTCGACCGCCGAGCAGTTCCTCAATGGCGACCTTACCAGCAAAACTATCGAGGGCAATGAGCCGGCAACCATCACCTTCACCGGCCTGGATCCCGAAACCAACTACACGATCTACGCTGTCAGCTACAACAACGAAGGCCCTGGCTGCGAGGTTCAAACCACAGTTGCCAAGACGCTTATCGCTCCCAACGTACAGATCGATGTACAGTGCGAGAACGCTGTGGTAGCAAACTGCACCATTACGCCCAACGAGCAGTGCATGGCATACTCGGCCGTAGTGATGTCCAAGGAGCTCTTCTCGGAATTCGTTTCGATGTACGGCAACGATCCTGTTGCAATGCTCGAGGAGTTCACCAACTTCGGCATGACAACCGTAGGATATACCGCTGATCCTTTCAAAGCCGAACTGAACGGCCAGTGCTCATACGACTACTATCTGGCAACACTGATCTTCGACCTCGCAGGAGAGTCCTATGACGCAATTCTGTACGAGTTCTCGTCGCCTGACTTTGTTGAGGGCGCTCCCGAATCCAGCGTAGAGATCAATGTATATGACATCACCGAATCCTCCGCCCGCATCACCTATACCATGAGCCCCACTACCGTAGGGTACTATCAGTCGATTTTCACTAAGGCTAACTATGACCAGCTCTTCGCTATGGGTGAGACTCCCGAATTCGGTGGCAGCGGCGAACAGTACATCATCGATTATACCGCCTTCTACGGATATATGCTGACTGCCGATGATAACTATGTATGGGAAGGCCTTGACAGCAATACCGCTTATGTAGCCGTAGGCTGCCCCTTCAACGTCAACGGTATTGACGGATACGGTCCTCTGGCAACCAAAGAGTTCACGACACTGGCCGGCAGCTCGACAACTTCGACCAACAAGAACTCTCAAAACTTCGTTCAGAAACGCCCCGCTCCCGTCAAGCTGAAAAAGGCATTCTGGAAGAAAGAGCAGATCGAGGCATTCAAGAAATAGTCCCAAGCGGCTTAGGCCGTACGCACAATAACAAACGAAAGGCGGATTCTGATTGAGTCCACCTTTCGTTTGTTATGTTTCATGCATAAAGTATAAAGCGAGTTGCGAGGCTTGCTCCTTTTGTGACAAAAACAAATCAAATGTTGCCCCACCATCTCCAGTTCCGGAAATCTTCAGACGCCTCACTCCACACTATGCGCAATCCCCCCCCATACCCCATACACAAGAGCCCAATAAAAAAACGGTCCGACCATCATACGATGTCCGGACCGTTGCTCCGAGCCGCAACCGAGACTTGAACTCGGGACCTCTTCATTACGAGTGAAACGCTCTACCAACTGAGCTATTGCGGCAACCGAAAAAAGCTTCCTTCGCTTTTCGCAGTGCAAAAATCTGATTTTTTTTCTAATTTACCAAGCATCTGAGAAAATTAATCTTGTTTTTTCTCAAAATAGATGATTTCTTAGTATCTTCGCGGAAAATTTATTCGCGAAAATGGTCTCGTTCCTAATCTGTTTAGCGCTGCTCGTAGTATCCTATTTCACCTACGGCCGCTATCTCGAAAAAATGGTGGGAGCAACAGCCGGTGTCCCGACTCCTTCCCAAACTTGTTATGACGGGGTCGACTATATCCCCATGCCAAAATGGAAAACATTCCTCATACAGCTGCTAAATATTGCCGGCCTCGGCCCGATATTCGGAGCCGTGCTCGGAGCCATGTACGGCCCGGTGGCTTTCATCTGGATCACCGTCGGCGGTATCTTCTTCGGCGCAATGCATGATTTCCTCTCCGGATGGATATCGTTGGAAAACAACGGCAGCAGCCTCCCCGAAATAATCGGAAAATATCTCGGCCTAACCGTAAAACAGGTCATGCGCGTATTCTCGGTGGCGTTGATGGTGCTCGTCGGAGCTGTATTCCTGCTCGGCCCCGCAGGCCTGTTGGGATCGATGACCCCGGGAATCTCCAAAAATGTCTGGATCGCCATAATCCTTATATACTACATCCTCGCAACGCTGCTCCCAGTCGACAAGATAATCGGTCGCATATACCCGATCTTCGGCGCAGCCCTGCTCTTCATGGCGCTCGGACTGCTCTGGGTTCTCCTCACCCAGGGGTATGAGATACCTGACCTCACCACGCTGGCCAACTTCAGAAACGATGCGGCCGACTTCCCGATCATCCCGTCGCTCTTCATCACCATCGCCTGCGGCGCAATATCCGGTTTCCACGCCACACAATCGCCCCTGATGGCCCGCTGCGTAACCAGCCAGAAACAGTGCCGCGGCGTATTCTTCGGCGCCATGATCTCGGAAAGCATCATTGCCCTCATCTGGGCCGCAATAGCAATGGCATTCTTCGGCGGTGTCGAGGCCCTCAACCAGCAGCTCGCCGCTCACGGCAACGATGCATCGTGGGCCGTCAAGCTCATCGCCGACACGACACTCGGCAAACTCGGTGGAATACTGGCCGTACTCGGCGTCATTGCCGCCCCGATCACCAGCGGCGACACCGCATTCCGCAGCGCCCGGCTCATCGTGGCCGACTTCATGCATATCGAACAGAAAAGCCTCCTCAAACGGCTCTACATATCCATCCCGCTCTTCGTGATCGGATTCGGAATCACGCTGGTCAACTTCGATGTCGTATGGCGTTACTTCGCATGGTTCAACCAGACCCTGGCCGTATTCACGCTGTGGGCCGTGACGGTCTACCTCATCAAAAAGGGCAAAAACTACTGGGTTTCGCTGATCCCGGCCGTCGTGATGACCTTCGTCTGCTCGACATACCTGCTCGTAGGCAAGGAGATGTTCCACCTCGACCGCACGATCAGCTTCACGGTCGGAAGCATCATAACACTGTTGATAGTTTTCATCTTCATCTACTGGAAAAGACGCAATGATAAAGCCGCAGCTTAAACCTACCGCCGATCAGACCTTCGTCATCGTTGCCGACGAGAAGGATCGCGACTGGAACTTCGCCGATATCATAGCCTATTCGCGCCGGCAGGAGCAGGAGGGCGACATCGAAGGGGCATGCAATACCCGTTTCCACGCCTTCCAGCGGCTCGAAGAGCTGATCCCCGACAACGGCGAGACAATCCTCGAATGGAATGACCAGAATTCGCAGGCGGCCCTGGTTCTGATCCACTGCTCGGCCATCGACCATTTCCTGATCGGCGACTGGGAGATGTGTGCCGCAATGCTCGAAATGTTGCTCGAACTCGATCCCGAAGACCATCTCGAAGCTACCATCCGGCTGGCATACAGCTACCTGGCCATGGAAGAGTACGATTCGTTCGACGATATTGCCAACGACATCAGCGACAAATTCGCAGACAAGGAGATCCTGACCCTCTGGAGTGCATTCCGCCGTACGGGCCAACTGCCGGTAGGCGAGGTGCACGGTTTCTGCAAGAGATTCCGCCCCTACTACAACGAGTTCACGGCCGACGAACATCCGGTCGACGACGACTATATCCGCGACGTCGACAGCGAGAATCCGCGTCCCGAGACCCTTGCCCGCGAATTGTGGCTTCAGACTGAACATCTGTGGAGCATCTTCCCCGGATTCATCGAGGCCCTCAAGGCCGCTCCCGTCGCCTGACGTACAAATACCTCCAGAACAATGTCCTATCCGTGGGGCGACGACCGCCGTTTCAACAGCTATGCATCATACTTCCGCCGGTTGACGGGGCAGCGGATGCAGAAGGTCACCGTCAATGCCGGATTTACATGTCCCAACCGCGACGGTTCGTGCGGCGAAGGGGGTTGCACGTTCTGTATCAACGAGGCCTTCACGCCGTCGTACTGCCGCCCCGACAAGAGCATTGCCCGACAGATCGACGAAGGGATCGAGTTCCATCGCCGCCGCTACCGCAAGGCCGACCGCTATCTGGTCTACCTGCAATCCTACTCCAATACCTATGCCCCGCTCGAAACCCTGCGCACAATATATGAAGAGACTCTTTCGCATCCCGATGTTGCCGGGCTGGTCATCGGCACACGCCCCGACTGTATCGACGAATACAAGGCAGATTACATAGCCTCCCTGGCCCGCAACCGCTACATGGCCGTCGAATTCGGAATAGAATCCACGTACGACCAAACCCTGAAGCGCATCAACCGCGGACACGACTTCGCATGCGCACGGCGGGCCGTCGAGATGACCGCCTCGCGCGGAGTCCACACCGGCGCCCACTTCATTCTGGGCCTCCCTGGCGAAACCGACCGTATGCTCATGGATCAGACTGCCGCGATAAATGCCCTGCCGCTGACGTCGGTCAAGTTCCATCAGCTGCAGGTCTTCCGCGGGACGGCAATGGCCGCGGAATATGACGCCCATCCCGAACGGTTCCGGTTCTGGAGCATCGAAGAGTATCTCGACCTGTTCATCGAGATCCTGCGGCGACTGCGGCCCGACCTGGTTATAGAGCGTTTTGCCAGCGAGGCCCCTCCGCGCTACCACCACGCCGGAAACTGGGGCTTCATCCGAAACGAACAGCTGCTCGCAATGCTCGACAACCGTCTTGCGCAGCGCAACACCTTTCAGGGAGAACTCTTCGGTAAATAAAATTTTGATAAAAATGCCAACTAATTTGGAGTGAAACGATACATTGAAACGGATTTTTTAATAGTTTTGTAGATAAATCGAATTTCAAGTTCCGCAACCTATTCACCCGATAACAAAACAGATACTGCAAAAATGGTGGACTCCATATCCTCGAAAATCATCCGCTTCATCAAAGAGTACGGCATCATGACCATCGGCATGTGGATATATGCATTCGCATGGGTCAGCATCATCCTGCCCGCAAAATGTACGGGCGGCGGCGCCAGCGGTCTGTCGATGATCATCTACTACGCTTCGAACGAAACCATTCCGATCGGCGTATCGGTTTTCCTGATCAATGCCGTACTGCTTATAATCGCATCTTTCATTATCGGGTGGAAATTCAGCACCAAAACCATCTTCTGTATCGCAATGCTTTCGCTCGCCATGAGCGTCCTGCAGAAGGAACTCCCGCCAAACCTGCTTCAACTGAGCAACGAACGCCTCCTCTCGGCTATCCTCGGCGGTGCCCTCTCGGGTCTCGGAGTGGCCATGTGCCTCACGCAGGGCGGTACAACCGGCGGCACCGACATCGTCGCAATGATCGTCAACAAGTACCGAGCTATCAGCTACGGCCGCGTAATATTCATGGGCGACTTCTTCGTTATCGGCGGTTCGTATCTGGTTACTCACGACATCCAGATGGTAATCTTCGGTTATGTCGTGGTCGCCGTCTTCAGCATTACGGCCGACACGCTTATCGCCGGCAACAAACAATCCTCGCAGCTGCTCATAATGTCAAAGCATCATGAAGCCATCGCCGACCGAATTGTCGCCGATCTCCACCGCGGCTGTACGGTAATCGACGGAACGGGTTGGTTCACCAAGGAGCCTACGAAGGTCGTACTGGTACTCTGCCGGAAAAACGAAACAAGCATAATTCTCAAGACCATAAAACAGGTCGATCCCAATGCCTTCATCTCGGTAGGCAGCGTAATGGGGGTATACGGAAAGGGATTCGAGGAGATAAAACGCTGACATGGCTGCCTGCGCCCTCACTGACAACAGTGCTACGCGCCCGGTCCGGACCCAATGTTGAACCGGCATACCCAAAACATATAAAAGAGAGTCGAAAGGCAGTTGCGAACCGGCTCTCTTTTTTGTACATTTGCCTTACCGACAGAACAAGCATGCCTGAACTATATGCCAACATAGTGCTGCCCCTGGCGCAGCCCGCCTTCACCTTCGCCGTCGAGGGAGACCTCGCACAAACCCTGCGCGAAGGAATGGCCGTGGCCGTACCGCTGGGCAAACGGAAGATATATACGGGTATCGTCTGGCGGCTGCACCATGAAAAACCGGCATACAGCACCGTAAAGCCCGTTCTGCATGCGATCTATCCCGATCCGATCATCTCGCCCGTACAGATGCGGATGTGGGAGTGGATAGCCGACTACTACATGTGCCGGATCGGGGAGGTGATGCGTGCCGCCATGCCTTCGGGTATGAAACCGAGCGGATTCGACGATGAGGAGTTCTCGCGCGACACATTCCGCCCGACGACGGTGCGGACAATCCGGCTCGCTCAGTCGATCCGAGACGAAGAGGCGCTGCACCGCTGTTTCGAACAGCTATCACGCCGTGCTCACAAGCAGTACGATACGCTTCTGGCAATCGTTGACCGTCTTGCAAATGAGGCAGGGAGCGGCCTCGGTGGCGAAGTCACATGGAACGAGCTGAAGGGCGATCCGGCAATTCTGAAGGCCCTGCATACGAAAGGACTGATCGAATTCGGCGAACGGGAGGCAGGGACAGCGGCCGGCGGATACATCCCTGCCGGGCTGCCGCAGTTGACCGACATACAGACGGAAGCCCTGGCCAGTATCCACACCCTGATGACCGATCACGATGCGGTACTTCTGCATGGGGTCACCGGTTCGGGCAAGACCGAAATCTACATACATCTGATCTCGGAGGCGCTGGGCAAGGGTGGCGATGCCGTGATGCTCGTCCCCGAAATCGCCCTCACCAGCCAGCTCATATCGCGGTTGCGGAGATATTTCGGCGACCGCGTGACGGCCTACCACTCACGGCTCACCGACCGCCGGCGAAGCGAAGTCTATCTCGACCTGCTCCGCCACAAAACCGCACGTCTGATCGTCGGGACACGGTCGGCACTGCTTCTGCCGCTCAACAATCCGCGCGTGATAATCGTCGACGAGGAGCACGACGCCAGCTACAAGCAGAGCGATCCGGCCCCGCGCTACAATGCCCGCGACTGTGCCATAATTGCAGCCCGAATGTACGGTTGCCGGGTCCTGCTGGGGAGTGCCACGCCATCCATCGAGAGTTACGTCAACGCCCGCCGCGGGAAATACGGATATGTGTCCGTCGACCGGCGCTACGGCGACATCGAGATGCCACGGATAATCGTTTCGGATACGTTGCGGGCTGCCAAACGCGGCGAACGCCTCTCGCATTTCAACAAGGCGCTGATCGACCGCATCGAAGCGATGCTCAAAAACGGCGAACAGACAATGCTGTTCCAGAACCGGCGCGGCTTCGCACCCTACGTCGAATGCACCGAATGCGGGCGGGTGCTGGAGTGTCCCGACTGCAGCGTCTCGCTCACATACCACAAGCACGACAACAAACTCCATTGCCACTACTGCGGCTACACGATGCCCATGCCTCCGCTCTGCCCCTCGTGCCGGACAGCCTGCCTTACACTGCAGGGATTCGGAACCGAGAAGATCGAAGAGTCGTTGCAGGAGCTCTTTCCCACGGCCCGCATAGACCGGCTCGACCGCGATACGGCAACCTCCGAACGGGCCTATAACGCCATCATCGAACGGTTCGAGAGCGGCCAGACCGATATCCTTGTCGGGACTCAGATGATTACCAAGGGATTCGACTTTTCGCGCGTCGGGCTGGTCGGGATCCTCAACGCCGACAACATGTTGAACTATCCCGATTTCCGCGCTTCGGAGCGGGCCTTCCAGCTCATCACGCAGGTGGCAGGCCGTGCCGGCCGCAGAAACGGCGGCGCCGAGGTGATCCTCCAAACCGCACAGCCGCAGAACCCGATCATTCGCTATGCCGCCCGTTACGACTACACCGGGATGGTGAACAACCAGCTCCACGAACGCGCCGCATGCAACTACCCGCCCTACGTCCGGCTTATCGATATCCGTATGCGGCATGCCGATCCGGTGCTGTTGCGCGAGGCCGCACAGGCTCTCGGCACCTCGCTGCGAACGATATTCGGCAACCGTGTTTCGGGCCCGATGGCACCTCCCGTCGAGCGGATAAAACGGGTACATATCCTCTCGTTCCTGCTCAAGATCGAAAACCGCCTCTCCTTCTCGAAGGCCCGCACCGAACTGCAGCGCTGCATCGACGCAATACATGCCCGGAAAGAGCGGAGCACAATATTCATCTACTGCGATGTCGACCCGCAATAACCATATCCGGCTGTTGGACGACCTGCGCGACCTGCTTTTTCCGCCGCTCTGCCCCGTCTGCGGACGTCCGATGGGCGACGGGATGGAGATCATATGCAACACCTGCCGCTGGGAGATGCCGCTCACCGGGTTCATCAGCCAGTTCGACAACCCGATGACCCGCCGGCTGTGGGGACTGATCCCGATCGAACACGCCTCGGCACTATTCTACTACATCGACGGAAGCGATTTCCGGAAACTGATACACGGATTCAAGTATGGCGGACGATGGAATACCGCCCGCTCGATGGGCGAGTGGATGGGGCACGAAATGGTCCGTTCGGGGATATACGAAACGGTCGACGTGATAATTCCGGTGCCGCTGCACCTCCTCCGACGCCTGAAGCGCGGATACAACCAGTCGGAATACCTGGCCGAAGGAATCGGACGGATTCTCGAACGGCCGGTAGATCCAAAAGCCGTCGTCCGGCACCGTTACAACGACAGCCAGACCCGCCAGTCGAAACACAACCGCTGGGATAATGTCAAGGGAATCTTCCGTGTACGGCATCCCGAGCGGCTCGCCGGAAAACACCTGCTGCTCGTGGACGACGTCTTCACAACCGGCGCCACAATCTGTGCCTGCGCCGAAGCCATCCTTGCCGCCGCACCCGATTGCCGCATCAGCGTGGCGACGCTCGCCGTATCCAAACATGAAATAGCCGGATACTTCTGATCCGGCCCTAACAAATCAAAATATTGCCATCCTGTATTCCGGCCGCCCCCGACCGCACGCATATCATATATCACCACGCCGGCATAACTTTGGTCCGGAGCCGCCCATTACCGGCCCCAACTCTCGCGGTCCAGGCTACGATAGGTGATCGCCTCGGCTATGTGGGCTGATGAGATATGCTCCTCGCCTGCCAGATCGGCTATCGTCCGCGCAACCTTCACTATGCGGTCGTAAGCCCGCGCCGAGAGACTCAACCGATCCATGGCCCGTTCGAGCAACGACCGCGCCTGCGAATCCAGCGGGCAATATTCGCGCAACATGCGGCTGTTCATCATCGAATTGGTATGGACTCCCTCCGTCGATGCAAACCGCGCAGTCTGGATCGCCCGCGCCCGGACAACCCGTTCACGGATCTCGGCACTGCTCTCCTCATGCCCCTCACGCGATATGTCCGCTATCGAGACCGGTGTAACCTCGATATGCATGTCGATGCGGTCGAGCAGAGGCCCCGAAATCCGGTTCATATAGCGGAATACCGCCCCGGGCGGACAGGTACACTCTTTGGTCGGATGGTTGTAGTAACCGCACGGACAGGGATTCATCGAGGCTACAAGCGAGAAATTGGCCGGATATTCGACACTGTACCGGGCCCGCGAAACGGTAACTTTCTTGTCTTCCAACGGCTGGCGAAGCACCTCAAGCAGGTTGCGGCCGAATTCGGGCAGCTCGTCGAGAAACAGTATTCCGTTATGCGCCAGCGAAACCTCTCCTGGCTGGGGCGACGTCCCGCCGCCGATCAGCGCCACCTGTGAAGTCAGGTGGTGCGGCGCCCGGAACGGCCTGTGCGACAATAATCCGCAATCCGTCCCCAGTTTACCCGCCACAGAGTGTATCTTGGTCGTCTCCAGTGCCTCGCGCAGAGTCATCGGTGGCATGATCGTCGGCAAGCGGCGCGCCAGCATCGTCTTGCCCGACCCCGGAGGCCCTATCATGATCACATTGTGCCCGCCGGCCGCCGCAATCTCCAGCGCCCGTTTGGCCTGAGCCTGACCCTTAACATCGGCAAAGTCCTCGCCGAAACGGCTGCGTTCGACATCGAACAACTCCAGCGAATCCATCCGCGTCGGCGCAATATCCCGCTCTCCGGACAAGAACTCAACCACCTCCTTCAAGGTTTTGACCCCTATTACATCTATTCCGTCCACTACGGCCGCCTCGCGCGTATTGGCCACCGGCAGCACGATTCCCTGCAAGCCATCCTCGCGTGCCCGAACCGCCAGCGGCAAAGCTCCCTTGACGGGCCGCAGCGTACCGTCGAGCGACAGTTCGCCAAGAATCATGTAGCGTTCCAGCCGGTCGCTCTCGAACTGTCCCGATGCCGCAAGGATCGAAACCGCAATCGGCAGATCGAACAACGTTCCCTCCTTTCGCAGGTCGGCCGGAGCCAGATTGACCACGATCTTTCGGCCGCTCATACGGTATCCGCTATTGACGAAGGCGGCCCGGATGCGCTCCTGACTCTCGCGCACGGCATTGTCGGGCAACCCCACCAGATACATCCCGATACCCAAAGCGATATCGGTCTCCACGGCAACCGTCATGGCGTCGATGCCGATCACAGATCCGGCGAAGGTCCTCACAAACATATCTGAAACTGTTTAAAATACGGGATTGTCTATCGTGCCGCCTCCCAACGGCGAATTGGGGTCGAAGGTTTCGAACTCCGCGCCGAAATCCGCACCCGTACTCCCCTCGAGAGCCCCCGGACGGGCGCCCATACTGCTGTCGACATAACCGTACTGTTCGTTTGCGGTATCGGCATCGTAGTCCAGGAAACGGGCCTGCTCCTTGCGGAATCGCAACTTAACCGTCCCGACCGAACCGTTACGGTGCTTGGCCAGGATGAACTCCGCCATGCCGATCGTCGACTGCCCGTTCTCATCCTCCGTCATGCCGTAGTACTCCGGACGGTGGATGAAGGCCACGATATCGGCATCCTGCTCGATAGCGCCCGATTCACGAAGGTCACTCAACTGCGGCCGCTTGTTTCCGCCGCGCAACTCCGTCGAACGGTTCAGCTGCGAAAGCGCTATGATCGGCACATCCAGCTCCTTGGCTATGGCCTTCAGAGTACGCGAAATCGAAGCTACCTCCTGTTCGCGGTTCCCGCGCAACTCCTGCGCTCCGGTCATGAGCTGCAGGTAGTCGATTATGATCAACTCGATCTTGTTGTGTATCTTCAGACGGCGGGCCTTCGACCGGAACTCGTAAACCGACAGTGCCGGCGTATCATCGATGTAGAGCGGTGCCAGCGACAGCGGCCCGACCGAAACCTCCAGATGATGCCACTGTTCGGGAGTCAACTTGCCGCTCTTGACGGCCGTACCGTCGAGGCCCGATTCGGCGATAATCAGACGTTTCATCAGCTGCTCGGCGCTCATTTCGAGCGAGAAGAAGGCCACCGGACGGTCGTAGTTGACCGCTATGTTGCGGGCCATCGTCAACACAAAGGCCGTCTTTCCCATCGCCGGACGGGCCGCCAGAATAACCAGGTCAGACGGCTGCCACCCGAGCGTTTCGCGGTCGATATCGATGAATCCCGACGGCACGCCGCTGAAGGGATCCTTGTTCTTGCTGGCCTCCTCGATCGACTTCAGCGCCTTGGTCAGCACATCCTTCGCACTCTGCACCGAACGTTTGACATGTCCCTCGGCCACCTTGAAGATCTCCTGCTCGGCAAACCCGATCAGATCCGTAACGTCCACCGACTCGTCATACGAACGGCGTTCGATCTCGGTCGCCGACCGTATCAGTTCGCGCTGGACATACTTCTGCGCAATGATCTTGGCATGGTACTCAACGTGGGCCGCCGAACCGACCTTCTGCGTCAGCTGCGCAAGAAACGAAGCTCCGCCTACCTGTTTCAGCTTTCCTTCGGTCTTCAGCCGCTCGGTGACCGTATAGAGATCTATCGGCTTCAGTTCGCGCGACAGATCCTCGATCGCCTTGTATATGATGCGATGGTTCTCGTCATAGAAAACTTCGGGCGTGATGAACTCCTGCACCGAGATGATGCTGTCCTGATCGAGCATCAGGGCTCCCAGCACGGCCTCTTCGAGTTCGAGGGCCTGCGGAGGTACGGTTCCGGCTATTTCAGTCAACGCACGGAATGCATCCCGATTCTTTTCCGATGATTTATACTCTTTTGCCATTTCAGAAATAGGGTTTGGAGTGTAAAGTTACAAAAAAGAGCCGGACCGCAAAAGTTCCGAACGATATTTATCGACAACGCATCAGATCGAATGATCCGATGCAGGATCCCGACGCAGTTTCCGGATCTGGAAGAAAAGCAGGATGGTGGCAACGATCGTAGCCGAACAGTCGGCGATAGGCATGCTCATCCATACGCCGTTGCTGCCGTATATGTCGGGCAGGAAGAGCAACAGCGGAATCAGAAACAGCACCTGGCGCGTCATGGACATCATGATGGCCTTATAAGGTTTTCCGATGCACTGGAAGAAGTTCGAGGCCACGATCTGGAATCCGACGAACGGATACCACAGGAAGGCGATACGCATGCCGTGCGCCGCAATGTCGATCAACTGCTGGCCCATTTCGGTGGAGGTGTTGCCGAAGATCGCCGCTATCTGACGCGGAAAGAGTTCGGCGCACAGGAAACCGGTCGTAGTGGCCGTTACGGCACACATGATAACCATCTTCAATACCTTGAATACACGATCGTAGAGTTTTGCGCCGTAGTTGTATCCGATGATCGGCTGCATGCCCTGATTCAGACCCGCCACGATCATCACGAAGAGCATCATCACCCGGTTTATGATACTGAAGGCACCGATGTAGAGGTCGCCTCCGTGTGTACGCAAGGCATTGTTGTTGATCGACGACACCAGACTCGCACAGGCCTGCAACAGGAACGGTGCCGCTCCGATCGAGAGAACCTTGAAAGTAATCTGACGGCGCAACTTGAAGATCGACCGGCGGAAGTGCAGAAAATGTTTGGGCGACGAGAAGTGTACAATCTCCACTGCCAGCGCCGTACATTGCGCTATGACCGTAGCGTAGGCCGAACCGGCAATTCCCCACTTGAAGACGAAGATGAACAGCGGGTCGAGAATACAGTTTATGACTACGGCCGTCAGCATCACCATCATCGACTTCGAAGGGTAACCCGAAGCACGCAGAATCTCGTTCAGGCCGAGGTAGAGATGCGTAACCACATTTCCGGCGAGCAGAACCACCATATATTCGCGGGCGTAGCCTATGGTGTCGGCACTCGCCCCGAACAGATAGAGCAGTTTGTTGAGGAAGAGCAGGCAGGCAACCATCGTCACCACGCCGAAAATGATATTCAGCAACACCACGTTGCCCAATATTCTGAATGCGCTTGCCTTGTTTCCCTGGCCGAGGCGTATCGATGTCAGTGCCGACCCGCCCACGCCGACCATCGAACCAAAAGCCGCCGTGATGCTCATGATAGGCATACATATACCCAGTCCCGACATGGCCAACGGTCCGACACCCTGTCCGATGAAGATACTGTCGGTGATATTGTAAAGCGCCGAGGTGACCGTTGCCACGATAGCCGGAATGGCATATCGTACCAGCAGTTTCGACAACCGATCGGTACCTAATGAAACGGGGGTAACACTATTTTGGGACATACACAGAATCTATCTCTTGGGGTGCAAAGATACCAAATATTAAAAAAAGTATAAAAATTACTCGACAAAATAATTGTTTTCGCACCACTTCCGCGTATCGGGCATCCACGCCACGTGGCCGGAATGCTCAACCCGCAGATCAAATTCACCATTGATACACAGTGCGGAAGGCCTCCATTCACGACAGAGCAAAACCCGCTTCCCATGCCGCCACATCATTCCGCAGAGCGGTTAGATACTCATTGCCGGGGCGGAATCGACCCGCTCCGCAGCGGCATCAGGAGGCTCTGCCACACACAGACAGGCCGTGCAGATTTACTTGCGGAAAATATCGAAACGGGCCAGCAACGGATTCTTCCGATCGAGAATCACCCATTCCACAAGCAGGAAGACAAGCGCCAGGGCCAACAGATAACGGAACAGCTCGTCATACTCCTCGAACATCACCGACGACAACTCCCGCTGTTCGATCTTACGGATATGGTCGACTATGTCCTGCAGGCCGATATTCTGTTTGGTTGCCCGCACATAGGCCCCGTCAGCCTCGAGGGCTATCTTCTTCAGCCCCTCCTCGTCGAGTTTCGAGACAACCATGTCGCCGTTCTCATCGGTCATGTACTCGCCCCCAAGCATTATGGGAGCTCCCTCAGGCGTACCGATGCCCACAGTATAGATCTTGATTCCGCGTTCGGCAGCCGCCCGGGCCGCCTCAACCGCATCCGACTCATGATTCTCGCCATCCGTTATCAGAATCATCACACGGCTGCCCTCGCTCTGCGACGAAAACGACATCGCCCCCAGATTGATCGCCGCCGCAATATCCGTTCCCTGCGCCCGTATCAGCGACGGCGACAGTTTGCGCGTAAAGGCCCGCGCCATACGGTAATCCGACGTTATGGGCAACTGGACATGCGCCTCGCCGGCGAATGCTATCACGCCGATACGGTCCTGCTTCAATCCGTCGACCAGCCGGTCAATCGCATATTTGGTACGGTCCAGACGGTTGGGTTCGAAATCCTCCGCCAGCATCGAGTTGGATACGTCGACAAGCATCATGATCTCGATACCCTCATGGTGTTCCTCACGCAGTTTCGAGCCAACCTGCGGCCGCGCCGCCGTGAATATCAACAGCACCAGTGCAACAAGCCACAGTACGAATTTCATCCGGATGCGGGCCGGCGAGGCTTCGGGAGTCAGCTCCCCGATGATGCCGGCATCGGCAAACCGACGCAGACGCCGGTTGCGAAGACGCATCGAAACATAAAAAACCGCTATCGCCACCGGAACAATCAGCAGCAGATAGAACATTTGCGGATTTGCGAATCTGAACATATCGCGATCTATTTTTTTCTCTTACCTGTTTTTACGGAATCCGGCGCAGCCACAGCGACCCGACCAGGAATTCCGCCACCAATGCAATGATGGCCGCCAGAACGAACCACAGAAAACGCTCGTCGTACGAGGTGACCTCCGTAACTTCGACCTTGCTCTTCTCCAGCTGGTTGATCCGGTCGTAGATCTGCGAGAGCTTGTCCTTGTCGGTGGCGCGGAAATATTCGCCGCCGGTCATCTGTGCAATCTGCTGAAGCACCTCTTCATCGATCTCGACATCCATCGGCTGGAACGAAATATTACCCCATATATCCTGTACCGGATATGGAGCCTTGCCGCGCGTACCGACACCGATCGTATAGACCTTCACACCGAGACGCTGTGCTATTTCGGCCGCCGTCAGCGGGGCTATCGTCGTACGGTTGTTCACGCCGTCGGTCAGCAGTATCACAACCTTGCTCTTGGCATCGCTCTCGCGAAGACGGTTCAGAGCCGTTGCCAGACCCGTTCCGATAGCCGTACCATCCTCGATCAGGCCGCTGCGCACCTGTCCCAACATGGTCAGCAGCGATGACTGATCGGTGGTCAACGGGCTTTGGGTATAGGCCTCGCCCGCAAAAACAACCAGTCCGATACGGTCGCCGCGGCGGTCAACGATGAAATTGCCGGCCACCTCCTTGGCAGCCGTAATACGGTCGGGACGGAAGTCGCGGGCCAGCATACTGCCCGAAACGTCGATTGCCAGGACGATATCGATACCTTCCGATGTCGTACGGCTGTCGTGTTCGACATACTGCGGACGGGCCAGCGCCATGATGATCAGCGCCACGGCCGCACACCGCAATACGAACGGCAGATGCCGCAGATAATATTTCACTGTCCGGCGCGGGCGGTTCAGGGCTCCCAGAGTCGAAATGCGTATCGCCGCGCCGCCCCGCAACGTGCGATAGACGTAGAGCGCCGTCATCGGCAACAGGATGACAAGCAGCCACAACAACTTGGGTGAAGCAAAATGTATCATCATACGGCTACCAGTTCTTTTTAGATTTTACCGTACCCGCACCCAGCTTCTCATTAACCTTGTCACGGGTCTTGTCCTCTTCGCCCTGAACGACATCAAGCATGCGCTGGGCATCATCTTCCGAAATACCCGACGGTTGCGGCGGGTTCTCTCCATTATTGCCGTTATTGCGGTCATCCTGACCGTCGCCATTTCCGTCATCCTGATCATTCCGGCCGTCATTCTGATCCTGACCGTCCTGATTCCGGTCGTTGTCACCGCCGTTATCATTCTTGCGGTCATCGCCCTGACTGTTCCGGTCGTCCTGCTGATCATTCCCGTTCCGGTTCTGATCACCCTTATCCCGGTCGTTCTGGCCATTCTGATTCTGGTCGTTCTGACCATTCTGGTTCTGATCGTTCTGATTTCCGTTATTACCGCTCTGATCATTCTGGCCGCCGCCCTGCTGGTTGTTCTGATTGTTCTGACCATTCTGGTTATTCTGGCCGCCGCCACCGCCGCCGCCCTGCTGATCCTCAACGTATTTCTTCGTATAGGCGTAGTTGTACTTCGCCTCCATGTCGTCCGGATTCAGCCGCAGCGAATTCTTGAACGCCGACAACGCCTCACGATACTTCTTCTGCTGAAACAGCGTATTGCCGAGATTGTAGAACGACTGTGCCCGTTCCAGCTCGCTGCGAGTCGAGTCGACTGCCAGCGCCGAAAAGATCTCTCCGGCCTTGTCGTACTCCTTACTCTTGTAGAGCGCATCGCCCAGATTGAATTTCGCCTCGTAACAGCTGTCGCTCAACTCGATGGCCTTGCCGTAATATTCCGCCGCCTTGTCATAGTCCAGCCGTTCGTACTGACGGTTGCCGCGCCGGACCTGCGACCGTTCGGGATATTTCTGCGCCGAAACATCCGTCGGAATCGCAACCGCAACAACCGCAGCCATCGCAACCAAATATTTTGAAATAACTCCGATTTTCATCACTTACACCGTTTCTCAATCTCCGATCTCCTTTTTCGTCTCGTCGCTCTCGGCCTCTATGACCTCAACCTCCTTGGTCTCCTCGACGAAATAGTAGGCATCGAAATAGGCTTGTTCATTGTATTCGCTGTCGGGCACCGCCTTGGCAAACTTCACCAGGTCGGCCGTACGCAGCAACCGTGTCAGGTCCGAACGGCTCTTGTCGGGCATCTCGACCTGAGAAACAGCCTCGATAATCTCATCGCTGGTCATCTCCATCGCCCCGACCCCGTAACGGTCCGAAATATACCGCCGCAGAATATCCGTAATGCCAGAATAGTACTCCTTGTGGCGGTTGTTCTGCCAGAGTTTCTGCTGATGCAGCTTTTCGAGTGCCTTGATAGCCACCACATAGGGCGGTTCAGCCGGTTTGCTGCGGAACGGATTGGGCAGCGAACCCCTGTATTTGCCGATCAACCATACCGCCAGCGCCACAATACCCGCCAGAACTACCAGCAACAGCAATCCGCGAAGCATGTAGCCCGAAATCTCCCCGAACCGCAACGGCATCTCCCTGGGTGGTTTGACATCGTTGATGGTCATTGTCGTGGTGTCGATCTCGATCGGTTCGATATAGAGGCTCAGCGAATCGGCGCTGTACAACGTATCGTTGATATTCTTGTCGAGATACAGGACCGGCGTACGTCCCAGCACAACCGTCCCTTCGCCGAAAGCCGCCAGACGGTAACGCTTGCGCAGGTGCTGCTGGCGCCCCTCGCGCTCCACCGTGTCGACCGGATACTCCTCGACAACCTCGAGCTGCCCGTTCTCCTGCTGATCGAAGACCGGAAAGCCGATAACCTGCACCTGATCCTTGTGCACGTCGATCGTCAGCATCACCTCGTCGCCCAACCGTACGCTATCGGGTTCGAGGCTCGCCCGTATCTCCGGAGGCGTGCTCTGTGCCCGAACCGTCATGCCGGCCGTCAGCATCACCAATATGGCCGTATGCTTTATAAATTTCATCATCTGTCTCCTATCTCTCTTTGAACAGTTTGATCAATGCCGAAACATAATCGTCCGACGTCGAAACCACCGCCGTATCGATACGATGGTGTTTGAGCGTGGTTTCGATCTTCTCGTTGCGGCGCCGCCAATCCTCGGCATACTCCTCGCGCACCCGCCGCGACGACGTGTCGACCCATACCCGCCGGCCCGATTCGGCATCCAGCAGCTCAACCGCCCCCACATCCGGGAGTTCGGTTTCGCGACGGTCGTAGACACGTATCCCGACCAGGTCGTGCCGCCCGCCGGCGATCTTCAACGCCTCGTCGAAAGCCGTCTCGTCGCTCGCCGGATCCATGAAGTCCGAAAGTATGAACGACGTGGTGCGTTTCTTGTTGACAGCCGTCAGGAACCGCAACGGCTCCGACAGCGACGTCCCGCGCCCCTCGGGCACAAACCCCACCAGTTCGCGGATAATCATCAGAATGTGCGAACGCCCCTTTTTCGGCGGGATAAACTTCTCGATGCGGTCGCTGAAGAAGATACAGCCCACCTTGTCGTTGTTCTCCGACGCCGAGAAGGCCAGTACGGCCGCAATCTCCGTTATCACGTTCTTCTTGGTACGCTCCGTCGAGCCGAACATACGCGATCCGCTCACGTCGACCAGCAGCATCATCGTCAGTTCGCGCTCCTCCTCGTAAACCTTGATATGCGGTTTGCGCGAACGCGCCGTAACATTCCAGTCTATATCCCTCACGTCGTCGCCGATCCGGTACTCGCGCACCTCGCTGAACGACATGCCCCGCCCGCGGAAAGCCGTATGGTACTTCCCGGCGAAGATCTCGTTGCTCAGACCGCGCGTCTTGATCTCGATCTTGCGGACCCGTTTCAGGATATCGTTCTCGTCCTGCATGGCTCGATCACGGAACTATTACGTTGTTCAGGATGTCGGTCACGATCTCCTCGGTGGTGACATTCTCGGCCTCGGCCTCGTAGGTGAGCCCGATACGGTGGCGCAGCACGTCGTGGCACACCGCCCGCACATCCTCCGGTATCACGTAACCGCGACGCTTGATGAAGGCATAGCTGCGGGCAGCCTTCGCCAGCGAGATGCTCGCACGCGGCGACGCGCCGTAACCGATCATCGACTGGAGTTTCTGCAGGTTGTACTCCTGCGGCTCACGTGTTGCGAAGATGATGTCGATGATATACTTCTCGATCTTCTCGTCCATGTAGACCTCCTCGACAACCCGACGCGCCTTGACGATATCCTCCGGCTTGATAACCTTGTTGGGCTCGGGCATTCCGGCCCCCGAAAGGTTCATCCGGACAATATCTCGCTCCTCCTGCTTGTTGGGGTATGAGATCTTGACCTTCAGCATGAAACGGTCGACCTGCGCCTCCGGCAGAGGATAGGTACCCTCCTGTTCGAGCGGGTTCTGAGTGGCCATCACCAGGAAGGGCTGCGGCAGAGGATAGGTTTCGTCACCGATGGTCACCTGACGCTCCTGCATCGCCTCGAGCAGTGCCGACTGCACCTTGGCCGGCGAACGGTTGATCTCGTCCGCCAACACGAAATTGGCGAATATAGGACCCCGACGCACCGTAAACTCCTCGTTTTTCTGCGAATAGATCAGCGTACCGATCAGGTCGGCCGGCAGCAGGTCGGGGGTGAACTGTATACGGCTGAACCGTGCATCCACGGCCTTGGCAAGTGTCGTGATGGCCAGGGTCTTGGCCAGGCCCGGAACGCCCTCCAGCAGGATATGCCCGTTCGAAAGCAATCCGATCAGCAACGTATCGATCAGGTGTTTCTGACCCACGATAACCTTGCCCATTTCGAGATTCAGCGCATCGACGAAAACACTTTCATCCTCGATACGCTGATTGAGTTCCTTGATGTTAATAACTTCGCTCATCGCTTCTCTTTATAATTGTTTGATTCGATTCCAAAAAATTGAGACGGCCGGCCGGATGCCGTTCCGTTTACAGACACATTCTATTTTAATAGAACGCTCAAACATGCAAAGTTATTGCAAAAATCGGAAATTTCACACCCTCTACCTGCAACTTTATATTGTATCGGCCTCTAAAAAACCGCTTCCTGCCTCACAGCCGACACTTTTCGGAACCATCCTCCACAAAACACCTGCCGGCCGCCAGCAAAAATATCGACAACAACCATCCTCCTTTTTCCCGAATTATGCGTACCTTTGGCCTCAATATGGAATCGAAAATCTTGGAGGGGTTGAGCCCCGCACAACGCGCTGCCGTGGAGAACTACTCCTCGCATTCGCTCATCGTGGCCGGTGCCGGTTCGGGCAAGACCCGCGTGCTCACATCCCGAATTGCATACATGATCGAACAGGGCGTTAACCCCGGCCGGATCCTCGCACTGACATTCACCAACAGGGCCGCCAACGAAATGCGCGAACGTATCGAGAAGATGGTCGGCCGCGCCAGCCGTTACATCTTCATGGGAACCTTCCACTCGGTCTTTTCGCGCATCCTGCGCAACGAGGCCGAGGTACTCGGATACCCCCAGGCATACACCATCTACGAACCGAACGACTGCCGGAACCTGGTCAAGACCATCGTCCGCGACCTGCATCTCAACGACGACATCTACAAGCCGCAGGTAATCTGCTCGCGCATCTCGCTGGCAAAGAACAAGCTGATCACTCCGGCCGCATACCTTGCCAATCCGATCCTCGCCGCCGAGGACTCCGAACGCAAGATGCCGCAGTTCGGCCAGATATACCAACTCTACTGCCAGCGCTGCAAACAGAACGGCGCAATGGATTTCGACGACCTGCTGCTGCAGACCAACATCCTCTTCCGCGACCACCGCGACGTACTCAAACGCTATCAGGAACACTTCGAATACATCTTGGTCGACGAGTATCAGGACACCAACTACGCACAATATATCATCATCCGGCGGCTGGCCGAGGGCGGTGCCAAAGTGTGTGTTGTCGGCGACGACGCCCAGAGCATCTACTCGTTCCGCGGGGCCAATGTCGAGAATATCCTCAACTTCAAGCGCGACTTCCCGAATGCCGAGATATTCAAGCTCGAACGCAACTACCGTTCGACCCAGACAATTGTCAACGCCGCAAACAGCGTCATAGCACACAATTCGCACCGGCTCGACAAGGAGTGCTTCTCGGCTGGTGACTACGGCGACCGCATACGCGTCATCAAGGCCTATACCGACCGCGAGGAGGCCGAACTGACGGTCGAGGACCTGCGGCGGACGGTGCTCGAAAACGGCGGGCAGTGGAGCGATGCCGCGCTGCTGTACCGTACCAATGCCCAGTCGCAGATCCTCGAGGAGTCGATGCGCCGCCACGGGGTTCCCTACCGGATCTACAAGGGGCACTCATTTTACGACCACGCCGAGATAAAGGACCTTATCGCATACATCCGGCTGATCATAAACCCGCTCGACGACGAAGCCCTCAAACGCGCCATCAACACCCCCTCGCGCGGCATCGGCGACACCACCATAGCAAAGATCGCGACTCTGGCGGCACAAAACAACCAGAGCATGTGGGAGGCGATCGACGCGCTGTTGCAACAACCCGCAATCGACCCCGCATACCGGCAGGTGGCAAAACGCTGTTCGGATTTCGTTTCGCTGATCCGCGAGCTAAATGCCGCCAAGACCCAGAGCGACGATATCTACGAACTCGGACTCCAGATAGCAACCCGTTCGGGCCTCATCGGCATGTACCGTTGCAGTTCGGCCCCCGAAGCCCTGAGCGCACTCGACAACATCGAGGAGCTGCTCAACTCGATGCAGCGTTTCAAGGAGGAGCGTGCCGAAGAGCAGGGCGACGACTCTGACGACACAACCCCGCCGACACTCGAGGAGTGGCTGCAGAATGTCATGTTGCTGACCGACATGGACCAGGACAACCGTAACGACAAGGAGGACCGAAACCGCGTCACGATGATGACCGTGCACTCGGCCAAGGGGCTCGAATTCAAGTATGTCTACATCGCCGGACTGGAGGATGGACTCTTCCCGTCGCAGAGGGCCTGCGATACGCTTTCGGGGCTCGAGGAGGAGCGGCGCCTCTTCTACGTCGCCCTGACCCGTGCAAAGG
>URTU01000018.1 GCA_900550925.1 uncultured Alistipes sp. | reverse complement strand
TCTTTGCAAACCCGAATCCCGGGTCGAGGATAATCTGGCCGACTCCTTTTGCCTGCAGCCGAGCAGCCTTGTCGGCCAGGTATGCCGTCACTTCGTCTGTTATATCGCCGTATTCGGTCATGGCGTTCATTGTTTTCGGCGTTCCGCGCATGTGCATCGCAATGTATGGCACCCCGAGTTCGGCTGCCGTGCCGATCATCTCGGGGTCGAGTTCTCCGGCCGAGATGTCGTTGATGATGCACTCGCCCCAGCGGGTGATGATACTGCGGGCCACCTCGGCACGGAACGTATCGATCGAAACCGGAGTGTCGGGAGCCGTTTTCCGGATTATCTCCATTGCGCGGCCGATCCGTTCGATCTCCTCGCCGGCTGGAATGTCGTCGGCCCCCGGGCGCGACGAATAGCCTCCAACATCGAGGATGTATGCACCGTCACGGATAGCCGATTCGATATTTCGGGCAATCTGGGCGGAATCCCATGCACGGCTGCCGGCATAGAATGAATCGGGCGTGACGTTGATGATCGCCATTACGCGCGGATGGCTGAAATCCAGCTTTTTACCGTTAAGCAGCATCTGTCAGGAGTTTGTTTAGCCGTTCGACATCCTTGCGCAGCGATTCGAGATCGATATTCTCGATTACGTAATCGGCGCGGGCTTCACGCTGGGCGTCGGTCATCTGAGCAGCGAGGCGTTTGCACACCGACTCGCGGTCGCACCTGTCGCGTTCGATGCAACGCTGGATTCGGATCTCTTCCGGAGCCGATACGGTAATCGTAAGGTCAACCCGCTGATCGAACCCGCTTTCGAACAGAATAGCGCTTTCGAGGATTACGTAAGGCACCCCCTGGCAGGCCTGTTGTTGACACCACCGGTCCCAGTCGCGCCCGACGGCCGGATGTACGGCCGCTTCGAGCCGGTGCCGGAGGTCGTTGTCTCCGAAGACCTTGCTTGCGAGAAGTTTTCGGTCGAGCTCACCGGTTGTGGAATAAATTTCATCACCGAAGATTGACTTGAGTTGATTTTGCAGCTCAGGGTCGAGGTTCATGATCTCCTTGGCACGGGAGTCGGAATCATAGCAGGGAACACCCAGTTGGGCGAATATTTTGCGGACGGTACTTTTGCCGCTGCCGATACCGCCGGTTAGGCCGATTCGTTTCACGGTTTACTCCTCCTGTTGCTGGCTGAGATCGAGCTCGGGGATTGGGCCGATCGAAATGAAACGGATGTCGGGATGCTTTATTGCGATGGCGTTAAGCAGCGATTCTGGCGAGATCGACACGATATAAGGATTCTGTTCGGAATGGGTTATTTCGAGTTCCGAGAAAGAGAGTTTCGTACGGTCGGAGATGTAGAAGTGGTGGGCGAATAGCCGCGACCCGACCCCTTCGACACGGCATTGGACCTTGAACTTGTATCCGTCGACATTCACCGAAACGGGGATCTCGGTGGTATATGTATAGCTGAGTTTTGTGATGTACCAGAGTACAAACGAAACACCGAGCAGGAGCAGGAATACGGGCGAGACGTATTTTCTGCAGAATGCATTGATGCTTGTCCGGGCGTTTCGGAACAGACGTTTCAAGGTCATCGTTATCAAGTGTTAAGAGATCGGTACATTGAGTCGTATTGGGGCGGGATGGCCGGCCGTCAACGACAAGACAAAAGTAATAAAATAAAAAAAGAACCGCAATAATGGTTGCGGTTCTTTTTCCGACAAAGGCTGAAGCCGGAAATATGTTTATTCGGTTTTTGGAGTCGAGTTCTGATCGGCGGCGTATTTTTCGTTGACGATTTTGAGCAGCTCCTGAGTTATGTCGAGTGCGGGAGCGCCGTCGAGCAGGGCAGCCGAATTGAAGATGAGTTTATATTTTCCGTCGGCATTGATCTCTGCGATGGCCTGGCGTACGTACTCGTTGAAACGGTTCTGGAGCACGAAATTCTCCTCATCGAGTGCGGCAGCCTCTTTCTGGGCAGACTGCTGATAGTTCTGAATGCGTTTTTCGATGCTCTCCTGTGTCTGGGCAGCCTGGACGCTCGTGATCAAGCCTTTCTGATATTTTTCCTGGAGTTGGGTTGCTTCATATTGCAGACTTTGTTCCTTTTTTGCCCAACCTTGCTGAGCTTTGTCGAGTTTCTCCTGGAGGGCGACTCCATCCTTAAGGTAGAGGTCGGATTGCAGGAACAGCGAGTCGGCCTTGACGTATGCCATGTCGCTGACACCTATTTCGGTTTTCGAAGCGGTGTCGGAGTCGGCGGTTTTATCCGTTTGGTTGCCGTTGTTGCAACCCGTTGCCAGCAAGGCTGCCGCGATGGCTGCAATAAAAGTTTTTTTCATGATGTGTATCTTCTCTTTAGTAGGTTATAAAATTCGTTTATAGATCACAAAGATAGAAAAATTTTCATAAGTTTGTATGCGGATACGCAAAAATAGCAAGTTTATGTATGAATATATAAGCGGTACGATAGCCGAACTGACGCCTGCGCGTGTGGTGATCGATGCCGGCGGTGTCGGATATGACATAAACATCTCGTTGCAAACATATTCGGAACTCGAAGGCCGGGAATCGGCAAAGGTTTACGTACATTTTGTGGTGCGTGAGGATGCGCAGCTGCTCTATGGTTTTGCGACGCAGTTCGAGCGTGAGCTGTTCCGGCACCTGCTGAGTGTCTCGGGGGTTGGGGGCAATACGGCTCGGATGATCCTGTCGACCTATTCGCCCGACGAGTTGCGAAACATCATTGCCACGGGGAATGCCGTTCTGCTGAAGAATGTCAAGGGGCTGGGCCTGAAGACGGCGCAGAAGATCATTGTCGACCTGAGCGGCAAGGTTGCGGCGCTGACACCGACCGAAGACCGCAACCTGTTGGACAAGATGGCGGGCGGCGACCAGACCTACGACGAGGCGCTGGCGGCCCTGACCATGCTTGGCTTTGCACGGGCGGCCTCGGACAAGGCCCTGCGAGCCATTCTCAAACAGAATCCGTCGTGTACGGTCGAGGAGGCCGTGCGCCAGGCGCTGAAACATCTTTAGACTGGTTGCGGCGGGAGGATACCGGTTGTCTCCGTTCGCCGCGTTCTGTTTTGGGGCTTTGCCTGCCGGATTGGTATGCAAATTGCACGGAGCAAATTCGGTAAAGTCTAAACAGATTGTCTTATGATGAAAAAATTACTTTTCGTTATTTCGTTGGCCGCACTCATGTGTGGATGTTCAAAATCGCGCGAGTGGAGCCACGAACAACGCAAGCAGATGCGCCAGGATCTGCGTGAATATCGCGACATGGTCTACCTGTCGGATCTGGACGATGTCGAATTCGACATGTTTTCGGACGGTGTAGCGGTTTCGCTCGAGGAGGCCTATCCGGTATACGCAACATTCATCGCTATGCCCGGTGTGGATGATACGGTAACGATGGTGGTTGTCGAGGCGATCGTGACGGAACTCGAGGCCGATGCCCACAACATGAGGCATCTTTTCCCGTACCGTTACCTGATCGAGGAGGGAATCCTGCCGAAAGGTCTTTCGCACCAGCAGCTGGTATCCTACTATTCGTGTCTGGCCTCGAAGGTGAACGGGTATTACGACTCGGTCGAGTCGTTTTTCGATGCGATCCTCTCGGGTACGAGCGATACGACGGCTTTGGGTCAGTTCCAGCGTCAGTGCGCCGTCGACTTCGATGATGTCGAGATGGTCGAGGTGGATGAGACGGTTGTCGAAGATTGATGCCGCCTCGGGTGGTGTAAGCCCGATGCTGACCTCAGGCTCGGCATGCTGAAAAACGGAATCGCGACGGGATACATAATGTTCCCGTCGCGATTCCGTTTTGTGATGTCTGGCGGACGTGCGGCTGCGATCAATAGTTCGGGGCGGGACGGTGTGCCGCCTTTGCGAAGCGGCGCCATACGAGCACCATTAATGTGGCGATCTCTGCGGCGGGGACGGCCAGCCAGGCTCCGCTCTGACCGTACAGCATCGGCATGACGATGAAGCTGAGTGCAACCAGCACATATCCTCGTAGGATTGTGATCGTATTTGCGGTTGCCGTGGCCTCGATGCTCTGGAAGTATCCTATCGAGATGAGATTGACGGCGAACGGGATGAATCCGACGGCGAAGAGCGGCAATCCGTTTGCGGCGATCTCGAAGGCGGGCGACGAGCGGTCGATGAACATCGCCACGATCGGACGGCTGAAGAGCATTGTGGCCGATGTAAGCACGACCGAACATGCCAGGGCCGTATAGAGTGCCAGCATGAGGCACTGGTTTACGCGGCGCATGTTTGCGGCTCCGTAGTTGAAGCTTATGATCGGCTGAGCGGATTGTGCAATCGAGTTGTAGATCATGTATACGATTGGGAAGAAGTAGCAGGCTATGCTGAAACCGGCTACACCGTCTTCGCCCGTGAGGCGTATGAAGACATAGTTTCCGCAGAGCATCATCGATGCCACGGCGACTTCGGAGAGGAGCGACGAGACTCCGAGCCGGCACATCTGTGCGACCTGACGGCGGGCAAGTGTGAGGGTCCGGCGGCAGAATCTGATTCGGGCGAAGCGCATGGTTATCCGTCGGCGGCAGAGGTGGGCGATGAGCATTACGGTACCGATTGCGGTACCGATACCGGTTGCGAGGGCGGCGCCGAACATGCCCCATCCCCATTCGAAGATGAACAGGTAATCGAGGATGATGTTTATTGAAGCGGCGGTGATTGCGCATGCCATGGCATATTTCGGAGCGCCGTCGAGACGCACGAAGAATCCGGTTGCGCAGATGAGCATGTTGAACGTTATGAAGGGTACGAAGCCGTATATGTAGTCGAGCGCCAGCGGCATCAATCTCTCCGAGCAGCCGAGAATCGTGAGTACGCTTTCGGGGAATGCGAGGATGAGAGCCGTTGCGGTGATCATTATTGCCGATGATGCGATCAGCGCATGGGTCATGTTGATTCGGGCGGCTCGGATCTTTCCGGCCGAGATGTTTATGGAGGCCATGACGGAGGCACCCATTCCGAACATCAGGCCGAAACCGGTCGAGATCAGGAAGAGTGGAGCGGCTATGTTCACTGCCGCGAGGGCGTCGCTGCCGAGGCCGCGGCCCACGAATATACCGTCGGTGATGGTGAAGAGCACCGAAAACAGCATCCCTGCGAGTGTTGGGTAGAGCATACGGCTGAACAGTGCAGGGATGCCGGTTTTGCCGAAGTCCATTTCGATTCTGTTTTTCATGGTGATGTTGTTTTTTGTGTGTTACCGATTTTATTTCCGGCGGCAAAGATATGCTGACCTGTCGCTGCGATCGATTAACATATGGTAATTAATGAATGTCGGGGCTGAGGGGCCGGGAAGCCATGCGATCGGGCCTGCAGCGGGTATGTCCGGTTACGGCGGCGGATGTTGCGGTGTCGTTGTTTGATAGCCGGAACGGTGTGGCGCGATTTTGGCTTTCTTTTACGGAATAAACGGCGTATCTTTGTGGACTTTAAAAATAAAAAGAGTAGCGATATGACTGATCAGAGCGTGAAAAGTGCCGGTGCGTGTGCCGGTGCGGCAACCGTGGACGAGTCTCCGGAGACCGCCGGTCTCCGACCGGATTCAGGGTTGGATGAGTGCATATCAAAGATGTGCAGGCTTTATTCGCTCGACGAGGCTTCGGCACGTCGTTTTGTCGGGCATATGAGACCGTTTGAGGTGCGGCGCGGCCAGATCATGATGCGGGAGGGTGTTTCCGACGACCGCCTGTGCCTTGTGCGGCGCGGTATCGTACGTTCGTTCATCTATCGTGACGGAGAACCGCAGACGGTCTGGTTTGCCGCCGAAGGGGAGTTTGTCATGCAGATATGGGGCTATGTGCGATGCGGTGCCTCGCGCGAGAATATCGAAGCGGTGACCGATTGCGAACTGCTGGCCATCTCGAAGGTGGAGATCGACCGTTTGTGCAATGAATCGCTCGAATTCTCGAACATCGTGCGCCGTCTGTTTGAGGGGCATGCGGCGATGATGGAGGATTTCACGCTGTTTTTCATGCTGAATGCCAGTGCCGAGGAGCGTTACCTGGCCCTGATGCGCAAGGCTCCCGATATCATGCAGCAGGTTTCGCTGAAGACGCTGGCTTCGTACATCGCCGTGACTCCGCAGTCGTTGAGCCGCATCCGGGCCCGTTTGAGAAACCGTTGGCGCCGGAAAGAGTGATCTGCGCTCCAGTAGGTTGCCCGTAGTGGACTGCCTGCATCGGGAATTGACGTAACAGCCGCCTGGCGTGAGATGCGTCTAAACTTGCTGTTTGAGGTGGTAGGGATTTGAACCGGCGCCTGACGAGGCAATAGGTGTATCTGCCGCCCGGCGTAGGAAGTTGGAATAAGTGCAACCGCCGTCCATCGAGATGTTCACCTTCCACGGTTGGAGGCCGTCGGGCCGGCAGGCAAACATAAAAGCCGGTTGTTTCAGAAATAAAAAAGGGGTAAGCTACTTATATCGCACCGCTACAACCGCCTACCCTTGCTCGCTTCCGCGCCTGGGGGATTCAGCAGGAGCTGGTCGTATAAGACTTACCCGTTGCAAAAATAGGAATTATTCCTATATTTGCAAAATAAATCGACGAATGATTATGAAAGCATCTATAAAACGGACCGTTTTGTGGACGGCAGCCGGGATAGTATTGGTTGCGGCGATAGTCGCGGGAACAGGGCTTTACGTTACGCGCGGCAACTGTTTGAAGAGCGATCGGGAGATCTTCATCCCGACGGGTTCGAGTTATTCTGCGCTGCTCGATTCGATCGGTCGGGACAACCTGCGATTCCGTTGGGCCTTCGACAGGTATGCCCGCCGGATCGGGCTGGACCGTAACGTCAAGGGTGGACATTATGTGCTTTCGGCACCGATGGACATCATCGAACTGGCCCGCAAACTCAATCTGGGAGAACAGACTCCGGTAAACGTCACCATAAACAATGTCAAGACTCCGGCATATCTGGCCGGCAAGCTGTCGCGTCAGATCGAGGCCGATTCGGCATCGATCCTTGCGGTGCTGACCGATTCGGCTCTGGCGGCAGAGATGGGTTTCGATACGGTGACGATGTTTTCGATGTTCATTCCGAACACCTATGAGTTCTACTGGACGGTTTCGCCCGAACAGTTCGTGCGCCGGATGCACAAGGAGTACGAAGCCTTCTGGAACGGGGATCGCGATGCCAAACGCCAGCGGAGCGGCCTTTCGCGCCTCGAAACCATGACCCTGGCTTCGATCATTTACGAGGAGACGCGGCAGAAGGATGAGATGCCGACCATCGCGGGGGTCTACATGAACCGCCTCCGCAAGGGCATCAAACTGCAGGCCGATCCTACGGTCAAGTATGCTTTGGGAGATTTCGGGTTGCGGCGCATTCTCTATTCGCACCTGAAGGTCGATTCGCCATACAACACCTACCGTTATGCGGGATTGCCGCCCTCGCCGATCTGCATGCCGTCGATCGATGCCATCGATGCGGCTCTCAATTACGAGGATCACAATTATATATTCTTCTGTGCGCGCCCGACCTTCGACGGTTATCACAATTTTGCAGCGACGAGTGCCCAGCATGCGGCAAATGCCCGGGCATACCAGGCCGAGCTCAACAAACGAAAGATCTACAAGTAGAGTTGTCCCGCTGAAGATTGGATGCATGGCATCCGCGCGGGTTGCGGCTATTTTGTGTCGGGCAGCATTGTCCGCATATTTATTTCGGGGGCCCGGCCGGGACGTTTCATCAGTTCGCCGCGGAGGAATTTCTCGGATACGACAACACGTACGGCACGGTGCAGGATCGTAAACTCGACGGGTGAATTGCCTACCAGTTCACCGTCGATCTCGATCGGGGCATCGGGAGTCGATTCGATCCTAATTTTCGATCCGCGGTGCAGCGACACCTGCGGAATCGAATATATGTTGCCGTTGAACAGCCGTCGGAAATTTGCCGGAATCTGCCACCAGTGTATTTTTCGGATGGTTGTCAGGTCGAGCAGGCCGTCATCCGAAACCGCCTGCGGCACCTGCATCATACCGCCACCGTTGTATTTGCAGACACCGATTGTAGCGCTCAGCACGATGTCGTTCACCACAAGCTGGTCGTCGACCCATATGCGCATGCCGGTTGAGGTGTAGCGCATGTACGACTTGACCAATCCGTAGACATAGAGCCGGCGGCCGCGGTAACCTTTGGCCTTTAGGCGGTTGAACCGCTGTACGACCGTTGCGTCGAGACCTATTCCGCCGGCATTGGACATGTATCGCTGCTGCCGGTAGCTTGCCTCCTCGTATTTGACCACTCCGACATCCTGCAGGAACGAATGGCTTTCGACAATAGCGTTGATCGCTTCGGAATATTTCCGCGGGATTCCGTACATCCGGATCCAGTCGTTTCCCGTTCCGACGGCGATGACGGCCACCAGAATCTGATCCGTCGCGACCTCTTGCTGTATGAATATTCCGTTGACCACCTCATGCAACGTTCCGTCGCCGCCCATCACGATTATCTTGCGATAACCGCGACGGACGGCTTCGACGGTGAGTTGCGTAGCGTGGTACTTGTGTTCGGTGAATACGAGTTCGTAATCCACGTCATGATCTCGCAACAGTTTCGAGATTGTGGGCAGGTCGTCGAGAGCGCGGCCGTAACCGGCTATCGGATTGACTATTGCGAACCAGGTGTCTTGGGATGGTTTCACCGGACAGAAGTTGAGATTTGTCAGACTCAGGTTACTTTTTTACTGGGGCGTTTCCGAGCGTGTGGCAGAGGAAATCCCAGAACTTGGCTACCGATTCGATTCCGACCTTCTCGTCGGGCGAGTGCGGATAGCAGATGGTCGGTCCGAACGAGATCATATCCATTTCGGGATATGGGCCGCTGATGATACCGCATTCGAGACCGGCATGGATGCCCAGTATGGCGGGTTTTACCCCGTAGAGGGCCTCGTAACTTTCGGTCATGGCCTTGAGGATCGGGGAGTCCATGTTGGGTTTCCAGCCGTCGTAACCGCCGCTGAGCGTAACCTTTGCGCCGGCCAGTTCGAATACGGCGCTGATAGCCTCGCCCAGGTCTGCCTTTTCGCTGTTGACCGAGCTGCGCATCAGGCACGAGAGCTTGACTGTCTCTCCGTCGGAGACGATACGGGCCAGGTTTGTCGAGGTCTGCACCAGACCCTTCATCGAGCGGCTCATTCGCTGCAGGCCGTCGGGACATGCCACTACGGCACGGATCAAACGTTGTGCCGTTTCGTTGGGGATCATCTCGGCGGGAGTTTCGGTCTCGGTCGCCGTTACGACGATGTTGTCCTCGATGCCGGCGAACTCGGCGTTTACGAGTTTGCTGAAGTCGTCAACGCTCTTGAGCAGACGCTCCTCTTCGCCCTTACGGACCAGTACGACAACCTTCGCCTCGCGCGGGATTGCATTGCGCAGGCCTCCGCCGTCGACCGAGCAGAGTTGCAGCTCCTGGGTCTTGTTGACCGTACGCAGCAGCCGGAACATGAGTTTGTTGGCATTTGCACGCTGGAGTACGATTTCGATACCGGAGTGTCCGCCCTTGAGGCCCTTGATATTGATCTCGAAGGCCTGGTATCCGCAGCAGGGAGTGGGCTCGGCCTGGTATTCGAACACCATCGAGGAGTCGAGACCGCCAGCGCAGCCGACATAGAGTTCACCTTCGGTTTCGGAGTCGAGGTTGAGGAGTATTTCACCCTTGAGCAGTCCGGGTTTGAGGCCGAATGCCCCCTTCATTCCGGACTCTTCGGTAGCGGTGAAGAGTGCCTCGATCGGGCCGTGCTTGATATCCTTCGATTCGAGTACCGCCATGATTGCCGATACGCCGATACCGTCATCGGCACCGAGAGTCGTACCGTTCGCGGTTACCCATTCGCCGTCGATGTAGGCTTCGATGGGGTCCTTTTCGAAGTCGAACTCCTTGTCGCGGTTCTTCTGCGGCACCATGTCGACATGTGCCTGCAGTACAATGCCTTTACGGTTTTCCATACCCGGGGTAGCGGGTTTGCGGATTATGACGTTGTGGGCCTCGTCCTCCATGGCCTCGAGACCCTGCTGGCGGGCAAATTCGAGCAGATGGCGGCGGATAGCCTCTTCGTGGAACGACGGTCGCGGTATCTGCGTGATGGCCTGGAAGTGCTTCCAAACGGCCTTCGGATTGAGTTCTGACAGGTTCTTGTTCATTGTGTTCGGTGGTTTTAATAATAAAGGTGGTAAAGTTTATTTGTCGTTGTTTGCCGGCGTGCGTCAGCGCAGGCGGGCCAGCATGTTCTTGATGTTGGCCTGCATCTGTTCGAGACGGTCGCTGTCGTCGTGCTTGACGAACTTCTCGCCGGTAATGTTTTCGTAGAGCTCGATGTAGCGGTCGGAGATGCTTTTGACGATCTCGGGAGTCATCTCGGGAACCTCCTCGCCCTTGCGGCCCTGGAAGCCGTTGTCCATCAGCCATTCGCGGACGAACTCCTTCGAGAGCTGACGCTGCTGCTCGCCCTTTGCGAAACGCTCCTCGTATCCGGCGGCATAGAAGTAGCGCGACGAATCGGGAGTGTGGATCTCGTCAATGAGAACGATCTTGCCGTCATGCTTTCCGAATTCGTATTTTGTGTCGACGAGGATCAGACCGCGTTCGGCCGCCATCTTCGTGCCGCGCTCGAAGAGGGCCATGGCATAGCGTTCGAGGGTTTCGTAATCCTCCTTCGAGACCAGTCCGCGGGCGATGATCTCCTCTTTGGAGATGTTCTGGTCGTGCATTCCGATTTCGGCCTTGGTGGTCGGGGTAATGATCGGGGCGGGGAACTTCTGGTGTTCACGCATTCCGTCGGGGAGCTTGACGCCGCAGATTTCGCGGGCTCCGGCCTTGTATTCGCGCCACGAACTGCCGGTGAGGTATCCGCGCACGATCATCTCTACGGGGAAGGTCTCGCACTTGTATCCGACGGTGACCATCGGGTCGGGCGAGGCGATCTTCCAGTTGGGGCAGATGTCGGAGGTGGCGTCGAGGAACTTCGAAGCGATCTGATTGAGCACCTGACCCTTGTAGGGGATGCCTTCGGGCAGGACGACGTCGAAGGCCGAAATGCGGTCGGTAACGACCATTACCAGAAACTTGTCGTCGATGTCGTACACATCGCGCACCTTGCCGACGTAAAGGCTCTTCTGCCCGTCGAACTTGAAATCGGTTTTTACAATTGCACTCATTGTTGTGGTAGTTTGTTTATCTGATTGTTGTCACTGTTCTTTTTTGGATGATTTTTTGCGGCGCGCGGCCTCGGTCGAATTGTTTGCAGAGGTTGCCGTCGGGGATTCGAGGAGCAGTTCCGGCTTTCCGGCATCGGGATCGTTCTGCCGTTCGAATGCCGCCACGATATGTTTTACCAACGGATGGCGGACGATGTCGTTGCGGTCGAACTCCACGGCTGCAATTCCTTCGATGTTTCCGAGCATCTTCATTGCCCGCATGAGCCCCGAATCGGCCGAGCGGGGGAGGTCGATCTGCGTGACGTCGCCCGTGACGATGAACTTGGCATTGCGGCCCATTCGCGTGAGGAACATCTTGATCTGCGGCAGGGTAGTGTTCTGGGCCTCGTCGAGGATCACCACGGCGTTGTCGAGCGTCCGGCCGCGCATGTATGCCAGCGGGGCAATCTGTACGGTACCCTCCTCCATGTATTTCGAGAGCTTTGCCGCAGGGATCATGTCGTTCAGGGCATCGTATAGCGGTTGCAGATATGGGTCGAGTTTCTCCTTCATGTCGCCGGGCAGGAATCCGAGCTTTTCACCGGCCTCGACTGCGGGCCGCGTGAGGATCACTCGCCGCACCTGTTTGTTCTTGAGGGCGCGGACGGCCAGTGCGATAGCCGTATATGTCTTGCCGGAACCGGCAGGTCCGATGGCGAATATCATGTCATTCGACTCGAATTCGGTAGCGAGCCGCTGCTGGTTTGCGGTACGTGCGCGGACGATGTTTCCGTTTGTGCCGTATAGCAGTATATTGCGGTCGTTGTCAGCGGATGGCTTTTCGGGGATGAATCCCTGCGAGAAACACTGCATGATGACCTCTTTGGAGACGTGGCCGTACTTTTCGTAATATGCCACGAACTGTCGGAACTGTTTTTCGAACAGTTCGAGCTGGTGTTCTTCGCCGAGGACCTTGAGGGTAGATGATCGGGCCACGATGCGGAGCGCAGGAAATATATCCCTGATCAAGTCGAGATATATGTCCTGCGCTCCGAAAAGTTCGCGAGGGTCGACGCCCTCTATTTTGATTGTTTTTTCGATCATTACGGGTTTTTAAAAGTAGAATCCGGCACTGAGTTGCCATGAGCTGACTCGCATCTTGATCAGGTCGGAGGTGTCGATGCCGGCGGAAGCGAGGCTGACATGGCTTTCGTTGTTTTTGAAGAAGCCGTTGTATCGGGCCGAAATGTTTATGTGGCCGAGGTCGACCATCAGACCGAGCAGGTATCCGATAGTTTGGTTCTTGGTTGAAAAGTCGAAGTTGAGTTTGTTCTTTTTGACGCCGCTGTCGCTGAGGATGTTGAAATTCAGACCGGCCTGGATTTTGAGCGGGCCGAGGATGTTTATGCCCAGCGCCACCGGCACGTCGAGCGTATGGGTATAGACGACGCTGTTGTTGGCCTCGGAAGCGGCGGAGTTGAACTTGATGGAGTTGCGCGAGAAGACCAGTTCGGGATCAATCGACAGCAGTCCGAGGTCCCACGAGGCCTGGAGTCCTGCATGCCAACCCACACGGTCTTTGGCGGAGATGGTCTCTTTCCAGAGGCTGGAAGTGATGTTGGTCGACTGGTAGTTCAGACCGGCTTTGATACCCCATTTGAGATTGAATTGGGCTGAAGCGCCGAAACAAATCATTGTCATTGCAATGGCGAGGATCAGTTTTTTCATCGTAGTAAGGCCTTTAACGGTTATTATTTATGCAAATATACTAAATTATTCGGAAAATCTTCGGGGCGCGGAGCATGGCCATGAGGTTTTTTTGCGAAATTGCATGTCGGGGCGGATCGATGTTCATGGACAGTGCTTGGCGTTTCCGGCGTAGTTGGCAGCGGGTTTGGATGAGCAGGCCGGCAGCATCCTTATTGGATAAACGTTGTGACGGCGGTTTTTATTGCCGCAGTGGCTGCGACCGCGTGTATTCGGTCAGCGGTATTGCGGTGGTTTGGACACATCCGGCCGGTTGGGTATATATAAATAAATGGTACGGCTCTCTCCGGATTACAGGATCCGGAGAGAGCCGTGCTGAATTTGGTGAATGGCGGGCCGTCAATCGAAGAGGGCTGTCATTCGACCGGATTGGAGATATATCCGACGTAACGCATCGTGTTGTTCATGGTGAGCAGCGTGAGAGTCGCTTCGCCGGTTACGGTCGAGATGAGCAGATTTACGGCATAGCTGGTCTGGTTGTCCGTCACCGTGAAGGAGATGTTCCAGCCGCAGGATGTACGTGAAGCCTGATACCCCTTGACTCCGAACGTGTCGAAATTGAGGATCTGGATATACTGCATCACCCCGCCGCGAACCACCGGCAGATGTACCTCGACATGGTCGTCGGTGATCCCCAGGTAGAAATATTCGGTGTAAATGAGCTGCATCTGCCCGCTCGGAACCTCCTGCATGCTGTTTGGCATGAAGACGAAATTGCGCGAGTTGACGACACTGTCGATCCGTGCGGCGAAAGCTTCGGCCTTTGCGGCACGGCGTGCGGCCCGATCCATCTTCCGCGAGTCGTTGCCGCCGGCCGGACTTTGGGCCTGACGGGTGTTCTGCAACGGCTGAATCGCCTGCATGACGGATGCATTCTGCTGCGGCATCGATGTCTGTACGGTTTGAGCCGTACCCGGCATGGCTGTACTCTGTGCGGCTGTGGCGGGCTGTTGCATGGATTGCATCTGTTGAGCCGGTTGTGCGGCCTGCCCGGTGCCGGTTTGTGCTGCGGCAGCGTTCGAGGCCGGTATCACGACGCTTTGCGGAACCGAGGCATCATCCTCGATGGTCACGGTCTGTGTTTGAGCCGGGGCCTGGGCCCCGTTGCCGGAGAGAGCCTGCGGATCCTTTGCGAAGAGCTTGCTGGCAAAACTGCACGACGAGCCAAGCAGCATGTAACAGATGATGATGAGAGGCAGAAGTTGTTTCATTTCAGAAGAGTGTTACGAAAGAGTTGTACCGAATGTCATGTCGATCAATATACCTGCGTGATATATCCGCTGTAGGTAACGGTATTGTAGGCCATCGACGAGATGTTGAGAATTGCGGTGCCCGAAGAGGAGTATATGTCCAGCTTGAAGGTATAGTCGTTGCCGCTGTACAGCCACGAGTCGAACGTTACGGTCCAACCGCCGTCGTTCTGCACGGTTGTGTAGTTGCTTACCGATGTGAGGATGTAGTTGAACACGGTGGGATAATATGGCGGCACGATACCCTTGATGAACGGGATGTAAACGTCGATGTAGTCGCTGTAATATCCCACCTCGAATGCGGGATTTGTCAGCATGTGCATCGAACCGGCAGGCTGTTGCTGCATGCTGCTGGGGTAGAATACGAAATTGTGCGACATGACGATCGAATCGATGTGCTTGACGTATGCGGCGGTCTTGGCATCACGCTCCTTGATTCGTTGCGCACGACGTTCTGCGGTCATCTTCTGGCGTTGTTCTTTTGTGGTCTGCTTCGAAGAGTTCTGCTGGGCCTCGACCCAGAATGCCGAAACCGATATCAGTGCCGCAACCACGGCTACCGACAACCAACTTCCTAATTTTGTTTTCATAGCGTATGTTTAAAAAAAGGTTTACACGCTATAAAGCAAAATCCTTGCCTAACGTGTTGCGGTATTAGCGAATGTTGTTTTGGGGCGGCGGCATCGGGGAGCGTCGGATCGGTGCGTCGGGGAGCCGGTTCACGGGGTGTTGACGGGTCTTCGGCAGCATCTTGGGGCGCCTGCGTGCGAAAAAATTGGTAGAGAAAAAATATAAAAATTTGGCTTTTTTGAAATATTTGAATTAGCTTTGTGTGCGTAATTTCGGCGGATTGGAAAAGAACTGTCACAACATATACTTAAACTAAAATATCATATTATGAAAGTATCTCACATTGAGCACCTTGGCATAGCAGTCAAGAGTCTCGAAGAGGCGATTCCCTATTGGGAGAACGTATTGGGTCTGAAGTGTTACAACATCGAGGAGGTAGCCGATCAGAAGGTCAAGACCGCATTTTTCAAGGTCGGACAGACCAAGATCGAGCTGCTCGAGCCGACGTCGGAAGATAGCACGATAGCCAAATTTATCGAAAAGCGCGGACAGGGCGTACATCACGTAGCATTCGCCGTTGAGGGCGTCGAGGATGCACTGGCCGATGCCGCAGCGAAGGGCGTACAGCTGATCGACAAGGCTCCGCGTCCGGGCGCCGAAGGCCTTAGCATCGCCTTCCTGCACCCGAAATCGACGATGGGCGTTCTCACCGAGCTGTGCGAGGACAAAAACAAGTGCAACTGCTGCTGCGAAAAGTAAGAACCCTTACAGATAGTTTTTTATGAGCGATATTCAAGAAAAAGTTCAGAAACTGGTCGAAAACCGTGAGACCGCCAAGTTGGGCGGCGGCCAGAAACGTATCGATGCCCAGCATGCCAAGGGCAAGTATACGGCTCGCGAACGTATACAGATGTTCCTCGACGAGGGCAGCTTCGAAGAGTTCGACATGTTCGTAACCCACCGCTGCTACGACTTCGGAATGGACAAGAGCCATACATTCGGCGATGGCGTGGTTACCGGTTACGGTACGGTCGACGGCCGTCTGGTGTATGTCTTCGCACAGGACTTCACCGTTACCGCAGGTTCGCTGTCGATCTCGATGTCCGACAAGATCTGCAAGGTGATGGATATGGCAATGCGTAACGGTGCTCCCTGCATCGGCCTGAACGACTCGGGCGGCGCACGTATCCAGGAGGGTATCAATGCACTGGCCGGTTATGCCAACATCTTCCAGCGTAACGTGATGGCTTCGGGCGTTATCCCGCAGATCTCGGCAATCTTCGGCCCCTGCGCCGGCGGTGCCGTATATTCGCCTGCGCTGACCGACTTCATCATCATGAAGAAGAATACCTCGAACATGTTCCTCACCGGCCCGAAGGTTGTGAAGACCGTTACGGGCGAGGATGTTACGCAGGAGCAGCTGGGCGGTGCCGTCATGCACTCGTCGAAATCGGGCGTCGCTCACTTCGCCGTCGAGACCGAGGAGGAGGGTATTGCGCTGATCCGCAAACTGCTTTCGTACATGCCGCAGAACAACATGGAGGATGCTCCTCTGGCTGTCTGCACCGACAATATCGCACGCCGCGAGGACCTGTTGAACGAAATCATCCCGGACAACCCCAACAAACCGTACGACATGTACGAGGTTATCCGCGCGATCGTCGACAACGGCGAATTCCTTGAGTCTCAGGAGATGTATGCCCGCAACATCATCACCTGCTTCGCACGTTTCAACGGCCAGAGCGTCGGCATCATCGCAAACCAGCCCAAATACATGGCCGGTGTACTCGATATCAACGCCAGCCGCAAGGCCGCACGTTTCGTACGTTTCTGCGACTCGTTCAACATTCCGCTGGTAACGCTGGTCGACGTACCGGGCTTCCTGCCGGGCACGACCCAGGAGTACGGCGGTGTGATCACCCACGGAGCAAAACTGCTGTTCGCCTACTGCGAGGCTACGGTCCCCAAGATCACCGTTACGCTGCGCAAGGCTTACGGAGGTGCCTATATCGTGATGTCGTCGAAGCATATCCGCGGCGATATCAACTACGCATGGCCGACCGCCGAGATCGCCGTTATGGGTGCGAGCGGAGCCGTTGAGGTTCTCCACGCCAAGGAACTCAAGGAGCTGGCCGACAAGCCGGAAGAGAAGGCAGCATTCGTTGCGGAGAAGGAGAAGGAGTACAACGACAAGTTCTCGAATCCGTACAATGCAGCCCGTTACGGCTATATCGACGATATTATCGAGCCGCGCAATACGCGATTCCGCATCATCCGCGCACTTCAGTCGCTGGCGACCAAACGTCTGCAGAATCCGGCCAAGAAACACTCCAACATACCTTTATAAACCATGTGTTTTATGATGTTATTAGCAGTAGATTGGTTGAGTATCCTGTCGATGGCACTGATCGGCTTCGTGCTGGTAGTGGTAATGCTTCTTTTCCTGGTGGGCTTGATGAAGCTGTTCGGATATGCCTTTACCGTCAAGAAGAAGAAACAGCCTGTCGACAAGGCGGAACTGAGAGACGAAGAGATAGCTGCCATAGCAACGGCTCTGCGTCTGTTCAAGGGAACGCTTCACGACAAGGAGTCGGAGGTTGTTACCATCCTCAAGATCAAGCGCGCATATTCGCCTTGGAACTCTAAGATACACGGATTAACCCAAATGCCCGAACACAGAAGCAGATAATAAAGATTGTTATTAAAGATGAAAGATTATTCACTGAAAATAAACGGACATCAGTACGATGTCTCGATAGACGACCTCAACGATGAGTCGACAGTAGCCAACGTCATGGTTAACGGAGTGCCGTATGAGGTGGAGATCGTCGGAGCATCTTCGCGCATGGCCAAGAAACCTCAGATCGTTTCGGCACCGAAGGCCCTCGGACTCTCGGTAACACCTTCGTCGGCAACACCTTCGGCACCGGCCAAGGTTGCAGCACAAGCTTTAGGTTATCAGGTTACCTGCCCGCTTCCGGGTACGGTTATCAGCATCAACGTAAAGGAAGGCGATACGGTTTCGACCGGTCAGACGCTGGCTATCCTGGAGGCTATGAAGATGGAAAACAATATCGATGCGGCTCACGGCGGCGTGGTCAAGTCGATAAAGGTACAGGCAGGCGCCACCGTCATGGAGGGCGATGTATTAATGGTTATCGAGTAGGAGGTAGGCAATGTTGAACTTTCTAACCGCAGATTTCAGCGAGAGTTTCGCAAAATTCTTCTCCTCGATGGGCATAGCTTCGATGCCGTGGGGTAACGTGGTGATGATACTCGTCTCGTTCCTGCTGATGTATCTGGCTATCAAGAAGAAGTACGAACCGCTCCTGTTGTTGACCATCGCATTCGGCATGTTGTGCACCAACCTGCCGGGAGCAAACATGTTCAACTCCGAGATATTCGCCGGCGGTCATATCGACTGGCAGCGGCTGGCAAACAGCGGCGGCCTGTTGGATTTCCTCTACCTCGGTGTCAAACTGGGTATCTATCCCTGTTTGATCTTCGTGGGCGTGGGTGCCATGACGGATTTTGGTCCGCTGATCGCCAATCCCAAGAGTTTCATGCTCGGTGCGGCTGCACAGCTGGGCATATTCCTGACATTCATCGGCGCGTCGGCAATAGGCTTTACGCCGGCACAGTCGGCAAGTATCGGTATCATCGGTGGCGCCGACGGCCCGACGGCCATCTATCTGACTTCGAAACTGGCTCCCGAACTGTTGGGCCCGATTGCCGTTGCGGCTTATTCGTACATGGCATTGGTTCCGCTGATCCAGCCGCCCATCATGCGTGCGCTGACAACCCGTAAGGAGCGTCAGATCCGCATGAAGCAGCTGCGTCCGGTATCGAAGACCGAGAAGATTCTCTTCCCGCTGCTGATTGCCGTGATCATTTCGCTGCTATTGCCGAGCGCAGCTCCGCTGATCGGCTGCCTGATGCTGGGCAACCTGATGAAGGAGTGCGGTGTCGTTGAGCGTCTGAGCAAGACCGTCCAGAACGAGTTGATGAATATCGTGGTCATCTTCCTGGGTCTTACCGTAGGTGCTACGGCTACGGCCGAGGCGTTCCTCAACTGGCGTACGCTGGGTATCCTCGTATTGGGTATCATTGCATTCGGTGTGGGTACGGCAGGCGGCGTTTTGCTGGCCAAGTTGATGAACCTCTTCACCAAGGGCGATAACAAGATCAATCCGCTGATCGGTTCGGCAGGTGTTTCGGCAGTGCCGATGGCTGCACGTGTTTCGCAGGCGGAGGGCCAGAAGGAGGATCCTTCGAACTTCCTGCTGATGCACGCCATGGGTCCCAATGTTGCCGGTGTCGTCGGTTCGGCAGTGGCTGCAGGTATCCTGCTGTCGTTCCTGGGATAAGCCCGAACAGAACATATTCACAAAAAATCCCGATACGTTCAACATCGTATCGGGATTTTTTGTGTGTGGTTGTATGATTGAGCTGTCTGTAGTTGGCGCAGAGGATCGTGTTACAGGCCCAGTTTTGCGAGGAATCGTGCGCGGTCGACGATATAACGGACATGTTCACCTTCGCCGATGAGACCTTCGGCGTCGTGGGCCTCGACCTTGAAGGTTAGTTTACGGCCGTCGACGGCGACGAGCGTTGCCGTTGCGGTAGCCGAGCCGCCGAGCGGAGTCGGTTTTACGTGTGTCGAGGAGATCGACGATCCGACGGTTGTGGAGCCTTCGGGCAGTTCGTTTGCCACGGCATTCATTGCGGCATTCTCCATGAGGGCCATCATTGCCGGGGTTGCCAGTACGGGCATGTCGCCCGAGCCGACGGCAAGTGCGGTATGCGCCTGGTCGACCTGAATGGTACTTTGAGCTTTTAATCCGGTTGTCAACATACGGTTTAGATATATTTCAGCGTTTTATGTATAAAAGTTTCGTAAAAACGGGATATATTTGCAAAGGTAGCGAAATTTTCATGAAACGGGTATTGGCCATATTGATAGTTTTTGTGGCGGCTGCGGGGACGGCCTTCGGACAGTCTCCGCGCGAACGGGGTTATACCCGGGCGTGGGTGGAGGTTGAAGGGGCAGATTCTATACAGAACCTTACGATCTATCCGGTCTACGTGTTCCGGAATGCGGCCGACATGCGCGAGTACCAGAGGATGGTTATGGCAGTACGGAAGGTCTATCCGATAGCCAAATATGCCCGACGGCGCATGGCCGAGATGGAGGAGGTTTTGCTGACGCTTCCGACGCGCAAGGCCCAGCGGGCCTATATCAAGCAGGTGGAGCGCGAAATCAAGGCTGAATATACGCCTGTGCTGAAGAAGATGACCCGATCGCAGGGAAAGGTATTGCTGAAGCTGCTGGCGCGGGAGACAGAATATTCGTCGTATGAGATTGTTCGGGAGTTTCGAGGCGGTTTCGTGGCGGGCTTCTGGCAGGGTGTAGCCAAGATGTTCGGGGCCAACCTCAAGACCGACTACGACAAGGATGGCGAAGACCGGCTGCTGGAACAGATCGTGCAGCTCTACGAAGCGGGGTTGCTTTAATCGGCCGAGGGTCGACAGACAAAGCCGAAGGGCTGCTTCCGGCGTGGAAGTCAGCCCTTCTTCGTGCGCAAAAGGATAGAATGTATTATGGCGTAAACCCGTCTGGCGAATGCGAACATCGTAATTATCTTTTCGGTCCGCGCGAGCATCGAAGCCAGAATGTATGTGGGAGCACATCGTTCGGCGAACATTTTGCGGCGAATACGGAGTCGATTTTCTGCCGATTCGAGCTGCTGCTCGATGTCGCGTCTGATGGCGCGAAGTTGTCCGATATCGCTTATCTGAGCAATATGTTCAAATTGTTTCATGCCTGTTTTCGTCGGATTGACGGCGCGGGGCGAAAAATATACGGGCTAAAGCCTTGACCAGATCGTTTGCTATCAGTTTTTCGCGACGGCTGTAAGCCGCCCAAGCCAATAGCGCGAATACCGTTCCGGCGATCAGCATTGCCGCCGGCAACGAGTCGATCGCATTGCCGAGCCATATCGTTGCGGCGCCGAGAACGAACATCAGTGCAAAGGCCAACCCTATGGCCGAGAGCATTATGCCGAAACCGCGGCTCAACATCAGCGAAACATGTTCGATAACGTTGAGTTTGGTGGCGGCAAGCTGCAGTTGGATATATTCCGTTACCTGCTCCGTGAGGGATTGCTGTTTGTCGTTATTCGGTTCGGCAGCCATGATCGATCCGTTATTGCGCGTTTTCTTTCTGATGCTCGGGGCAATGGCATTTCATTGCGTCGATCTCCTTGTCGATCATGCCTTTGATCGAGTTTCGCAGTTCGAGCCCGCATTTGGGCGAGAAGAGCAGGGCTGCGGCGGCTCCGGCCAGGGCGCCTCCGAGGAACAGAAGGATGCAGTTACCAGTGTTTTTCATAATCGAATAGTAATTTTAGATTGTTCGTACGCTCATCTCAAGAGCAAATTTGAAGCCACGGATATGGGGCTCGGCAAGAAATTTTGACTAAATTTGTCATATGGAAACACAATTACCCGATATAGTTGCATTTACGGGACATCGCGACATACGTTTCGGGCCGGGCGACGACCGTCGGGGGCTCGAACGCCGGTTGGAGAGGACTCTGGCCGAACTGTACGAACTCGGATACCGGCGGTTCATGAGCGGTATGGCCCGCGGGTTCGACATGCTGGCGGCGAATGCGGTGCTGGACCTGCGGCTGACATATCCCGATACGGAGTTGATTGCTGCGCTGCCGTTCGAGGGGCAGGCGGCAGGGTTCCCGGTCGGGGTTCGGCGCGAGTACGATGCCATACTGGCCTCGGCCGACCGGATCGAAGTGGTCGGGAGCGGTTATTCGCCGGATGTCTTTCTGCGGCGTGACGACTATATGGTCGAACGTGCCGGACTCTTCGTGGCGTGGTACGATGGCTGCCGCGGAGGAACTTCATATACCGTATCGCGGGCCCGGGCGCGGGGCCTTCGTGTGATCAATCTCTATCGCGACGGCCTGCCTGAGCTGTTTGCCGACAGGTAGCGGCCGGAACAAGATCCGGCAGGCCGGGGATATGCGGCGGGTGTTCTGTGGGTGGTCCTGGGATTTCTGAGGTTGGGGGCAGCGGCGGATGTTATGGGGCTTCCGAGGCGGGGGCCAGGGCAGTTGTCGCAGCATGAGCGTGCGGATGGGCGGCATCCCGTGCGGCAGCAATGGATTATTTTGGTGTATGTTTTGTGACAATGGATTAAAAATTATATCTTTGTTAGGATTTTGCATATGGACAACAACAATACTTCTGGCATGAAAAAATATTTTACCACCGACGGCAACAAGAATTTCGGACCATTTACGCTTGAAGAGCTCAAGGATCAACTGCTTACTCCCGATACCAAGGTGTGGTACAACGGTTTGGGCGACTGGACTCCGGCCTCGCAGATCGAGGAGCTGAAACCCATCCTGGATATGATGCCGCCGATGCCACCCTCGTCGACGACCGGTACCGAGGAGACCGCAATGCCGCATGAGAGCGTTCCGCCGACCCCCGAACAACCGGAACAGAGCCAGCCGGAGCAGGACCGGCCTGTCCCGCCGATGCCGGATACGTGGCTTGTGTGGTCGATCCTGGCGACAATCTTCTGCTGCCAGCTGATCGGTATTGTCGGTATCGTGTATGCTGCGCAGGTGGAGTCGGAGTACCGGCAGGGACATTACGAAAAGGCTCAGGAGTATTCGAACAACGCCCGTATCTGGACTTTGGTAGCATTGGCGCTCGGTCTGGTCGTGATAATCTGCTACGTCTTCCTGATCGGCATCTTCAGTCTCGGATAAAGAACTCTGACAATGGCCAGAATCCGCAAGCCGGTGGTTGCCGTAATGGCCATCTGTTTGGTGGCGCTGGCTGTGGTGGTGTATTACGCGTTCGATCCGGCCCGGACACCATTTCCGCGCTGCCCGTTCCTGATGCTGACGGGGCTGCAATGTCCGGGATGCGGCTCGCAGCGTGCCATACACGCGCTGATGCATCTCGATATCGGCGCGGCGTGGCACTACAATGCCTTGCTGGTCGTCTCTGTCCCGTATGTAATTATCCTGTTAATCGCCCGCTACAGCCGTTGGGGACAGGTGCATCTCTATCGTGCGGCAAACCATTACCTGTTGATCTGGGCATATTTCGCACTGGTGATTCTGTGGTGGGTGCTGCGGAACATATTCGGATGGTGATGCCCGTTGGCGGCCGTCGGACGGGCGGATTCAGAGTCGGTGAACGGTTGCCAGCGTGAGACTGCGGTGGCTATTGTCGTATGGTCAAGAAAAAATCCCTTAATATATTAAAAATATTGCAAAAATAGTTGTAATTTTGAACGCCGAAAAATCGGTTCGTGCAATGTGACCGCGGCGGATCGTTGCCGGCCATGGCGGCGGGCACCGAGCCATGTCGGACGGCGGCAGCACAATACCCTGTGGCAGGGGCTGCGGCGTAAGAAGGCCGAGCGTGAAGAGGTCGTGGGGAGGGGAGAGAAGCCGGAATACGGGCGGCGAGCCGGCGGCCGGTGCAAGGCAGAGAGATTGATACAGTCAGATTTACAAAATACTTAATTCGAATTGATATGAAACAGGCAATTGCAATTCTTACGGGCGGCGGACCGGCACCGGGCATGAATACCGTTGTGGGCAGCGTGGCCAAGACCTTCATCGAGAAGGGTTATCGTGTGATCGGACTTCATTACGGCTATTCGGGTTTGTTCAACCCGTCGCCCCGTTACGAGGATCTGGATTTCATCAAGGCCGACTATATCTTCAATCAGGGCGGATCGTATCTTACGATGAGCCGTTTCAAGCCGACCGATAAGGATTTCGAGGAGAATTTCAACCTTAAGTTCTTCACCGACAACAACGTGAAACTGCTGGTAACGGTAGGCGGCGACGATACCGCTTCGACCGCAAACCGTATCGCCAAGTTCCTCGAGGCTAAGAAATATCCTATTGCCAACATCCACGTTCCGAAGACGATCGACAATGACCTCCCGCTTCCGATGGGAACCCCGACGTTCGGTTACGAATCGGCCATGGAGGGCGGTACGGTAATCGGCCGTGCAGTGTATAACGATGCCCGCACCTCGGCAAACTGGTTTGTCGTTGCAGCGATGGGCCGTTCGGCCGGCCACCTGGCATTCGGTATCGGTACGGCATGCCACTATCCGATGATCGTTATCCCCGAGATGTTCAACAAGAGCGAAATTACGGTCGAGAAGATCGTCAACCTGGTTGTTTCGTCGATCATCAAGCGTAAGATCATGG
>URTU01000017.1 GCA_900550925.1 uncultured Alistipes sp. | reverse complement strand
GCACGGAGAACACCCCCGAGGCGACGTCGGCCCTGGACAACATCGAGGAGCTGCTGAACTCGATGCAGGAGTTCAAGGAGCGGGTCGACGCCGAAATCCGGGGCGGCGAGCGTCCCGAAGAGGAGGAGGCCACCATCGAGGAGTGGTTGCAGAACATGATGCTGATGACCGACATGGATCAGGACGACCCCGACAGCAAGAACAAGGTGACGCTGATGACGGTCCATTCGGCCAAGGGGCTTGAATATAAGTATGTGTATATCGTGGGTCTGGAAGAAAACCTCTTCCCTTCGCAGCGGGCCGTCGAGTCGCCCGACGGCATCGAGGAGGAGCGGCGCCTCTTCTACGTCGCCCTGACCCGTGCAAAGGTCCGTGCCGTGCTCTCGTTCGCCGACACGCGCTTCAGGTGGGGATCAATGGATCTGTGCCGTCCGAGCCGCTTCCTGAGCGAAATTGATGAAAAGTATCTCGATGCTCCGGCTGATGCCTTAGGCGACAGAACCGAACGCCAAACAGCCTTCGACGAACCGCGCCATGACTCAAAACAGACGGTCGAGAACCTGCGCCGGCAGTTCGACTACCGCTTCCGGCAGAGTAATGTGGAGCACCCCAAACCTCAACCTGCTCATGTCACGACGCCGGCTCCCGCACCGGAACCTGCCCGCAGGCCAAACCTCCGGCGGATCAACACCCCCGGCGGAAGCGTCTCAGCGGCCGGACAGGCCTCGGCAGGCAACACATATACCCGAGGCATGAGGGTCGAACACCGCATGTTCGGCCGCGGCACCATCGTCGACCTCGAACAGATGACCAACGACACCAAACTGGTCGTACGATTCGACAGCGAAAATGTCGGCGAGAAGAAACTGCTTGCCAAATTCGCATCGCTCAAGATTTTGTAACCCGCAGCGGTCCGTCGTCCGACCGCAGCACAAACTATCTGCCCAATGACTACCAAGGAACGATATGCAGGCGTTATCGGCTGGTTCGAAACCAACATGCCAATAGTGGAGACCGAACTCCACTACGAAAATCCGTACCAGCTGCTGGTTGCGGTAATGCTCTCGGCGCAGTGCACCGACAAACGGGTCAACATGACCACACCGGCATTGTTCGAGCGTTTCCCGACCCCGCAGTCGATGGCCGAAGCCTCTCCGGAAGAGATCTTCCCCTACATCCGCAGCATATCATACCCGAACAACAAGGCCCGCAACCTGGCAGCCATGGCCCGCATGCTGGTATCGGAATTCGGCGGTACGGTCCCCGACGACGTCGAAACAATGCAACGTCTCCCGGGCGTGGGCCGCAAAACGGCAAATGTCGTCGGAGCGGTGATATTCAACAAACTCGTCATGCCCGTAGATACGCATGTCTTCCGCGTCTCGGCCCGCATCGGCCTCACCCGAAATGCCAAAACCCCGCTCCAGACCGAACTCCAACTCACCGAAAACATTCCTGCCGAACTACTCCCGAAGGCCCATCACTGGCTCATCCTGCACGGCCGGTATGTCTGCACCGCCCGCGCCCCGAAATGTCAGGAGTGCGGGCTCAAGCCCTGGTGCCGCGCCGCCGGAAGAATCCTCCGGAAACAGGTTTCGAAGAGTGCGGTTTGATATATTCGGGCAAATATCATATCTTTGTAGATTGGCGCGGGTAGATTCCGCCAAACAAAAACAAGAACCGATCATGAAAAACAACAACATATTGCTCTCGTTACGCAACATTGCCGCAGCAGCCGTGCGCCGTCATGCAACACTGTTGGTTACGGTAATATGCCTTGGCGTAACTCTAAGTTCGTGCCGCAAAGACCCGATTCCAGGCAACGGAGACAAGTCCGAACAGGAGTTGGTAAACGAGTGGACTTACGACGTGCTGAAGTTCTACTATCTCTGGAACGAGGAGGTCCAGAATACGGTTCCAACAACTTACGACGTCGACTACCAGACATTTCTCAATAACTACCTCAGCGGCCTGACCACCAATAAGCTCGACGGCCAGACATCGTCGGGAGGCTCCCGCTCGCTATACTCGTACATCTCTCGCTACGAGGTTTCGCGGGCATCGTCGACCTTCGAGCCGACATACGGTTTCGACTTTACGGCCTACGCCTTCAACATCCGCAACAAGAACAACCAGACCGAACTGCGCTATTTCGCCCGAATTCACTACGTAACACCCGACTCGCCCGCCGCAAATGCCGGACTCAAACGAGGCGACTGGATCGGTCAGATCGACGGCAAGAAGCTGACCGCAGCAAACTTCAACGACATCAACAAGCTCTTCGCCCAGAATACCGTTTCGGTCAAGATCCTCAAGTGCGAGTTCACGGCCAACGAAACCGGTACCGGGATCACCTTCTCGGAAGACGACGCCGATCAGACAATAACGCTTACCCGGGCTGCGGTGGAGCAGAACCCGATATTCTGTTACAGGACATTCGATGCCGATGACGGCTCAAAAATCGGATACCTCTGCTTCAACGCCTTCAAGCGCGGCATCGACGAAACCGATACCGACAACCATACCGAATACGAAGAGCAACTGCGCGAAGTCTTCAGAGGCTTCCGCAACGAGGGTGTCAGCCATCTCGTTCTCGACCTGCGCTACAATCCGGGCGGGTATGTGGTAACATGCCAGCTGCTCTCGAGCATGATCGCCCCAGAATCGGTGCTCGGAACCCGATTCCTCGAATGCCGCCCCAACTCCTCGCGCAGATCCTCGTATTACGACCTCCTCAAACTCAGCGACGTCAGCGACTGCAACCTCAACCTGAACAAACTCTACGTCATCGCAACCGAAAACAGCGCTTCGGCCAGCGAACTGGTTATCAATAACCTGCGCGGTGTAGGCGTCGATGTCGTACACGTCGGTACCACTACCGTAGGCAAGGTGGTCGGGATGGAGATCGTCGACCACAAGGTCAACAGCAACGATGAGGCCGTATTCGGCAGCTATCACTACATGATGCATCCCGTATCGTTCCGCTCGTACAATGCCCGCGGAGAATCGGATTACGAAAACGGACTGGTTCCCGACATCCTTTACGACGAGTACATGAACGAACAGAACCTCGACTGGCTCAACTGGGGAGAACTCGGTGAACCGGACGAACCGATGCTCGCACTGACCCTCAACATAATCAACGGACGTTCCACCGCCGCAACCGCAAATGCAAATGCATCGAAAATCCATGCCCCGATCGGGACCGGATTCGTCGATTGCCGCAGCAGCATAACCCTGCCCGAACGATTCGGCGGATCGATCGTGCGACCAAATGACAACCTAACCGAATAACACGATGAGCAACAACGAAAAAGAGGTACGTCTCGCCGAAGAGTCTCTCGAAAAACTGAAACTCATGCTGGCTCCGGCCGGACAGAATATCGTCATTCTGTCGCACTCGAATCCCGACGGCGATGCAATAGGTTCGTCGTTGGCCTGGAGCCGTGTGCTGGAGGGAATGGGACACAATGTCATGTGCGTGGTCCCAAACCGATATCCATACTTCCTCGATTGGATGGACGGTATCGACCGCATCCGCATATTCAAGGAGTCGCCGGAACCGATCATCGAAGCAATCGGTCGGGCAGACCTTATCTTCTGCCTCGACTTCAATGCAATCTCGCGGCTCGAAGCACTCACCGAGGCCATCGAACACAATACCTCGGCAAAGCGAATACTCATAGACCACCATCTCTCGCCGCAGCATGTCTATGACCTCTCCTTCTCGCATCCCGAGTCCTCATCCACGTCATACCTCGTCTGCCTGCTTATCGAACGCCTCTTCGGAAAAGAGAGCTTCAACCGGCAGATTGCCGAATCGCTCTATGTCGGCATGATGACCGATACGGGAAACTTTTCCTTCTCGACACTCACCCCGGGACTATTCCGGATGGTGGCCACGCTGCTCGAAACCGGTATCAATATCCCAACGATATACAACAACGTCTACAATGCCTTTACCGAAGGCCGCGCGCGTCTGTTCGGATATGTAATAGACAAGAAAATGGGGATAATCCACAACGGCGAAGTGGCATACATGTCGCTCAAGGAGAACGAAATGAGACGTTTCGGATTCCAGCTCGGCGACAGCGAAGGTTTCGTCAACTACCCGCTCTCGATCAAGCGCATCAAGATGTCGGCAATGTTCCTCGCAACACACCGTTTCATCCGGATCTCGTTGCGGTCACGGGGCGATGTCGACGTAAATGTCTTCGCAAGACGATACTTCGAGGGCGGCGGTCACAAAAATGCCGCCGGCGGAAAATCGTTCCGCACAATGGAGCAGACTATAGAATATTTCCGCCGGGCCGTGGAAGAGTTCTTCGCCGAAATAGGGTAACCGCACCTCCACGCTGCAATATTCGCAATGCCGACACATGCAGCCTACAGCAACAAAACTCTCTCCGGACAGAGTGACTGCCTGCTGTCAGCCGGGAACAAAAAACATACCGACCGAAATATGAAAAGGCTTTTCCTGATCGATGCTTATGCGTTGATATTCAAGTATTACTACGCCTTCATGACCCGCCCGATGCGAAACCGTGCGGGAATGAACACATCTCCCGTATTCGGATTCGTCAAATTCCTGCGGGACATTACCCAGCGCGAACATCCCGATTGTATCGGCGTAGCGTTCGATCCGGCCGGAGGGTGCTTCCGCAAGGAGATCTTCCCCGAATACAAGGCAAACCGTACAGCAACGCCCGAAGACATAATCGCCGCCGTCCCATATATCAAACGTTTCCTCGAAGCGATGCGAATTCCGGTTCTCGAGGTGGCGGGCTACGAGGCCGACGACGTAATAGGCACGCTGTCCCAGAAGGCTTCCGAGGCCGGATTCGAGGTCTTCATGGTCACGCCCGACAAGGATTACGGGCAGCTTGTCGACGACCACGTAAAGATCTACAAACAGAAGGGCGACGGAATAGAGATCGTCGACCGCGCCGCAATCAAGGAGCACTACGGTTTCGACAATCCGCAGTTGGTGAGCGATGTGCTGGCACTGTGGGGCGACGCCTCGGACAACATCCCGGGAATAACGGGCATAGGGGAGAAGGGGGCCATAAAACTGGTCAACGAATTCGGCGACATCGAGCATATCATTGCCAACAGCGACAAGCTCTCGGCGCGGCAACGCGCCAACATCGAGGCCGGAGCCGACCAGCTGCGACTCTCGAAACGTCTGGCGACAATCGTCCGCGACGTTCCGATAGCCTTCGACCCCGAACAGTTGAAGGTCGAACAGCCCGACAACGAGGCTCTGCGGACGCTATTTCTCGAACTCGATTTCAACATGTTCGCACGTGCACTGCCCCAGGACGGGAGTGCGGCGCCGGTCGAGGATGACGGCCCGAAACAGGCCCCGCAGACACAACTTGCAAAGATGGCCGCCGAAAAGTCGCGCCAGAAGCGTGCGGCGGCGCTGGCCGGTCAGGGCGACATGTTTGCCGCAATGGAACAGGACGCTCCGAAGAATGATGCGGCCGCTCCGGCACCGGCAGCCGATACAAATGCAAGCGACGCCTCCGATACTGATTCGCGGCCGGTCTCCGACGACCTGCAAACCGCTGCCGAAGGTGCCGGCATATACCAAACCGCCCAGACCACACCCCACACCTACCATACCGTACGTTCAGCCGCTCAGTTGAAGGACCTTGTCGAGTGGCTTGCCGACAGCCGGCAGCTGTGTCTCGACACCGAAACTTCGGGATTCGACATCTTCAACGATGCGCTTGTAGGGGTTTCGCTGGCCGTAGAGCCTTTCGAGGCGTGGTATATCCCATGGCAGAAGGAGTATGCCGATATCCTCCGCCCGCTGCTCGAAGATGAAAAAATCGACAAGATCGGACAGAACATCAAGTTCGACATCATGGTCCTGCGGGCAAACGGAATCCATGTACGCGGATTCAAGTACGACACCATGCTGCTGCACTACCTGCTCGATCCCGAATCGCGCCACAACATGACCGTCCTCGCGCAGAAATACCTCAACTACTCGCCCATCGAGATCGAAACCCTGATCGGCCGCGGGTCGAAACAGCTGACCATGGATATGGTTGCCGTCGACCGCGTATCGGAGTATGCCGCCGAGGATGCCGACGTAACCCTGCGCCTCAAGGAGAAGCTCTGGCCGATGGTCTGCGACGAGGGGCTCTCATACCTCTACCGCAACATCGAGGAGCCGATGATCGACGTCCTGGCCGAAATCGAATGGACAGGCGTCAAGATCGATACCGAGGCGCTGGCCGCATACGGCAAGGAGCTCCAGACGGAACTCGACGACCTCGAATGGAAGATCCGCGAGCTGGCCGACGAACCGCAGCTCAACATCAACTCGTCGCGGCAGTTGGGAGAGGTTCTCTTCGCCAAGCTGCGCATCGACCCCAAGCCGCGCATGACCAAAACCAAGCAGTTCCGCACCGACGAGGAGTATATACAGTCACTGGCGCACCGGCATCCGATCGTCGGCCTCATACTCGAATACCGCGGCATCAAGAAGCTGATCTCGACATACATAGATGCCCTGCCGCAACTGGTCAACCGCAAGACAGGACGGATACACACGTCATTCAATCAGGCCGTTACGGCTACGGGACGGCTCTCGTCGACAAACCCAAACCTGCAGAACATCCCGATACGCGATGCCCGCGGGCGCCGTATCCGCGAAGCATTCATCCCTTCGGATGAGGAGCATCTGCTGCTGTCGGCCGACTATTCACAGGTCGAACTGCGTCTGATGGCCCACCTGAGCGGCGATGAATCGTTGATTGAAGCCTTCAGGCACGGTTACGACATCCACCGCGCCACCGCCGCACGGCTGTTCCACTGTTCGCTCGACGAGGTTACCCCCGAACAGCGCCGGAGAGCCAAAACAGCCAATTTCGGCATCATATACGGTATTTCGGCATTCGGGCTGGCGCAACGGCTCGACATCCCGCGCACCGAGGCCAAAGAGATCATCGACGGCTATTTCGCATCGTATCCGAAAGTCAAGGAGTATATGGACCGCGCCGCATACGAAGCCCGCACCAAAGGTTTCGTCTCGACGATATTCGGACGGCGGCGTTACCTCAACGACATCAATTCACGGAATGCCGTCGCACGAGGCATGGCCGAACGTAATGCCATAAATGCCCCGATACAGGGCAGTGCCGCCGACATAATGAAAATAGCCATGATCGAAGTGCACCGCCGCCTGATACAACGCAATCTGAAATCACGGGTGATACTGCAGGTGCACGACGAACTTGTCGTCGACATGTACCGCCCCGAACAGGAGGAGGTCATACCTATCATGGTCGAGTCGATGGAGAATGCCGCTCGACTCAAGGTCCCGCTGACGGTCGACTACGGCATCGGCGAGAACTGGCTCGCTGCACATTGACCGCCGCCCCTACATGCTGAAAAAGTAACCGTAACGTTTCAAACGACAAACTCAACACATGCGTCTGCTCATACAACGAACTACCGGAGCCTCGCTCGCGATCGACGGCACGGAATATTCACATATCGGCGCAGGATTGCTGGTGCTGGTCGGCGTCGAGAATGCCGACGGCGACGAAGATATCGACTGGCTCGCACACAAGCTGATCAACCTGCGGATATTCAACGACCCCAACGGAGTAATGAACCTCGACGTGGCGACCGTCGGCGGTGAGATTATGATCGTAAGCCAGTTTACGCTCTTCGCCTCGACGCGCAAGGGAAACCGCCCGTCATATATCCGAAGCGCAAAAGAGGATATCGCACGTCCGCTTTACGAACGGTTTGTCTCGCGGGTCGAGGAGTTGCTCGGACGCCCGGTCGCTACCGGAGTATTCGGTGCCGACATGAAGATATCGTTCGTCAACGACGGCCCCGTAACCATCATGATCGATTCGAAGATGCGGGAGTAGCCGCACCATGCGCTACATGCTTCCAATCACTCCTGCGACAACCTCTTGCTGTACAGGAACGTCGTATGATCGATCCGCTCGTGTGCCAGCTCCAGTTGCAGATGTTCGCTTCCGCGAAGCTCAAACCCGTTATGGTCATAATAGCCGTAATCGCAGAACGTGTCGGTGAAAAGATACATATCCTCGATCTTCCGCCGACGGCACTCCTCGGTATAAGCCTGCATCAACCGGCCGCCGATACCGCGACCACGAATGCTGCGATCCACAGCAAACAGTATCAGTTCGCTCCCGAGATTCCCGCTGACCCGCTCCAGAAGCTTTTCATACGAGGCCTCGACCGCGAAATAGGCCTTGACCGTCCGGGCATCGTCGCCACAGGCTGCCAACGCCCGCAGACGATGGTATTGCCACGGCAGCACATACCGGCAACGCTGCATGAACGGCACCCGTCCCATGGATGCAGCCACGATACCGGCCGGACGCCCGTCACACTCGGCGATGCGTATGAAATCGGCATGGCACATCATACGGCACCGGTTGGCTTCGAGCAACTGGTAGATTATCCCCTCGCGGTCCGAGAAGCGTTCGATCTGCCACACCGACCCGATCATCTCGCGCACGAACTCCACGTCGCTGCCGCGAACTTTGCGTATCGCTACTTCCGCCTTACTCTCTTTCATAACCATATCCTTACACTAAAATCAGGTATTCTATCACCACAATCATTATCCGACAACTCTTATTGGCGACGAATCAGCGTATAATCGCCCGCCTGATCCGTAACCGCCTTCTGAAGCTCCTCGTCCGAGACCTCACGGCCCGTCATCTCGACAACCGCTACGGGCGGTTCGAGCGTCACCGTTGCCCGTACCCCTTCGATTCCGTTCAATGCCCGTTCGACATGTGCACGGCAGTGCTGGCACATCATACCTTTGACTTCAAATCTCTTTTCCATAACATTTTCCTCCTTTTTATCGTTTATAACCATCTCCGAAACTCCGCTACAGACAGCCGTCTCACACGCATCCGCACACGACACATCGTCCTGTCCGACACCGCAACTCACTTCGCATGCATCCCTGCCTACTGTCGACACTCTTTTGCGCTTCAACCGCAGGCTGTTGGCCACCACGCTCACACTGCTCATGGCCATCGCCGCACCTCCGATCATCGGATCGAGCATGAAACCCGTAAAGGGATAGAGAACCCCGGCCGCAATCGGAACCGCAATGAGATTGTAGATGAACGCCCAAAACAGATTCTCACGGATCGTCCGAACCGTATATCGCGACAACCGCAATGCCGCACCGACTTTCCGAAGATCGTGCGCCACGATGGTCATCTGCGCCACATCCATCGCAATGTCGCTGCCGCGCCCCATGGCCATGCTCAGATCCGCCGAGGCAAGCGCCGCACTGTCATTGATGCCGTCGCCGACCATTGCCACACGATGCCCCTCGGACTGAAGCTGCCGGACATAGGCAGCCTTCTCGTCAGGCATCATCCCGCTCCGGTAGTGTACGATGCCGCACTGCTCGGCGATATTCCGTGCCGCAGCCTCGCCGTCGCCCGTCAGCATGACCACATCTATACCCGACGCCCGCAGTTCCTGTACAGCCTCTCGCGAACTGTCAAGCAACCGGTCCGAGACCGCCGCCACACACAGTACCTTCCGGCTGTCGGCAAACCAGACGACACTCTTTCCGTCGGGTGCCAACCTTTCTGCCGCCCCGACAAATTCAGCACTCAACTCCACGCCCGCCTCCGACATCATGCGCCGGTTGCCGGCCATATAGCGTTCACCGCCGATCCGCCCGCAAATTCCCAATCCGGGCCGCGCCTCGAAATTCTCCACCTCGATACGTCCTGCATCTTCCTCATCCAGCTGCCGGACGATGGCCTCCGCAACCGGATGTTCGGACAACCGTTCCAGAGCCGCCAGAGCATATGCCTTCGACCGACCTTCGGGACTCCATACAATGTCGCTTACCTCGGGTTTGCCCGACGTCAGCGTTCCGGTCTTGTCCAACACCACAACATCTATCTTGCAGGCTGTCTCCAAGCTGTCGGCATCCTTGATCAGAATCCCGTTCTCGGCACCCTTGCCTATCCCGACCATAATCGCCGTAGGCGTCGCCAGACCCAATGCACACGGGCAGGCTATCACCAGAACCGTCACAAATGCCATGATGCCGTGCGTCAACCCGTTCTCCGGCGCCGCAACAACCCACACCACAAACGCCGCCAACGCAATCACAAAGATCGTCGGTACGAAAACCGCTGCTATCCGGTCAACCCTCTTCTGCACCTTTGCCTTGCTTCCCTGCGCCTGCTGCACCAGCTTAACGATGCGGGACAGAACCGTATCCTCACCGACATGGTCCGCACGGAAGGTCAGCGTACCGTTACGGTTGATCGTCCCGGCGAACAGCTTCTGCCCGCGGCTCTTGAATACCGGCAGCGGTTCGCCGCTCAGCATGCTTTCGTCGACATACGACTCACCCTCCAGAACCTCTCCGTCGAAAGCGATCCTCTCGCCCGGGTGTACCAGGATCATCTCTCCGGCCGCAACCTCCGAAACGGGCCGCACAACTAACCTTCCCGAACTCTCCCGAACCGTCACCTGATCCGGCCGAAGCCCCATCAGCCGCCGGATTGCCGACGACGTCCCATACCGGGCCCGCTCCTCGAGCATACGCCCCAAAAGTACGAACGCCACCACCATACTTGCCGATTCGAAATAGAGATGCGGTTCGAGACCGCGGCTGAGCCATACGTCGGGAAACAAGAGGTTAAAGCAGCTGAACAAATAGGCCGTGGCGGTACTTACCGCAACCAGCGTATCCATATTTGCGGCTCCGTGGCGCAACTGGCGGGCGGCATTGATGAAGAAATCCCGTCCGAACACGAACACTACGACCGTCGACAGCAGCCACATCACCAGCCCGCCATACGGCATGTCGTGGAACCCCATTCCGATCACCGCAACCGGTACCGAGAGTATGATGGCCCACACGGCCCGCCGCCGCAATACAATGAACCGTTCGGCATTGATCCGGTCGATCCGTTCCGAGGCCTTCGCGTCGATCAGAAGGTCATAACCCGCATCGCGGACCGCCTGCTGCAACTGCTCCGGCGAGCAAACCGCAGAATCGTATTTGACCGTCGCCGTCGCCGCTGCGTAATTAACCGAAACCTCGACGACTCCGGTCTGTTTGCGCAGAGTCTTGTCGATCCGCGCCGCACACGCCGCACAGCTCATCCCCACGATCAGGAAACGCCCTTCGGCCATTGTTTTAGTTTTGCTTTCCGATGCCATGACTCTATCCTCCCTGTTTTACACTGCAAAGGTAGGGCCCCTCAAAACAAAAATCTTTGCAAAATCCTGGATTTATATTACAACATTCCGCCTAAAGCGTGTCTATCGGACGGCGTCTCTCCTCCGATCGGCGGAACTCCCCGGCCGTCATGCCGGTCACCCGCTTGAACTGGCTGCTCAGATGCGCCGAACTCGAATAACCCATCCGGTCGGCAATCTCCTCGAGCGTCAACTCTCCGTACGAAAGCAACTCCTTTACACGCTCGATCCGCTGGGATATCCAGTATTTTTCGATCGTCGTGCCCGTCATCTCCGAGAATATCCTACTCATCGAACCGTAGTCATGTCCCAGGTGCTCCGAAAGATACGACGACAGGTTCTGACGCTGACGGTCGTCGCTGTAATGCACCATCTCCACGATCAGGTTCTTGATACGTTCGACCAACTGCTCACGGCGATCACTCAGCAAAGCGAACCCTTCATCCGACAACGACACCTGAAGCCGTGACAATGCCGCCTCATCCGGAACGGGAAAGACCGTCACCGACCCCAGGTCGATCGCCTCGACACGATATCCGGCCCGCTCGAAGATCCCGCGAACCGCCGAAATGCAGCGCGGGCATACCATATTCCTGATATGCAGCCGTATCGAAGAGTTGCTGTTCTGTTCCATAAACACAAAGATACGAATAGTGCCTCGATTTCGCCAACTCTGCCCCAAAATAGCTATTTCTAAAACCCCGCTCTTGCCGTAAACGGCCGCCTGCTTCACCAATCTTCCACAACCGCCGCACCCAATAGAACAAAAAAATCCGGCGACACCCCGCAGAACGGGTATCGCCGGATCCATATCTCGCTTCTCTTCGCGGCGGTCAGTTCTTCATCCGCAGCCACTTGTAGAGATCCTTGTACGAAGGCTTGCGGCCGTGCATGAAGATACCGATACGGTAGATCTTGGCGGCCATCCACACCATTCCGGCAAACGACAGGTAGAGTATCACCACCGAAACGATGATCTGCCATGTCGGGACATCGAACGGCAGGCGTGCCATCATCACCACGGGCGATGTGAACGGTATCATGCTGCACCAGACAACCAGCGAGGCATTCGGTTCCTTCATGGCGTACATCATCACCACGAATCCCAGCAGCACCGGCAGTGTCACCGGAGTCTGGAACTGCTGTGCCTCCTCCATGCTGTCAACCGCACTGCCCATGGCTGCATACAGCGCCGCATAAAGCAGGTAGCCGCCGATAAAGTATATCAGGAAACACCCAAAGAACTTGACCAGGAACCCGACGTCCATCACATTGGCAAGTATTGCCGCAATCTCCGAATCGGCACCGGACATCTGAGCCGTCATGGCGGTCGTATCGGCAGAGGCCGCAGCGGCACTCGCAACCACATCGGCCGGTACCAGGAATCGCATCGTCAGAATTCCGCCAACAACAATAATCAATATCCAGATCAGGAACTGCAGCAGTGCAACCGATGCTATACCGATGATCTTGCCCATCATCAACTGGTAGGGTTTGACCGTCGAGACCATAACCTCGAGCACCTTGCTGCCCTTCTCCTCGATCACGCCCTGCATCACCATCACTCCGTACATCATCACGAACAGATACATCATGATTCCGAAGATATAGGCCAAGCCCGATGCAAATATGCTCGAACTCTGCTTGTCCTCATCCTGGCCTTCGCCGAACTTGTAGCTCTTCATGCTGACATCCGCCTTGATATCCTCGATGATCTGCGGCAGATTATCGATGTCGTACGATGCCAACCGGTGACGTTCGATTACCTTCTCGATATCACTCGCTATCGATCCCTCGACCTCCATCGACAGGGTCGAATAGGAGTAGATCGAAACGTCCGAAGGATCGTTCATAACATTCTCGCCAATCACCAGAATCCCGTCGAATGCCCCCTCGCCATCCTCACGCAACGACTCGATCGTACGGTCGGTCGGATGGTAGGTTATCGCTCCGCCCGACTCCAGTTCCGATGCTATCGCACCGCTGCGGTCGATGACCATGATCTGTTTCGAATCAACCTTCATCGTCATCATGAAGAACACTCCCACATAGAGCCCCACGATCAGCAACGGCGTCAGAATCGTTGTCAGGATGAAACTCTTTTTCATCACGCGCTCGCGAAATTCGCGGCCTATAATAACTCCTATCGATGACATGGCTTACCTCTCCTCAGTTTTGTTCTGGCCCGTCACGGCCTTGATGAATATGTCGTTCATGCTCGGGATGATCTCCGTAAACGACCGTATCTCAACCTGATCGTTGATCAACGATATGATCGGCCGTATATCCGAATCCTCCGCTATGTGTATCTTGACCGATTCATAGATACCTTCGTGCATCGTCCCGTCGTCGAGCAGCATGCAGTGCGGCGAAAGCGTCTCGACAAGGGCTTTGCGATCACCCCGGAAATACACCTCGAAGATATTGTTGCCGTACAGATGTCGGATCTCGTCGAGTTTGCCGCTCAGAATATTGTGCGATTTGTTGATCAGCGTAATGTGGTCGCAGATCTCCTCGACACTCGACATGTTGTGCGTCGAAAAGATCACCGTAGCCCCGTTGTCGCGCAACCGCAGGATCTCCTGCTTCATTAGGTTGGCATTCACCGGATCGAATCCCGAAAACGGCTCGTCGAAAATCAACAGCTCCGGTTCGTGCAGAACCGTCGCAATGAACTGAACCTTCTGCGCCATACCCTTGCTCAGATCCTCGACCTTCTTGTTCCACCACTCCTGTATGCCGAACCGTACGAACCACTCCTGAAGCCGTCTTACGGCCTCGCGCCGCGACAACCCCTTCAACCGCGCAAAATATACCGCCTGGTCGCCGACCTTCATCTTCTTGTAAAGGCCGCGCTCCTCGGGCATGTAACCGATACGGTAGACGTCATTCTGAACCATCTCGCGGCCGTTCAGGAAGATGCGGCCCTCGTCCGGCATGATGATTCGGTTGATAATTCGGATCAGGGTCGTCTTGCCTGCTCCGTTGGGCCCGAGAAGCCCGTAAATGCTCCCTCGGGGAATCGTTAACGACACATCGTCCAGGGCCGTATGTTCGGCATAACGCTTGGTGATGTGTTCGATCTGCAACATATCCATTTTCTAACAGCTTTGTGTTTGTGGGGCTACCAACGGCGGAGATTCAGATCAGCGTACCCGTCGTTCCCAAATAAGCGAAGCAAAGATACACCCTTTTTTCAATAAAACAATACAAAATTATTGAATTTCGATATTAAAATCCCATTTCAGCCCCAAATCCGACTACGACTACGCAAACCTCGAAGACCTGCTCAGCCACCATTCACCCCTCCCTTCAACCCAATGTTAACACCACAGCAACATAAAACCATCTACACACTCTCGGCATCGGCCCATGTTTTCGACATGGATGTTTGCCTCTTGCATTTTTTTTGTATCTTTGCTTGTCAGTTCAATATACACATATCCTTTTATGAGCACCAAGAATCGTGTACTGGTTACCGGAGGCGCCGGATATATCGGCTCCCACACCGCGGTCGAACTTATAGAGGCCGGATTCGACGTTATTTTGGTGGATAATCTTTCCAATTCGGAACCATCAGCCATTGGCGGAGTAAGGAAAATAACAGGAGTAAACGTTACATTCGAACAAGTCGATTGCTGCGATATAAATGCCTTCGAAGAGATCTTCAAACGCTATGAATTCGATTCGGCTATCCATTTCGCCGCCTCAAAAGCCGTAGGAGAATCCGTAGAACAGCCATTAAAATACTATCGCAACAACCTGGATTCGTTCATCAATCTTGTCGATCTGATGAGAAAATACGGACGACGGAATATTGTATTCTCATCCTCTGCCACCGTATACGGTCAAACCGGCGATCTTCCAGTAACCGAACGCTCGCCACGGCAGCCGGCCGCCTCGCCATATGGAAATACAAAACAGATATGCGAAGACATACTGCACGATTCGGTAAAGGCCTACGATGGCTTGTATGGCATTGCCCTGCGCTATTTCAACCCGATCGGCGCACACCCGTCCGCCTTGATCGGAGAGTTGCCACGCGGCGTGCCCAACAATCTGCTGCCGTTCATTACCCAGACTGCCGCCGGTATCCGGGAGTGTCTGAACATCTTCGGCGATGACTATTCAACCCCCGACGGAACCTGCATCCGCGACTATATAGATATTGTCGATCTGGCCCGTGCGCATGTGGCTGCAATCCGCCGCATGATAGACCTCCACAGCAAATCAAACTACGAAATATTCAACATCGGAACCGGAAAGGGTATATCGGTACTGGAAATGGTACGGGCATTCGAACGAGTCAACAATCTCAAACTGAATTACCGTATCGCTCCCCGCCGGGCAGGCGATATCGAAGCCATCTGGGCTGATACTACGCTCGCAAATACCGAACTCGGCTGGCATGCAGAGCGGCAACTTGACCAGACTCTCGCTGCCGCATGGAAATGGCAACTCCATCTTCAACAGCAGTAATCCTACTTGGATCCTCCGCCACCAGATTCATCTCTTCCAACCGATACCGACCCTCAATAACAGGAATACAGTCCTGATATTAAATACAATGCCCTGCCGCGACTAACGGCAGGGCATTTTTCGTAAACACAGAAGGGTAATTGTGCTGACGGCCCGCCCCTCTTCCAGAAGAAGCGCCCGCAGTTCACGTCACAGCTTCAATACAATTCAAATATCCTCCTGACCTGTTAAAAAAGCCTCATCGCCCCATCCGACAGTGCAATAATCACGGCATATCTCGCAGCCTTGCCGACGAACATCGAAACCGCAGTCCAGAACTGATTTGCCCGCATCAGTCCCAATACCACGGCGATCGCCTCTCCGATATACGGCAGGAACGAAAAGAATCCCATCAAAGCGCCTTTTCCGTGCAGAAAAGTCGTTGCCCGATCGAGTTTTTTCTGATCCATCTTCAGATAACGGTGCATCCACTCTGTTTTTCCGATACGGCCGATCCAGTAACATGTCATGCCGCCGATAGTATTTCCCGAGGCCGCAGCCAAAAGGCACCACCACGGATCGAGACCGGCAATGAGCAGCGCTACCATCACCGCTTCCGAACTGAAGGGCAGAATGCTTCCGGCAGCCAATGCCGCCAGAAACAAGCCCCAATATCCCCAATCGATAAAAAACTGTACCAGACTCTCCATAACGCTGCCAAAGATACAAAAAAAACGGACGGCAACCCGCAAGGATTGCCGTCCGAGAATAATCTATACTCTATTAAAGTTCCACGAAATTGGTCCGTACGGACTTCTTTACCGTTCTCTTCATAGACTGGGTTGCCTTTGCAACCGGTTGAGCTGCCTGTTTCGGCTGGATCTTGCGGATGTCATCACGCTTCTCGAGCGAAGTGACAACCTTTTCAACCTTGGTCGGCTTGGTAACGAATTCCTTGCGTCCCTCAATGGTCAACGATGCGCCGTCAGTAGCAGGAGTCAGTCGGATATCGACATACCATCCCATACTATGTATCAGATAATAGTCTGTACCCTGCTGGCCAATAATACCCAGACCGTTAACGGAGATTCCATTTGCAGCATTCAGTTCAGCATCATTCAGGAATCTCAGTTCACCTTTCTTGTTAATGCCGACATACATACCGATCAAATCAATAGCATTCTTGTTATAGAATGTACCAGGATCAGCAGCATCAAACATTGTCAGGAACATATCATAAGTTCCAACATCGGGCATATCCTGAACCACAACCTTAAGGTAACCGTCTTCGTAGGTCAAGATGATCGCATCATCATAAGCATCACCCAAACCGGTAGCTTCGCGGTCTTCGGCCGTCAGAAGGCCGGTCATCTTGACAGTCGTATCATCCACCTTTTCGATATTTACCGTGATTCCGCTGAACGAGGTGAACTCAACAGTCTGCGCGGTAGGATTAACCGGAGTAAGACCCGACATGTTGAACGAACCGCAGAAATCATCGATCGATTCAGCTGTCGTGATAACCTCGGCATTGAGGACTTCGGTGTATGCTCCGAACGAAACGTCGTCCTTAACCTTGGCAGGATCAGTTCCAACCATATCGAGTTCAAGGGTTACGATATCGTCAGCATAGGTTCCTCCAGTAATGTTGATCGACAGATCGAAGCCGGCAAACGACTGTCCGGTCTCCTGCGACTCATACTCCTCAGGAACAGAGATCTCGCCATCCTTCTCGCAGAAGTAGATCGGGAATCCTTCGGTATACATGTCTTCAACCTTGTAAACCGTACCGAACGTTTCAGCGTACTCTTCAGCCTTGTCTTCAGAAGGTGTACCCTTATACATCTTGACAGCCCAGGTATTATCAGCCAATTCCGAATTCAACTGGGCATCGGTGAAGAATTCGAAGGTGCAGTCACGCTCGAAGTCGGTACCCATCTTGCTCTTGTCCAGATAAAGGGTTGCCCACGCTGCCGGATCGGTTGCCGTAGTAACAAACCATCCTTGTGTCGGCAACTGGAGACCGATCTGACCAAAAGTGATGACACCGTTGGCAGCATCATATGTTCCCACAGCATAATCGGCCGGAGTCAACGTGCCGTCGGCTGTTCCGAGGTTGTAAGCAACCGACCCCGAAATCATCTCACCGTAGCCCCAATCGATATTCAACGTCTGAAGAGGTATCCAAACCTTACCAGCCTCGATGCCCGTAACACCCAGCTCTTCGCCGTAATAACCCGAGCAGTCGATTTCGAAATACGACACATCCGGACTTACCTCATCACCGGCAACATAATGAGGATGAGTGTAGGTCTTGCCTTCGCTGTCGGTATAGGTTGTCATCATGTTCACGATACGGAAGATATCACGATCGCTGCGTTTCTCGACATATACGTCATACGTCGAAACGCCGGCGTTAGTGAATGCACACGACAGGATTGCCTCTTTCAGAACGCATTCGGTTTCAACCGGAACCCATGTTACAGGAGGTTCGGGTGCCCAAGTCGTGACGGTGCATACGCACGCGGTATTGTTGTACGGAGTTGCGTCGGCCTCGGCGATCTTCAGCGATACCTGATAGCTTTCGCCCTGCTCAAGAGCTGCCTGATCTACTGCAATCGTCAGTTTTGCGGTCTCCTCACCGGCGTTGAACGATACCGTTGCAGGTACCGTAATGCCGCTCGGTGCGGTTGCCGTGATGCCCACGGTTCCCGCTTCAGTGTACTTCACACGCGATACGCGCACATCGAAGCTCGTCGCATCCTCAGCACAATTGACCGTTACGGTCTGGCTGGGGAAATATGCTTCCTGATTATCGGGCGTCACACCGATCTGATACGGATCGTCCTTGCACGATACGAAACCGACCATCAGCGCCGCCATCATTACATATAATAATTTTTTCATATTTCTTCGTTCTAAAGCATTAATAATGATAACTTCAATGACTCAATCAAGGATTCTGATCGTCATAGGTCAGTTCCCTGTTGTTCTCGATTTCGGCTTCAGGAATCTGATAGAGGAAGCGCAAATCTTCTTGCTCGGCCTTCAACTTACCGGCTGCATAGTGGTTATTGTTCTCGGCACCCCACGTTGCATCGGTACGGTCAACCGGGATGTTCAGACGACGGTTGTCGATATACTCCATACCTTCGCCCCAGAACTCTACGCGTTTCTGGAAGTTGATCTCCTCGATCAACGACGCCTTGTCCGTAACGGTGTAATTGTAGGTGTTGTCACGAGTCTGCATGAATGAATTCAGCTCGATAGCCGCATCCGTGAGGTTGTTGTTCTGAGCCAGAGCCTCGGCCTTGGTCAGGTAAGCCTCCTCGGAACGCAGGTAGATATAGTCACCCTGCTCCCAGCCCGAAGTGATACCGGACTGAATGTTGGTACGTCCAGCGCCGATGAACTTGTAGGACTGGTAATCCGCATCAGCCTTCTGTTCCGACTCGGGAAGATTCTCCCAGTCACGTTTCATGCCGTCGGTCGTACGCTCGCATTCGAACCACCACAGACGGATATCGTTGTCGCCGATACGGTCAACGAACGGTTTGAAACCTACACGCCATACACCGATGCCGCCATAACCGTCACCGTAGGCATCCATCTGCGAGAACCACGACATGTAAGTACCGGTGTTATCCGTGGTAATGTCGCAACCCCAAACCACGTCGGGAAGGTTGATATCGCTGAAACCCTGAAGAATTTCATCTTCACCCTTCAGGACATCGAAGTTGTCGATCACCACCTGCGAATACTTGATGGCATCGTCCCACTGGTGCATCGACATATAAACGCGGGCCAGATAGGTAGCTGCAACGCAACCGTCGAAGTCGGCGGGCGACGAGGTCTTGGGCGAGCCGTTGACCTCCACATAGAGATCGTAGCAACCCTTGAGGTCCTTGATGATCTGGTCGTGCACCTGAGCGACAGTGCTGCGCGGCTGGTGGCCGGTAATGCTGTCGGTTACGATAGGCACGCAGGGAGCATCGGCATACGAGGTACCGCCACCCCATTTGTTGTCACTTACACCTACATAGTAGCAATACTGATAGAGCAGCGTCAGCTGATAGTATGCGTAACCGCGCAGACCCAGGGCCTGGGCACGGAACAGACGGCTTGTAGGATTTGTTTCGTCAGCCGAGATCGACTTCAACATCGTGTTGCAATAGTCGATCATCGTATAGTACTCATACCAACGGTTGTAAGTAGGTGTATAGTTCTGTCCGCGATAATCCAGCGTATAGTGATAAAGACTCATGGCGAATGCACCGGGCAGAACCATATCGTTACCCATCAGCGAAGTCAGGAAGTCAAAACCCTTCTGTCCAAAATAGCAGTGAGACAGATTCGAGTAGACATACTGCTGTACGTGGGTGTACATACCGGCCATATCGGCAGAATAGACCTTCTCGGGATCTTCTGCTGCAATCTCCTGTTTTCTGTCGTTGCTCAAGATGCCCGTCTGGATTGCATCCTTAGAGCAAGAGCCGAATGACAGCGAGAGCGCTACCGTTACAAAAAATAATATTATAATCTTTTTCATTTGCTCCAACGTTTATATTAGAAGTTAAAACTGATACCTCCGGAAATAGTACGATACAGACTGAAGCCTCCGTAGTCATCCAGGTCGTTACCGCCGAGACTTACACGGGGATCCAAGCCCTTGCGTTTCGAGAAGAGGGCCACGTTGTCGGCCGACACGAATACACGTACGCTTTCGATACCCAGCTTCTTCATCCACGAAGAGGGGAAGGTATAGCCCAGCGTGATGTTGCGGATGTTGAAGTACGAGGCGCTCGTCAACCACAGATCCGAAGACTGGGTCATGCTGTTCGAGTTGTCATCACGGTTCCAGATCGGGTACTTGCCCTCGCCGGTCGTCGGATCCCAGGTTTTCCACAGCTCGCGGTTGTGGCCGATATAGTAGCTCGACGACATCGTAGATGCGAATCCGTAGTCATATACCCAGCCGCCCAGGCCGAACGATGTCTGGATCGACAGGTCGAAGCCGTACAGACGCAGGCTGGTGTTGACACCGCCCGTGAAATCAGGAAGACCCGACTTGTCGAGGTAGTATCTTGTTGCCTCCGAGTAAACCGAAGTGGTCTCCTGGCCGGTTACATTACCCGCATCATCCGTAATATCCTTGTACCACATCGGAGCGCCGGTTTCGCTGATGCCGGCATACTTCTGCATGTAGAACTGGAAGCGGTCATGACCTTCGCGCATACGCTGCATGCCGTTTGCCATACCGGTCTCCTTGTACTCCTCGGGAAGGGTCAGGATCGTGTTCTCGTAGTGCGAACCTACAACCTGCACGGTCCATGTCACGTTCTTCTTCTTGATAATGTCGACGCTCAGGTCAACCTCGATACCGGTGTTGCGCATCGCACCGAGGTTCTCCCAGTTGTAGGGACGGCCGGCCGAGATAGGCAGGTTACGACGGAACAACATGTCGTCGGTGCGGCGACGGAAGTAGTCGATGCTACCGTAAACGCGGTCGAACAGACGGAAGTCAATACCTACGTCGAAGGTCTTCTGCTTCTCCCAGGTCAGATCGGGGTTACCATAGAAGTGGTAGGCGGTTCCAAGCTGCGAGCCGTCCCACGTTACGGTGTACTGATCGACATAAGGAGTATAGTTCAGCAAGTCCTCGTTACCCTGAGTACCGTACGATGCACGGAGCTTCAGGTCGTTAATCCATTTGGCATCGGCCATGAACGCCTCCGAAGAGATTCGCCATGCACCGCCGACCGACCAGAACGTTCCCCAACGATTCAGGAATCGCGAGGTTCCGTCACGACGTACGGCGCCCGACAGATAGTACTTGTGAGAATAGTTGTAATCGGCCTTGGCGAAGTAACCCTCGATGTTGTGGCTCGAAGTGTAGCTGCTCAATGACTGCATTTCACCACCGTTGTCCAGTTCGGGGTTGCTCTCGTCGAAGAAGTTGGTCTTCTGTCCTGCCAGATACGTATAATAGTATTTATAGAACTCGTGACCTACCAGAGCCTCAATGCTGTGATCCTGGCAGAACACGGTGCTGTAGCTCAGCAACTGGTTGAAGTTGGTCGTGCTCGAAGTGATCGAAGACTTGGTACCGCGACCGCCGAATGCCTCACCGTCACCCAGAATCGGAGTGTAGAACGTCGTTGCCTGGTTGTGGCGGTAGTCGTATGCATAGTTGGCCGAGAACTTGAAGTTCTTCAGGAACGAAATCTCGACATACGAACGGGTATAGAGGTTGGTGATCTTGTTACGACGGATATCCTCCTTCAGGTTCACGATCACGTTCTGGTCCTGAGCCGTCGGACGACTTGTCGTACCGTCAGTCTCACCCTGACCGCTGTCGTAAACCGGAGTGCCATCCTCGTTGAACTTCATGTTACCCTCGGCATCGTAAGCGTGTACCGGGAAGATAGGAGCCCAGCTGCGGGCAACATCGAACGGGTTCGATGCAAGACCGCTACCCTCCTGCACACCACGCGAGTCGGTACGGGCGTAGCTCATGTTCGAACCAACCTTCAACCACTTGCGCAGCTGAGTGTTGACATTCAAACGCGAGGTGATACGGTTGTAGGACGAACCGGTAATGTAGCTGTCCTCATCCAGATAGCCGATCGACATGTAGTAGTCGGTCTTCTCGGTACCGCCGTTGGCCGAAGCAACATACTCCTGACGCAGCGAGCTGCCGAACATTGCATCCTCGAAGGTATCGTTGTAACGCTCTACGGCGCGGCTGTTCAATTTGCCGTTCGTACCTACCAGATACTCGCCGGCCGGGATGATGAACGCGTTGTAGTTGCCGAGCTCGCTCAACAGGTTCTGCGAAGCATACTTGCTTGCCGCAGCCAGATCGGCACCGTTGGCCATCTGCGTATTACGCATGCCGTACCAGGTCAGTTCATAGAACTCGGCCGGATCGGTAGCCATGTCGTAGTCGGGCACACCGCGCGAGATAACACCCCAGGTACCTTTCAGCGAGATACGGGTGCGGTCGGCCTTACCGCTCTTGGTGGTCACCATAACCACACCGTTTGCGGCACGCGAACCGTACAGTGAGTTCGACACGGCATCCTTCGACACCGAAATGTTGTCTATATCCTCGGCATTGATATCGGACAGCGAACCGTTGAAGGGGACACCGTCGACCACGATCAGCGCCGCATTGCTGCCAGACAGCGAACCGACACCGCGCACAATAATCGAAGCATCCTTACCGGGCTGGCCCGAGGTACTTACCACGGTCACACCGGCTACGGCACCTTCCAGGGCGCGCGACACCGAAGCCGAAGAGGTTGTCGTCAGTTTGTCGGAAGCGATCTTGCTCACCGAACCAACGAGGTCCTCCTTACGTTTGGTGCCGTAAGCGACGACCGTAACGTCCTCCAACGTACGGGCATCCTCCTGCAGGGTGACATCTATCACGGTCTGGGCGCCAACCGGTTTCTCTACCGTAAGGTAACCGATATACGAAAAAATCAGGACGTCATCCGATCCTGCATTGACGGTAAACTTACCTCCAACGCCGCTCGATGTGCCGTACTGAGTACCCTTGACCTGAACCGTAACGCCAATCATAGGATCGCCCTGTTCATTAACGACGGTACCTGTCACCTGCTTGTTCTGTGCGAAAGCCGAAAGCATTCCGCAAACCAGAACAGCAATCAATGATAGTACAATTTTTCTCATCATAAGCATTAATTTAAGGTTATATAAAACATAAAGTTTTGTTATCATTACAGTTAACCTGGCTTTAAGTCCGACCCGGACTCTCTTTGAAGAAAAGTTGGATCAGCATGCAAAGGTAATCATAAATCCACAGATTATCAAATCTGGGGAACACAATATTTGCCTGATGTAATGATTTATACGCTATTCGGATCGATTCTGTTGCACATTTTAATCTACTTGACGCAAACCGCTTCTAATCTGACACCGTCGGCAGCGAAGATTTTTGCAATTTTTTTTAAAAACATTCTTTTCGCCGACTAAAAAACGCCCTCCGATACGATATGAAATGAATCTGCCGGCCTCCGTTTTGACCTAAAAGCCTCAAACCAGGCCCCTAAACCGTCATGAAAACACGCTACAAACTGTCCGCCCAGCACCCGAAACGCTGTGCGCAGACGGCCGGCGACAGATGCCAACCAAATGATTGTCAAGTCAGAAAACCTCCCTCAGGATATCCACCGACCGAACCTTATGAATGGCATCAAGGTGGTACCCGAAATAGACAAGTATAGAATTCAGGAAATCGGACCGCTGATCGCGGTTGAGCCGCAACGATCCCAGATCGGCAACGTCGCACGACAGCAGATCGTTGAAAACCGAGGCGTTGTGGCGGGTCATGGCAATCCCGTGCAGGGGCTGCACTCCGACAAAGATCCCTTCACGGATATCGAACCAGTCGCCCGGGCGGTATTCATTGCCCGGACAGAATCCCAGATATCGGCTCAGCCCGGCCATGAACCACAGGTGGAAATTCGCAACGCCCTCATCAATGGCATCGAGCGCCTCGACCGACCGGTAAACGAAATCGAACAGCGGAGAGTTGGGTTCGGACTCCTTGATAAGGCGGTAAATGACCTCGGCCATGAACAGTGCGATGGTGCTTTTGCGCACATCGAAGGGGAGGCTCCGCAACGGGACCGCAAGCGTCAACTCCCGGAAACGGTGCAACTGCGACCGCGGCGACTCCAGCCCCTCGATATCGACCAGGAACATCGGTTGCAGCAGAGCCATCCTGCTGCCGCGGCTGCCGCTCCGCACTCCGCCCACAATGTAGTTCTGACGCCCGAGAAGGTCGGTCAGCAGGTATGCCACAACCGACTTCTCGCCGTAACGAACCGTATGCAATACTATACCGCGGGCCTTGTAACTCTTCATCTCCGATTGTACAGTCTCAATTCATGCCGTCGATTCATGCCGCCTTACTGCCGTTTCACACAGTGCATTACGGCCCAGCCATCCGAGTAACGCGCCGAGTCGAACTGCAGCCCGCACTCTTCGGCCCGCGCCTGAACCGTATCGACATCACCCTCCAGGATACCGCTCATGTAGAGTTCGCCACGGCCGGTCAGCGCCGCAGCATAACGCGGCATGTCGGCCAGAAGAATATTCCGGTTGATATTGGCGAAGATATAGTCGTAATGCCTGCCCACGATCCACGAACTGTCGCCCAGGACCGGATTGATACGGTCGGCAACGCCGTTGGCGGCGATATTCTCGCGGCAGTTCTCATAGGCCCACTCGTCTATGTCGACAGCATCG
>URTU01000016.1 GCA_900550925.1 uncultured Alistipes sp. | reverse complement strand
TCGAGGCGCATGCCGGCCGAAATTTCGCGGATCTCGCCGTCGATGCGGGCATAGAGGTATCCCTTCTTCAGAAACTGGTCGAACAGTTCGCGGTAATGGCCCTTGCGGCCCTTCACGACGGGTGCCAGCAACGCAATCTTGCGCCCCGCAAAGCCCTCCTCGATGAGCGCCACGATCTGGTCATCGGTATAGTGCACCATCTCCTCGCCCGTAATCGGCGAGTAGGCATGCGCAATGCGGGCATAGAGCAGTCGCAGGAAGTCGTTGATCTCGGTCACCGTACCCACCGTCGAGCGCGGGTTGCGGTTCGTTGTCTTCTGCTCGATAGCCACCACGGGACTCAAGCCCGTAATCTTGTCGACATCCGGCCGCTCCATCGTCCCCATGAACTGACGCGCATAGGTCGACAGTGTCTCCATATACCGGCGCTGGCCCTCGGCATAGATCGTATCGAAGGCCAACGACGACTTGCCCGACCCGGACAGTCCCGTTATGACCACCAGCCGGTTGCGCGGAATATCGACATCGATATTCTTCAGATTGTGCACGCGTGCCCCCAGCACGCTTATCTTATCCTCTTCCACTTGATTCCGTATTAAAACATAGTCCCCGCCGTCGGTCGCAGCGCGGCTACTCGGTTCCGGCAAAGGGCAAACGATCGACCAAACGGTACTCCCCGTCGGAATATTCGCAGCAAAAATGCCGCAAACCGTTGGTCAGCATCACGTAGCGCGCCCCCAATACCGAATTGTAACGCACCACCTGATCCAGCACCGCACGGTCTATGGCCACGGTCGGTGCCTTGCACTCGGCAACCAGAAACGGCCGTCCCGCATCATCGCAAACCACCACGTCGGCACGCTGGCGCTGTCCGTTGACATCGACCGGATACTCCTGTCCGATCGACTGCGCCGGCACCCCGCACCGCCCGACAAGCCAGGCCAGCAGATGCCGCCGCACCCACTCCTCGGGGGTCAGGACGAGCCACCGCCGCCGCAGGTCATCCCACACCAGATCGTCTCCGTCACGGCGGCTGATCCGCAACCGGCATGGCGGAAAATCAAGTTTGGGCAGCGATTGCATAGCGTTTCAAAAAATTTGTGTACCTTTACCAACCGAACCACAAAGTTAATCAATTAATGCGAAAAATGAGAATCGTACACTATATTTCCCTGCTCATGCTGTTCTGCTGCACCGCCGCCGAAGCGCAGGTGTGGCTCGACCCGACCGTAACCGAAAAGGGCAAGGACCTGCCCCGAACACCACTGATCAGCTATGCCTCGCGCGACGAGGCCCTGCAGGGACGTTTCGAACGTGCGAAATCCCTCCAGCCGCTCCCCTCGGGCGAAGAGTGGCAGGTCACGGAGGATAACCTCACCAGGACATACTCCACCACCTTCACCATGCCGTTCGTATGGATCGACCGCGAGGTGTTCCTGCATATCGAGTCGGCCGGAGCCTCCTACTCGTTCGAAATCAACGGAACCGAGGCCGGATACAGTCAGGATGGACATACGGCTTCAGAATTCGATATAACCCAGTTCGTCAAGGAGGATCTCAACACCCTTGCGGTCACCGTCCACAAGGATCAGGCGGCCGCCGCCATCGAAAACAACATTCAACAGTCACTTCCCCTCACTGCCTATATCGTTTCGCAGCCCAGGGTGCGGGTCCGTGACATCATAGTCGAGACGCAGGCCGACCACGGCAACGGGCTCTTCGCCGCCGGCGTCGTGCTGAAAAGCCACCTGCTAAACCCCAAATCCTATCGCGTATACTACGAACTGATTGCCCCCTCGGGCGACATCGTCAGCTACGGCCACCGCGACCTTACGCTCGACATGCGGCGCGAAGATACGGTCCGTTTCCTGGCCAATATCCCCAACGTCCTCGCGTGGAGCCACAAGGCCCCCTATCTCTACACCCTGATGATCAAGACCCAGTACGAAGGACGTTTCGGCGAATATATTGCCGTGCCGGTCGGGTTCCGCAGCCTCGAGGTCAATGACGGGGTTCTGTCGGTCAATGCCCAGCCCGTGGAACTCCATGCGACAGATTTCGCGGCCGACGGTGATGTCTCGTCAACGGCCGACCGCCTGCAGGCAATCAAGGATCAAGGGTTCAATACCATCCGCGTCACCGGAGCGCCCCAGCCCGACATGTTCTACGAACTTTGCGACCGCCTCGGCCTTTATGTCGTCGACCAGGCAGCCATAAACACCGGAAAGCAATCCGACAGCCGCCGCCGAGGTGGCAACCCCTCGAACGACCCGAAGTGGGCCGATGCATATGTCAGCCGGGCTGTCGGGATGTACCACGCGTCGAAACTCCACCCCTCGACGGTAGCCTTCACGCTCGCCACCGACGCCTCGAACGGCTACTGCCTCTACGAAAGCTATCTGGCCCTCAAGCGCATCGAACACGTCCGTCCGATACTCTACGCCTCGGCCGCCGAAGAGTGGAATACCGATACCCTCACGATGAACCCTTCGCCCGCGGCCGGCACCGACTCTCCCCAAGTTTCGATCGCCCGCACCGATGACGGGAAATTCATCATCCGCAATGCCGATCCGCTGGCACCGGTTGAAGTTGCAGCCGTATATACTGTTCGTGCGGGCCGCAGCAAGGTTGCCGAAGGTGAAAAACCGTTTATCATCCCGGCCGGGGCCTCCGCGGAGCTGACCGTACCGCTGGAGTCGGTAAAGGCAGGGAAGAGCTATACGATAGAACTCCGCCTCGAAAAGTGCGAACCGACGTATGTCTACACGCACCATGTCGCAGACCGCGGGCCTCAACCCAAACAGACAAAGGCCGGAAAGATCATCACCTCGGTACGCGAGTTCTTCCGTTCGAAGCCAAAACCCGAAACGCCGCTCCGCACCACGATCGCCGAAGAGACCTTCACGGGGCAGAAACCGCAGGGAACAAACAGATAATATCCGTGTGCAAACTTATATTGCCTGCCTGTCCGACGCGCCGATTACAACCGGCCGGGCCGGGAACAATGGCCGGATAACGGTTCTGAATAATATTATCGCAAATTTTTTGTTGCAAAATTTTGCCGAATTAAAAATATTGCGTACCTTTGCGGACGCAAACAAGCAAAAAAGGATGCCTCTTTAGCTCAGTTGGTAGAGCACGACACTCTTAATGTTGGGGTCCAGGGTTCGAGCCCCTGAGGAGGTACCACAAAGGCTGACAGTCGAAAGATCGTCAGCCTTTTTTATTTCGCCCGCCACTGCCCCGTTTATCCTGCTCTTCCTGCCGCTCTCCGTACATGCCCCGGAACTCGATCAGAGCCACTCGGTAAAAGTGCACTCCTTGCAGCCGTATACTCGCCGGGGTATGCCAGGCGGCCTGCTGCCACCGTAACACTCCACAAAAAAAGGCCGCAACTCCAGAATGCCGTTACGAACCGCCCGCACCAAGAATCGCCGCCTCCATACAGAGAGCAAATTGGCCGGCAGCATACACAACACGATGCCACCGGCCAACTTGATGACAGTACTGCAGACTGTTACTGATTATCGAGATTCTCATAGAACCTCATTATATAATACGTGCCGTAATGTTCAGCTATCGTAAACCATAAGACCCCATTGGCACCGCTCTTTGGAAGAAACGAAGTCTGATACTGGGTTGCATCCTCCTTCATTCCCGCAACGACGTCATCCCCGGTGGTCAACATCCGGCCCCGATAGACTTCATACTCTTCGCTGTCGAGTATCTGACGGAACACTTCATTATATCGTATCTTTATGTCGACCTCATCGTACGAGTCGACATCCGCCACAACAACCCGGCGAACCACTCCGTCGTCGTTGGTGACTGCGTAGACCCACACATCGTAGCCATCCAACACGCCCCCCAGACGCTGGTTGTCGTAACTGGGGACAAAGCCCTTATCCTCAAGGGCCGAAAGAACATCAGACTTGTTTCCGTCGACCGGGATTCCCAAAAATTCGATCGTATTCTGGGCCCGCAGGTTTCCACCGGCAATCAGGCTGAATAAAACCGCCAGAAGTGTAAAAAGATGTTTCATATGTCAAAAAAGTTTCAGTTAGATTATTGTTGTCGGTGTTTCAAATCGAACTACAATATTGGCAATTTTTCACGAGAATTCCAACAGGCAGGGCCGCTATTCCACGCATTCAACGCATTCAAACGCCCCGAGCCAAAACCTGTCCGTACTGCCGCACAACCCCTCTCCGACAGCCAGAACCCTTACCTACGGCTGGTCCCATCCCACCGCAAGACATCTGAACATAAACGACATGCGAACGGCGCCATCCTTGCATAGATGACGCCGTTCGCATAACTCAATCCAACCAGCAGGTGCTATCTGTATTTCTCAACCCGCTCGTCATCGATCACGCCCGACCAGTTCATTCCGTAGGCAAAATCGTACAGGTGACCATCCGCATCACGATACGGACGCATGTCGCGCGGCATATCCTCGGCCTGGGTCTCGACCGTCTCCATGTCGGCAGGCAACTGTGCCGGCAACAGGGCCGAAGGTTCGCTGCGACCCGTTACCAGATCCAGTATCACCTGATTCTGGACATCGAAGGTTACAAACAAGGCATCGGCATACGGTTCGATCTCCTTCAATACCGGAGGATTGCTCAGGTTGATCGAGACGATCACCGGCCGATCACCCATCGCCTTCCGCGTAGCAACAACCAAATCCATATCGCTTTTGTTGGCCGTCTTGACGCTCTTTCCGCGATAAGACCGGTCTGTGAAGCTTTCAGCCGGATCACCGCCTGCCAGGCTGTGTTCACGTGCCGCAACAGCCGTATAGTCACCGTATTGCAGGCTGATCGGGACATATCCCGTACCGCCTTTCCTGACATCGTCCAGACTGTACCCGTAGCCTCCCAACGGCGAGTCGATGAAAACTATCGCCAGATCAGCCTCCTGCGGCGTATCGACAACCTCGAAATATTTCGATGCCAGTTCGCGGCTTACCGGAACGATATCCTGTGCGGGAGTCATGTAGCCCCAAAAGCCCATATAGGCCGGGACATGACGCGTAGGAATATAGACCCGCTTCCGGCCCTCGACAGGCAGCACTTCCCCATGGTTTTTCAACATCACAGCACTCTTGAGCTGGGCATCATACCCTTCGGCCATATAGTCGGCACATCCCACCAGAGCCGCCGTGGCCGACGGGTCGACATACGGGTTCTCGAACAGCCCCGTCCGGAAGATATTCCGCAACAGCCGCCGTGCCGATCTGCGCATACGTTCATCCATCCACTTCTCGCCGTGCTCCTCGACGCCCATCCGGTAGGCATCCAGAACCGGTCCCTTGTCGTAATTGCCGCCGAACTGATCGACTCCGGCCATCAGGGCCTTGTAATGGCGTTCCGATACCGTCAGATTCTCCACGCCCCACGGTTTGCCGCCATGTATGCCCGGATGCTCGTAATCCGCCGTAATCGCCCAGTCGGTACATACCACACCGTCGTAATCCTGCTCCTCACGCAACTGACGCGTGATGATGTCCCGATCGAACGAGTTGCCGACATTCTCTGCCCCCTGCCCGAACGAAATCGTATAATACGGCATCACGGCCGAGGCCTTGCCGGTCTTGCCCTCAAGCTTGAAGGCCCCCTCGACGAACGGAATCTTGTGCAACTCATAGTTCCCGCCCGGGTAGACCGCATATTTCCCGAATCCGTAGTGTGCATCACGCCCCGCCTCGCAGCTTCCGCCGCCTGGCCAGTGCTTGACCATCGCGTTGACCGACTGCCAGCCCCAGCCGTCGGCTATCTCATCCTCACCCTCCGAGGTCTGGAAACCGTCGCAATAGGCGCGTGCCATGTCGGCCGCCAACTTCGGGTCCTCACCCAGCGTCGAATACCAACGGTACCAGCGCGGTTCGGACGGCAGGTCAACCTGCGGTGAGAGTGTGGTCGCCAGCCCCAGGGCGCGGTACTCCGACGAAGCCACCTCGCCGAACCTCTGTACCAGTTCTGGCGAGAAGGTCGCAGCAAGTCCCAGCGGGCCGGGCCACATCGAGATCGATCCCCCGCCGCCGGCATTGAACTCGGCATCCTTGCGGGCCGAATGGCGCGGATCCGACGAGTTGTTGGCCGGAATGCCGTGCTCCAGACCCTCGACATATGCCTGTACGTTGTTGTTCCAGCGAGCCGCGACCTCCGGACTCTCGATGATCGTAACAAGTATATGCCGCAGGTGATCCTCCTTCAGGAAACGTTTCTGATGGTCGCTCAGGTCATACGGTTTGGCACCGCTCTGTTCGTAAGGTTTCCCGCCGTAGGGCGAAACATCGTACGATGTTGCCGGTACGGCTTCATGGTTGCTGTAGAGCATCAAACCCGCTATCTCCTCGATCGACATCTGAGCAACCAGATCATCTATCCGCTCCTCGACCGGCCGGCGCCAGTCCTCGTACACGTCGAGCCGGCCGTTGCGGTTGAGATCCTTGAAGGCATAACCGTCCTCGGTAAGGATAGCCACACCCGATTCGGGAGAATACCCCAACGTAGGGCCGCCCTTCTGGACAATGATATTGTAACCGTCGGCCGGCGATTCCGACCATTTACGCCCATGGCAGCAGCACATGCCTGCCGCAACCGCAACAAGCAGCAAGTATTTCAAACTGATTTTCATAAACGAAGTGTTTGGTGATTGATTGCAAAGATAATAAAGAGCCGCCCGAGAAACAAACCTGTCTCAATGTTTCTTCATATCCGGTCAACTCTGACCAATGTTCCATGGGCCGCCACCGGTCATACACCCGCATCGGGGCACCGTTGCAGATCCCATCACCACCGTAACGCCCAACCGTCATTCACCGCTTCACGGAGTCGGAGGCTGCGGTCGACGGCCGTTCCGGCACATCCGCCCCCTTGGCAGGAGCCGGCCGTTCATCGGCATCGAAATGAACCTGCAGCTGCGGGAACGGGAAATTGATCCCGTAGCCGGGCAATTCACGATAGATGCGTTCGTTCAGGTCGAAAAACGTACTCCAGTAATCCGCCGTATCGACCCATCCCCGGGCCGAAACATTCACGGCACTGTCCCCCAGCGATGTCAGATATACGGTCGGCGCCGGATCTCTCTTGACACGCGGATCCGACTGCATGATAGCAAGCAACGCCCGACGCGCCACAGCAACATCGTCACCGTACGAAATCGTAATGTTCCAATCGACACGGCGCATCGGTTCCTGTGAATAGTTTTTGATTATGCCGCTCGAGATCATATTGTTGGGGATGTATATCGTTTTGTTGTCATAGGTTGTGATGACCGTATTGAACAAACGCACCTCCTTGATTACCCCGTCATACCCCTGCGCCTCGACATAGTCGCCGATACGGTACGGACGCAACATCATTATCATCACGCCGCCGGCAAAATTCTGCATCGTACCGCTCAATGCCATACCCACGGCCAGCGATGCCGATGCGAACATCGCAACCAGCGATGTGGTATTGATTCCGAGCACTCCGATCACCGTCAGTACGATTCCGACGTAGAGCACCACCTCGATGACCCGCTTGAAGAACAGCTGCAGCGACAAATCGACCTCCCGACGCTCGCACACCCGCTGCATCACCCTCACGATACGCCGCACGAACCACCGTCCGATAAAATATATCAGCAGAGCAATGAGAATCTTGACAACCAGGTCGACCATCCACGATCCGACCATCGACAACAGATCCTCGACCGACATGTTTTTCAGTTGAGCGAGCTTCTCGGCCGCCACCTCGGTCACCTTCTCCACACTGTCCTTCGGGATTATATTCTCACCGTTTATCTGTACAAAAAACATATGCTTAAAAAATCATTTTATTCCTACCGTTGCAAAAATAGTGAAATAAGCGTAATTTTGATATCCGGATTTGCATCAACATGGAAAAAATGGAACAACAGGCCGAAATCATTCAGATCAACATCGCGGGTGAAGACAAACCCGGCGTCACCTCGTCACTCACCGATATACTGGCACGTTACGATGCCTATGTTCTCGACATCGGACAGGCCAACATCCATCAGAGCCTGTCGCTGGGCATCCTCTTCAAAACCACCTCCGACCGTTCGGGCGAAATCATGAAGGAGTTGCTGTTCAAGAGTTACGAGCTGGGCATCAACATACGTTTCAAGCCAATCCCGGAAGAACAGTATACCTACTGGGTCGGCCAGCAGGGCAAAAACCGACATATCATCACACTGCTCGGCCGCGAACTGACCGCCCGTCAGATTGCCGAAGCCACAAAGATTGTCGCCCAACAACACCTCAACATCGATTCGATACACCGTCTGACCGGCCGCATACCGCTCGAACCCGATGCCCGTGCCCCAAAGGCCTGCATCGAACTCTCGGTCCGCGGAACCCCGGACAACAGAGACCTCATGCAATCATCCCTCATGAAACTCTCAAACAGTTACGGCATCGACATCTCGTTCCAGCGCGACGACATATACCGCCGTTCGCGCCGGCTGATCTGTTTCGATATGGACTCGACGCTCATCCAGACCGAAGTGATCGACGAACTGGCCGACCGCGCCGGCGTCGGAAACCAGGTCCGGGCAATAACCGAAAGCGCCATGCGCGGCGAAATCGATTTCAAGGAGAGCTTCACCCGCCGCGTCGCCCTGCTCAAGGGGCTCGACGAGAGCGTCATGAACGAAATAGCTCACAACCTGCCGCTCACCGAGGGTCTCGAACGGATGATGCGCGTACTCAAACGCGTCGGATACAAGACCGCAATCCTCTCGGGCGGATTTACCTACTTCGGGCGTTCGCTCCAGCAGCGATTCGGTTTCGACTACGTCTACGCCAACGAACTCGAAATAGCCGACGGCAAACTTACCGGACACTATCTGGGCGATATCGTCGACGGCCAACGCAAGGCCGAACTGCTGCGGTTGCTGTGCCAGTTCGAGGGGATCAACATCGCTCAGGCCGTAGCGGTCGGCGACGGCGCAAACGACCTGCCGATGCTCAACATCGCCGGCCTTGGCATCGCCTTCCACGCCAAACCGAAGGTCAAGGCCACGGCCGGACAGTCGATCTCGACAATCGGCATCGACGGCGTACTCTACTTCCTCGGGCTCAAGGATTCGTGGATCGAATAGCCCGTAGGTATATATGTCAGAGATACGGTCTTCACAACCGCAGCGCAAAAAAATCGCAGCAGCAACCGAAAAAACTTTTTTAAAATATTGTTTTTTTTCGATACAATCACGATATTTGACATCGGTTGTCTGCAATATATGTTCTATATTACGGCCTAACTACTAACTATTTACTATTAATACTCTTTAATTCTTCAAATTATGATTATCGGTATTCCAAAAGAGATCAAAAACAACGAGAGTCGCGTCAGCCTCACTCCCGCCGGAACCCGCGAACTCGTAAAACGGGGTCATACCGTATATGTCCAGGCTTCGGCCGGCGAAAACAGCGGTTTCCCCGATGCTGCCTATGTCGAAATGGGTGCTAAAATCCTCCCTACAATCGAAGAGGTATATGCCATCGCCGACATGATAATCAAAGTGAAGGAGCCCATCGCACCAGAATATAAACTGATCCGAAAAGGTCAACTCGTCTTTACCTATTTCCACTTCGCAAGCAGCCAGCCCCTCACCGAGGCCATGATCGCAAGCGGTGCCGTCTGCCTCGCTTACGAAACAGTAACCCGCGCCGACCGTTCGCTGCCGCTGCTCACCCCGATGTCCGAGGTCGCCGGCCGAATGTCTATCCAGGAGGGCTGCTACTTCCTCGAAAAGGCCCGCGGCGGTAAAGGTATTCTGCTGGGAGGCGTCCCCGGAGTAAAACCCGCAAAGGTGTTCGTCATCGGTGGCGGTGTGGTTGGTACGGCTGCCGTTACGGCTGCGGGTATCGGTGCCGACGTAACAATCTGCGACATCTCGCTCCCGCGTCTGGCGTATCTGGCTGACGTTATGCCAAAGAATGTCAAGACGCTCATGTCGTCCGAATACAACATCCGTCAGGAGATCAAACAGGCCGACCTGATCGTAGGTTCGGTGCTGATCCCGGGTGCCAAAGCCCCAAAACTCGTAACCAAAGACATGCTCAAGGATATGGCTCCGGGAACCGTTATGGTCGACGTCGCAATCGACCAGGGCGGCTGCTTCGAAACCTCGAAACCTACCACGCATGAGAACCCGACATACTATGTTGACGGCATACTGCACTACTGCGTTGCCAACATCCCGGGAGCCGTTCCATACACCTCGACGCTGGCGCTCACCAATGCTACGCTGCCCTATGCCATCCAGCTCGCCGACAAGGGCTGGGAGAAGGCTTGCCGCGACAATGCCGAACTCAAGGCAGGTCTGAACATCATCGCCGGAAAGGTGGTTCACAAGGCCGTTGCCGAGGCTTGGGGTCTGGAATACACTCCGCTGGAATTCTAAAAACAACCCTCTATATCGAAAGCCGGTTTTGCCGCACATGTGGCAAACCGGCTTTTTTGTACCCATGCGCCCGGCCGGCAGCACAGGGGGCACGTATAAATAAAACATCCCTCTCAAAGCCCAATCCGGGTGACCAAACCGGGAATTTTGCGTATATTTGTCTCCGCTTAAATCAAACCGCCGATGAAACGTCTACTTTACATTGCCGTACTGTTGGTGCTGACAGGTTGCAGCGGAGCACGCGACAACGACCGCCGCGATACGATTACCGTCTCGATAGCACCTCTGCGCTATCTGGTCGAGGCGATTACGGGCGACGATTTCCGTGTCGAGGTGCTTATTCCGGCCGGTGCGAGTCCCGAGACCTTCGAACCTACCGCACGCCAGATCGCCACGATGGCCGACAGCCGCGCCGTATATACCGTCGGGCTGATTCCGTTCGAACAGTCGCTCATCGCCCGCAACCGCGATATCACTCCCATAGCGCTGTGTGAGGGTATCGAGACCCTCGGCGGGCACTCGCACGACGGCCACAGCCACGGCGTCGATCCGCATATCTGGACCTCGCCGCGCGAACTGCGCACCATGGCGGCCAATCTGCACCAAAGCCTGAAGAGGCTCTTCCCCGACTCGACCGCTTACGACATCCGTTACAAGGAGCTCGACGGGAGGCTCGCAGAACTTGACAAATATATCTCCGAACGGATCTCCGCGAGCGGGACCCGTTACTTCCTGATCTACCACCCGGCATTGACATACTATGCCCGCAACTACGGTATCGAGCAGGTTGCAATCGAGCAGGAGGGCCGCGAGCCTTCGGCAAAACATATCACCCGCATCATAGAACAGGCCTCGCACGACAGTATCGGCCATGTGCTTTACCAGCGGCCCTATCCCGCGACGGTTGTCGGGACGGTCACCGAAGGTATCGGGGCCGAGGCCGTCGAGATAGATCCTCTGGCCGAGAATATCGACAGCTCGCTGAGAAGCATAACCGCCATAATCACCTCGAAACGATGAATCTTATCACCATACGCGGTCTGTCGGTTCGCTACGACCGCACGGAGGTCCTGCAGGATGTCAACCTGGATATCTACGACGATGACTTCCTGGGGATCGTCGGCCCGAACGGAGGCGGCAAAACAACCCTCATCAAGGCCATTATGGGTGCCGTACCCTATCAGGGGAATATCACCCTGGCCCCCGAGCTGTTCGACGGCCGGCACAAACTGATCGGCTACCTTCCCCAGCAGAGCGATTTCGACCGTTCGTTTCCAATCTCGGTCCGCGAAACCGTCGTCTCGGGGCTACAGGCCCAGAAGCGCATCTTCGGTCGATATACCCGTGCCGACTACGCCAGCGCCGACCGGCTCCTCGAACAGACCGGAATTGCCGATGTCGCCCGACACCCGATCGGAGAGATCTCGGGCGGGCAGATGCAACGGACGCTGTTGTGCCGCGCACTGATCTCGAACCCGCGGCTGCTGATCCTCGACGAACCGGCCAACTTCGTCGACAACCGTTTCGAAAGCGAACTCTACGACCTGCTCAAACGCCTCAACGAACGCATGGCAATCGTGATGGTCTCGCACGACCTGGGAACGATAACCAGCGTCGTAAAGAATATCGTATGTGTCAACCGGCATGTCCACCGCCACCCGTCGAACAAGATTACGCCCGAACAGCTGGCCAATTACGAATGTCCGATCCAGATCATCTCACACGGCCGCATCCCGCACACGGTGCTCGAATCGCACGACTAAACGATCGGACTCGCCAGTAACATTCAGGTACAAGTCGCTTACCGGAGATTGTTTCCGCCCGTGCAGCAGCGTATTACACCCCGACAAAAAACAGCTTGATAAGATTTCCAGGTTCAGGAGGATTAGAATATTGTCCGGCCAACCGGCCACGGACGCCCGTAATTGATAGCTCTACCAATACGGAATATTACAATTCGTGAGACAGCGGCGCCGGAACAGCCGATGAGAGATCGCAGTCGCCCCACCGCTCGGCAATCGAATCGAGCGTTGACAAGAGTTCCGGTATGTCGAACAGCGTCACCAGTTTGAGCCGTGTCGACTTGAAATCGGGCAACCCTTTGAAATAGTTCGAAAGATGGCGGCGCATCTCAAGCACTCCGACCTTCTCTCCCTTCACCTCGACCGACTTCAACAGATGTTGCTTGGCAATCTCGACACGCTCTGAAACAGACGGCTGCGGCAACAGCTCTCCGGTTGTCAGATAGTGCCGTATCTCACGGAATATCCACGGCCGGCCATAGGTCGCGCGACCGATCATGATGCCATCCACCCCCCACCGGTCAAAGGCCTCGGCCGCCGACTGCGCCGAATTGATATCGCCGTTCCCGATGATCGGGATATGTATGAGCGGGTTGTTCTTGACTGCCCCGATCAAAGTCCAGTCGGCCTGGCCGGTATACATCTGCGCCCGCGTGCGGCCGTGGATCGTCAACGCCGAAATACCGACATCCTGCAGCCGCAGGGCTATATCCTCAATATTTCGATGCTCGTCATCCCACCCCAGACGCGTCTTGACCGTAACCGGAGTCTTCACCGCCGCAACAATCCGGCGGGTCATCTCGACCATTGTCGGCACGTCACGCATCATGCCGCTGCCGGCCCCGCGCGATGCGATCTTCTTCACCGGACAACCGAAATTGATATCTATGAGGTCGGGATGGGCCGTCTCGGCAATCTGCGCCGCCTCGACCATTGCGTCGATCAGATGGCCGTAGATCTGAATCCCGACGGGCCGCTCCCCGTCCGAAACATTCAGCTTGGCGACCGACTTCGCGGCATCGCGGATCAGGCCGTCCGACGAAATGAACTCCGTATAGACCATGTCAGCCCCGAACCGCTTGCACATGTAGCGGAACGAAGGATCGGTCACATCCTCCATCGGCGCCAGAAACAACGGCTTGTCACCCAGGTCTATATCTGCAATCTTCATAGTCGGTCCGATTCGTGGCCACAAAGGTACAAAAAAGAGTGCGAAACGCATAATAACGTCGCACTCTTTAATCTTCGCTTCAACTTCGCAACCGGCCACACAGCCCCGCCATCATCCGACACCCGGGTTTATAATTCGGGAGAGACTCCCCCTCATCCTTCGATCATGTCGGGAAGGACTTATTCACCCCCCAGACTTCATTCCCGATGATCATGCCGTCAGCCGTTCGGCCGCACCGTGCAAAGCCCAATGCCGGTTACTCCTCGTCGTCGCCGTGGCCGAACGGATACTGGTTCTCGGCCACATCGTCGAACCGCAGACCCTTCTTGTAGGTACGCATCGCGCGGCGGCTCATACCCATCGACGAGAAGCCGCCGTCGTGATAGAGGTTCTGCATGGTCACCTTGCGCGTATAGTCCGAGAAGAGCGTCAGCACATACCCGGCACAATCGTCTGCCGTCGCATTGCCCAGCGGCGACATGCTCTCCGAGAACTCCATCAGGTCGTTCATGCCGAGCACACCCTTGCCGGCCGTTGTAGGCGTCGGCGACTGCGATACGGTATTGATACGCACATGTTTCTCTCGGCCGTAGATATACCCGAAACTGCGGGCAATCGACTCCAGCAGAGCCTTGGCATCGGCCATGTCGTTATAGCCATACAGCGTGCGCTGTGCCGCGATATAGCTCAGAGCCACGATCGAACCCCATTCGTTCAGGGCATCCTTCTTGCGGGCCACCTGGATCACCTTGTGGAATGAGATTGCCGAAATATCGAGTGTCTTGGCCAGGAAATCGTAATCCAGATCATCATACGTTCTGCCCTTCCGCACGTTCGGCGACATTCCGATCGAATGCAGAATGAAATCGAACCGGCCACCGAAATGCTCCATCGCACGGTCAATCAGATTCTCCAGGTCGGCGACGCTGGTTGCATCGGCCGGAACCACAATCGCGCCGCACTTTTCAGCCAGACGGTCGATGGTTCCCATACGTATAGATATAGGTGTATTTGTCAGCACGATTTCCGCACCCTCTTCCACAGCACGCTCGGCTACTTTCCAAGCGATCGAATCCTCATTCAAGGCGCCGAAAATGATGCCCTTCTTTCCTTTCAACAGATTACAAGCCATAAATTATTCTACTCTTTTTGATAAACACTTCATCCATAAGGCGCCGGACCGGATGTTCATACCCCTCCTGCGCCAAAGGCGCTGCAAAGGTAATCACCATTTTGAAAATAAAAAAATTAAATATCTAAAATACGCTGGATCATCCCGTTGAACAACCGCAAAATAGATTCCTCCCAGCTCCATTTCATTCCCGGACTCGCCCCGGTACCACCGTCGAACCTTACACAAATCCCTTAATCCGCACAACCCCGTCACCTGCACTGCCTCTGTCTCACACCGGCCCTGCCGTCCCGGATATCTCCCCACCACACACACTCCTCTCTTCCACACCTTCCTCCACATGCACAAAAAAATATCCGGCCGCATCCAACGGCCGGATATTTAACATATGCTTGTATATGCTGTTCGCAACCTGCGAACCATTAGTTGTTGAGCGAGAAACGCTTGTAAGCAACTACAGTAGCATCCTTGACATGCTCCTTGATATACTCGCCTACGGTCTTCTTCTCACCTACCAGCGGCTGGTTGAGCAGCGTATTCTCCTCGAAGAACTTGCGCATCTTGCCCTCGGCAATCTTCTCCAGAATAGCATCGGGTTTGTTCGCATTCTTGGGATCCTGCTTCATCTGCTCAAGGGCAATAGCCTTCTCGTGAGCCACCACGTCAGCCGGGCAGTCGGCAACGTCGATCGAAATCGGCGCCATAGCCGTAGCCTGCATGGCAACGGTGTGTGCAACCTCCTCGGGCACCTCCTTGTTGAAACCGAGAATCGTACCCAGCTTCTTGTTGAAGTGTACGTAAGCGTTGCAGTAGGGAGCCTCGATGCGACCGTAGTAAGCCAGTTCGATCTTCTCACCGGTCTGGCCCGACTTCTCGGTAACCATATCCTCAACCGTGCGACCCTCGTCGTTCTTGGTAGCCAGCAACGCAGCCAGATCAGCCACGTCGTTCTTCACGGCCACCTCGAGCATCGCCTCGGCCGAAGCCGAATACTCGGCATTCTGGGCTACGAAGTCGGTCTCGCAAGCCAGGCAGAGCAGATATGCCTTCTGACCAACGACCTTCGAAACCACAACGCCTTCGGTAGCGGTACGGTCGGCACGCTTGCTGACAACCAGCTTGCCCTTTTCGCGGATAATATCCTTTGCACGCTCGTAATCGCCTTCGGCCTCCTGGAGAGCTTTCTTGCAGTCCATCATACCGGCACCGGTCATCTTACGGAGCTTCATTACATCTGCAGCTTTGATTTCCATAGTCTAAAAATCGTTTTTTAAAGGTTGAACAAATACTATTCCTCCTCCGCAGGCGCAGCATCCTGTTCGGTTGCTGCAACGACGTCGGCTACGGCCTCTTCTTCGGCATCAATAGACTCTTTCACAGCCTTCTTGATACGAGGTTTGGACTCTTTTTTGTTTTCTCCCTTTGCCTCAGCCTCGGCAGCCTCCTTCTCCTTTTCGAGCTTGCGCTCCTCGAGACCTTCGCTGATGGCTGCGCAAACGGCGTCGAGCACCACTGCTATCGACTTCATAGCATCGTCATTTGCCGGGATAACGTAATCGATGTCGGTTGGATCACAACAAGTATCTACCATGGCAAATACGGGTATGCTCAAACGTTTGGCCTCCTTGACGGCATTGGCCTCCTTCTGCACGTCGACAACGAACAGTGCAGCCGGCAGACGGGTCAGGTCGGCAATCGAACCGAGGTTCTTTTCGAGTTTTGCACGCTGACGTGCAATCTGGAGCTTCTCACGCTTCGAGAAGTTGTCAAATGTTCCGTCATTGGTCATACGGTCGATCGTAGACATCTTCTTGACGGCTTTACGTATAGTGGGGAAGTTTGTAAGCATTCCGCCCGGCCAGCGCTCGGTAACGTACGGCATACCGATAGCCTGTACCTTTTCGGCAACGACCTCTTTGGCCTGTTTCTTGGTTGCGACGAAGAGAATCCTCCGACCGCTCTTGGCGATCTGTTTGAGGGCAGCCGCAGCCTCATCGATCTTGATCACGGTCTTGTGCAGATCGATGATGTGGATGCCGTTCTTCTCCATGAAGATGTAGGGAGCCATTTTGGGGTTCCACTTTCTCTTGAGGTGACCGAAGTGTACTCCGGCATCCAGTAATGTATTGAAATCTGTTCTTGACATTGTTCGATAATTAAATGTTTTCTTTTACTCTTTACTTCAACCGGCCGGTAGTGTCCTGAACAATCCTTCCGGTTTTCCGCGATCAGGCAACCCCAGGGTAATGTCGCAAAAGTGTGACAGTCGGAGGAGTTTGAACCGTGATCGTGCTTTGCCGATGCGATACTAACGCTTGCTGAACTGGAACTTCGCGCGTGCGCCCGGCTGGCCCGGCTTCTTACGTTCAACTTCGCGGGGGTCACGTGTCAGGAAACCGCTCTTCTTGAGAACGGGACGCATTTCGGCGTCGATCTGGCACAGTGCGCGGGCGATGCCCAGACGGGCTGCTTCGGCCTGACCCTTGATACCGCCACCGTCGAGATTGATCCGGATATCGTAGTTCTCTGCGGTGTTGGTCACCATCAGGGGCTGTTTTACCACGAACTGGAACATCTCCAACGGGAAGTAAGTCTCAAGCGATTTGTCGTTGATCGTAATGTTGCCCTTACCGGGTTTCACGTAAACGCGGGCCACAGCGGCCTTACGGCGTCCTACGGTGTTTACAACTTCCATACTCATTACTTAATCTCGTTTAATTTGATTGTTTTGGGGTTCTGGGCAGCATGGGGATGCTCTGCGCCAGCATAAACCTTGAGGTTCTTCAACAGAGCCTCGCCCAAACGATTCTTCGGAAGCATACCGCGTACGGCATGTTCTACAACGAAGACCGGTTTGCGTACCAGATAGTCAGCCGGAGTGGCGAATCGCTGACCTCCCGGAAAGCCTGTGTGTCTCACATAGACCTTGTCGGTCATTTTCTTGCCCGTGAACTTCACCTTGTCGGCGTTGATCACGATGACGTTGTCACCGCAGTCGACATGCGGAGTGAAGCTGGGCTTGTTCTTGCCGCGCAGGATCTTGGCGACCTGCGAAGCCAAACGTCCCAATACCTCGCCGTTGGCATCGATCAGCACCCACTCCTTGTTTACTGTCGCTGCATTGGCCGAGATAGTCTTGTAGCTTAATGAATCCACTTGTTTTACGTTTTAATTAATACTTGTTTTTGATCCAAAACCCATATAATGGGCCTGCAAAGGTAGCAATTTTATTCGAATAAAAAAAACGCCCGATATTTTTTTCACATTTTCATCATTTTAGCCGACGGATACTTTGCCCGTTACGCCACACACCACAACATGCCGGCAAAAAAATTCCGGCCGGATCGATCGATCCGGCCGGATTCTGAATCGGGGGTTCGCCGATCGGAACGCCCCGTAATATCACTCTGGCCCTCGGCCTATTTGTCGGCGATGCAGCGGATTGCGAAACCGTCGGAACGCGACCCTGCAGCTGCCGGCGAGCAGGTGATTCCCTGTGCGCTGTTCTGGAATGCGAGTACCGAGAATCCGTATTGGTTATAGGGACAGTTGCCCCAGTAGTTGCCGTAAAGACCAACCACGCTGCCGTAGAGCATGCCGTAGGCGCCGTAATAGCGTCCGCCGGCCGAGAAGTAGTTCGAACCGGATGCAACGTTGAACAGCCAGCCGTAATTCCAGTCCTTTTCATCGACCGTGCCGTCACCGTTCATGTCGGCAACGTCAAAGTCGTCTACCACCCATGCATAGCCGCCCGACGAGGTGAACGAACGGAATACATCTGCGGGCGGTACGCGCCAGCCGGCCGGACACGGGTCATACTGCGACTTTTCGCCCTTGTTGGGATAGTTGTTCTCCGTATCGCGTTCGTTGCCGTAGGGGTTGCCCCACAGTGCGTCGTCCGAAACGGCCAGCCAGTCGGTCTGGGTAAGGCCCGAGGCGATGCAGACCGTCGGATGTGCCGTAGCGTATTCAACTGTTCCGACCGTTGCCGACGTCGTCACATAACCGATCGTAACCTCATTGCCGTCGATATCATACAGCGGACCTGCCACGGTAGAAGTGTTTCCGGTCAGCGTCGAGGCGGTCGGGAACGGATCCTTGCGGCCCCACTGGTAGAGCATTCCGTAACTGCCGACATCGGCCACATTGTTGTTCACGGCACCCAGGTTCATGTTCATCATCCGGTAGCCACTCTTCAGGGCCACCTCCTCGACAGCAGCTTCCGGAACCCATATATGCCAGCTCCAAACCACCTCGCCGTCAGCATCCGTCGCAGCGACAAGCGCATTGCCGTATATGCCGTTGGCAACATGCAGCATGGCCGTCTGGCCGTCCAGCGAAACCGAGGTCACCAGACCGCGCTGGTCCTGCCACAGGAGTTCCATGCCTGCTATGTCGGGATTGTTCAGGTAGGCTACATCGAAGGTGTATACGCCGCCCGAAGAGAGCAGGAAGCAGTTTGCATGACCTGCGGCATCGGCCGAAACGACCGTGCTGACATCGATCGACGTCCACTCGGCCTCCATGTAATCGGGGTTGGAGGTTGCGGGGCGCACCTTGACCGTATGCATTCCGGACGAGACGCCCGTAAATGTCATCGAGGTCTCTTCGGTTGTCGTGACATCGCCCTCATCGAGCGACACTTCGTAGTACTCGGCATTTTCGACCGCCGTCCACGACACGGTGAACGAATCAATCGATTCGCCGTTTGACTTCAGGGTCATCGGGCCGAACTTGAAGGCATTTTTCAGGTCTATCGTAAAGTTGGACCAGTAGGAATCAGCAACCATTCCGGACGCGGATACAGCCTTGATGCTGAAGGTGTGCGACGATCCGAACTCGAGGCCCTCGACAGTCAACGAGCATTGCGAGGTCGACTGTTCCTCGCCGCCGTCGAGTTTGTAGGCATAGCCCGAAGCACCCTCGACGGGCGCCCACGAGGCGGTAAACGACGATGCATGGTAGACGATCGTCGGCTCGGGTGACGACAGAAGGGCCACATCCGAGGTTTCATCTTCCGAGCATGCCGACACGACAAATCCGGCAGCCACTGCCACGAGCATTGCCGCCAGAGATCTCATTACGGGAAAGAATTTCTTCATAACACGACTTTTTGAGTTGAAATATATTTTATTACGTCTGCCGCAAACCGCCCTTTCCGACGATCGGCGGCCCTCAAAGCTATCAAATAAAAATCTTTTTTCCAACAAAAATCCGGCACTTCAGCTCCAACAACCTGTCTGTCTTGCCATTTCCCATGCTTTCAATTTTAAACCGCTCAGCCGTGCGCCGCCCCTGCCCTGTTTCGCTACCGGCAGGAATCTTTTCCGAAATTTGCTCGGCACCGCACGAACAGCTATCTTTGCCGTTGGAAAAAAGCCGTTCACCGATGAGTTCCCGGATCAATCTGACACGCGAAATATGGCGCCTGACGATTCCAAACATCGTCTCCAACATTACCGTACCGCTGCTCGGCATGGCCGACATGGCCATTGCCGGACGCCTCGGCAACTCGGCCGCCATGATCGGTGCCCTGGCCATCGGAACAACCATCTTCAACTTCATATACTGGAACTGTTCGTTCCTGCGCATGGGAACCAGCGGACTGACCGCCCAGGCTTTCGGTGCCCGCCATTTCGACGAGTGCGCAAACACCCTCGTGAGAAGCGTCCTGATGGCCCTGGCAATGGCCGCCCTCCTATTAATATTCCAGATCCCCATAGGCCGTGCCGCAATCCGCATCATGAACGGCGATGAACTGGTCGCACGATACTTCTTCGCACGAATCTGGGCCGTACCGGCCGCCATATCGCTCTTCGCAATAAACGGCTGGTTCATCGGAATGCAGAACTCCGCAACTCCGATGATCATCGCAATCATACAGAACGTAATAAACATCATTTTCAGCATCTGGTTTGCCTTCGGGCTCGACATGGGTCTCGAAGGCATAGCCTGGGGAACCGTAGTCTCGCAATACGGAGGCGTTGCAATAGCCGCAATAGCTATCATCGCCCGATACCGGGACATCGTTCGGCTGGCTAACCTCAGACAAAGCCTGCGCATGGAAGCGCTCAAACGCTTCTTCGGCGTCAACCGCGACATCTTCCTGCGGTCGTTCTGCCTGGTGCTCGCCTACACCTTCTTCACGGCCGCCGCCGCACGCATGGACAACCCCGTCATACTGGCCGTCAATGCCCTGCTCATGCAGCTCTTCACGCTCTACTCATACATGAGCGACGGCGTGGCTTACGCGGCCGAATCGATGACCGGCCGCTTTGTCGGCGCACGCGATGCCCGCTCGCTCCACCAAACAATCATCAGGATGTTCCGCATAGCGCTGGCATTCGCCTCGGCATATGTCATAATCTACGCCTTCGGCTGGAGCGGTCTGCTGCACCTGTTCGTCGACGCCGGCTCGGCCGATGCCCCAATGATAATGTCCGCAGCCGAAAAATACAGAATCTGGGTCATAATCTCCCCGCTGGCCGGATTCGCCCCCTTCCTGCTCGACGGCATCATGATCGGCGCAACTCTCACCCGTGTACTCCGCAATTCGATGTTCGGCGCCCTGGCCATCTACTTCGCCACCTACTACCTGCTGCGCGGATGGCTCGGAAACGATGCCCTCTGGCTGGCCTTCATCCTCTTCATGGTCGCCCGCGGAGTACTCCAGTACATCATGGTCGGCGGCATGCGCGGGATTATCCGCAAGGCCATACACCCCATTAAAGCAGTACGATAACGGCCCTCACTCCGATGCCGGCAGGGCCTTCCGACGTTTTTTATTGTTAACATTGTAACAATATACTGATTTATTCACTACCTTTGTGGGGATAACTCCGACAAACTCTTACTTACTAAATCATATAAAGCTATGGACAAAGTCACAATCGCACGTTCGCACCGTCTGGACGGCATCGGCGAGTACTACTTCTCGCGCAAGCTGCGTGAAATCAGTGAAATCGAGGCCGCTACGGGCCGTCAGATCATACGTCTGGCCATGGGTAGCCCCGACCTGCCGCCCCATCAGTCGGTGATCGACCGCCTGGCAAAGGAGGCTCAGCGCCCCGACGTTCACAAATACATGTCCTATCAGGGCGAACCAATTCTGCGCAAGGCTTTTGCCGACTGGTACAAACGCTACTACAACGTCGATGTCGACTACAAGTCCGAAGTGCTGCCCCTGCTCGGTTCGAAGGAGGGTCTGATGCATATCTGCATGACATTCGTAAACCAGGGCGACAAGGTTCTGGTCCCCAACCCCGGATACCCCACCTACAGCGCTGCCGTCAGACTCTCGGGCGGTGTCATGGTACCCTACTCGCTCAACAAGCAGACCGGTTTCCTGCCCGATTTCGATGCAATAGAACGGGCCGGCCTCGACGGCGTTAAGATCATGTTCGTCAACTACCCGAACATGCCTACCGGACAGGTCCCCACGATGGAGCTCTTCGAAAAGATCGTGGCTTTCGGCGCAAAACACAATATCCTGATCGTGCACGACAACCCCTACAGCTTCGTGCGCAACCCCAAACCGATGAGCCTGCTGCAGGTCGACGGCGCTATGGAGGTGGCAATGGAGCTCAACTCGCTCTCGAAGGGCCACTCGATGGCCGGATGGCGTGTCGGCGCAATCTTCGCAAAGAAGGAGTGGATCGACTCGATACTCTGCTTCAAGAGCAATATGGATTCGGGTATGTTCTATCCGATTCAGGCTGCCGCTGCACAGGCGCTTTCGCTCGGTGACGACTGGTTCAAGTCGCTCAACGACATATACTACGCCCGCGAGAAACAGGGTTATGCCCTGCTCGATGCGCTCGGATGCACCTACCGCCCCAATCAGGCCGGTCTGTTCATCTGGGGTGAACTGCCCGCCGACTATGAAGGCGATTCGTTCGCATTCTCGGACGAGGTGATGGACAAGTGCGACGTATTCGTTACCCCCGGAGCAATCTTCGGTACCGAAGGTAAACGATATGTCCGAATCACGCTCTGCTGCCCCGCCGAGCTCCTCGAAAAGGCTACCAACAGAATCAAGGAGCGCCTCGGAAAATAGAACCTTTCGATATTTCGAAATATTGTGAAACCGGAGTGCAAGACCTGCACTCCGGTTTTTGATAGATACCTCCCCACTCCACCGACCATTATGATCCGTTCCGCCGCCCAATACCTGTTTGCCATGAGCGATCCCGCCGGCCGTTTCCGTACGCTCGGCGTACCCCGTGTGGTGCCTCCCGGCAACTTCCGCACCGGAAACGATGCCGTTGTATTCCGAGTCGAGCGCGACGGCAAACCCGAAATGCTCAAATGTTACCTGCGGCCGCCACAATACATGCCCGAACGCTGCCGGTGTTCGCAACTCTCGCCGCTCACGGCCTCCTGCCGCTGGCTCGAAAACGAAATGCTTATCTCCGACGAGAACGGTTCGCCGCAATGGGTCGACGTAACCGTCGGTGACTGGATCGAAGGCGAATCGCTTCATGACCTGCTCTTCAAGGCGGTCATCGACCGCGACACCGAGACTCTCAAAACGCTGTCAACGCTCTTCGACCGTTTTGCACTGCGGTTGCTGGCCGAGGAGTGGGCGCACGGAGACGTCAAGCCCGACAACATGATCTTCGACGGCCGGGACCTGCGGCTGGTCGACATCGATTCGATCTTCACGCCGCAGTTGGCTGGTCTCACCACGGCCCAGCTCGGCACCGAAGGTTACCGCCATCCGGCACGCGACTGCAACTGTTTCGACTGCTCGATCGACGACTATCCCATTGCCGTCATGTCGGTTACGCTGGCGGCCCTGGCGGCGGATTACGACCTGTACCGAATGTTCGACCGCGGTGACGGCGTGCTGATCGATACCGAAGAGGCGGTTGCGGGCTGCAGCCGGGCGGTAGAGGCTTTCGCACGGCACTTTGCACTGACGGGCGATGCCGCACACATGGCCATTCTGAGAATGCTCAGGTCTCCGGTTCCGCAACTCGAAGGCCTGGATACGGCTCTGCGGCTGGCCGCCGGCGATACTTTCACATACGATTCCGAATTCGGTACTCCGCAGCTGACACCCTGCGGCGGCAAGTGGGGTTTCACCAATGCGGCGGGAGAATGGGTTATTCCGGCGGTTTACGACACGGCTTTCGAATTCGAGGAGGGATTTGCGGCAGTGATGCTGGGAGGAGTCTGGCAATATATCACGCCGTACGGCAAGCCGGTTCTCATCTCGCCGCAGGCCGAAGCAATGAAACCCGTCGCAAACGGCAAGGCCCGCATCAGGGTAAACGGCCAATGGGTCACAACCGCACTATAACGGCGCAGTTGCTACATACAGGAAACATCCGTCCCATCGGCGGCAAACGAACTCCACAGGAGAAGAGGCAAGAAAGATTGCGGAAAGTCTCGCAACATATGCAGTTGACACTCCGACTGCGTTGTAAAATGGCCGGTGGGAATGATGCAACCCGATCCCGGCAGGGCCTGAATACACATTCTGCAGGTGCAGATCTCCGGTCGTAACCTATTTCCGCAGCAGACTCATGAGACAGATCAAACTTTAGTAAGGCCTCTCCTCCGGCAACTCGTTGTCAGAGATTTCGTCCGGCTACTCTTTCAAGTCCACGGGCGCATCGCCTGGTTTGTCGGCCGCCGCATCCACTGGCTTGGCGGCCTATGCATTGCTCGATTTATCGGCCGTTGCATCGCCTGTTTCGCCCTCCGATGCCTCATCGAGCAAGTTATTGTCGATCAGTTTTTTTGGCTTTATACCGTATTCGCGCAGGCGGTCGGTGTTGCGCATCAGGTTGTCATTGCCGGTCGACAGACGCCGGTAGGCATCGTTGTAACTCTTCTGCGCCGCCGCCAGATTTTTGCCGATACCCTCCATGTCACCGACAAACTTCACGAACTGATCGTACAGTTTGGTGCCGAGCTTGACGATATTCTCGGTATTCCGGTTGCGTTTTTCGCGCAGCCACAGGTCGTCCACCAGTTTCAGCATGGCGAACAGGTTGGTCGGCGACGACAGGATCACCTTCTTGTTATAAGCCTCGAGCCAGAGGTCCTCGCGGCACTCCCTTACAGCCTCAAGAAACGCTGCCTCGATCGGGATGAACATGATAACGAAATCGGGCGTGCAATCCAACAACCGCTGGTACTCCTTGGCGCTCAACTCCTTGATATGGGCGCGGATCGAAGCGATATGCCGCTGCAGGGCCTCGCGGCGCTCCGACTCGTTCGCGGCATGCACCGAATCGGCATAGGCCGTCAGCGACACCTTCGAGTCGATGATCACCTTCTTTCCGCCCGGCAGGTTCAATATCACATCGGGACGCAGGTTGTTGCCCGCCTCATCCTTCAGGTTGGGCTGAACGTAATAGTGCTCCCCCTTGACCAGGTTCGAATGGTCGAGGATTGTCGTGAGGATCATCTCGCCCATATCGCCCTGAACCTTCGAGTTTCCCTTCAGGGCGTTGGTCAGATTCGTAGTCTCGTCGGTAATCTGGCGGTTGAGCTCCATCAGCCGGTGAAGCTCGTTCCGCAGCGCCCCGTGTCGCTCCAAGTCGTCGCGGTGGATATCCTCAACACGCTTCCGGAACTCCGTAATATTCTCCCGAAACGGCTTCAGAAGCATCTCCACAGCCTCACTGTTGGTCTGCTTGAACTGCCGGCTCTTCTCCTCGAGTATGTCGCCCGCCATGTTGCGGAACTGTTCGCGCATGGTCTGCTGCATCTGTTCCGACTCCTTCTGC
>URTU01000015.1 GCA_900550925.1 uncultured Alistipes sp. | reverse complement strand
GGCTGTCGTGGCAGATGCCTACGACGAAGTTGCGCAGCAACTCCTTGCCTTCGGTCGAGTGGTAGACCTCGGGGTGAAACTGTATTCCCCAGGTCTCTTCGCCTTCGATATGGTATGCGGCTACGCGGACCGTTTCGGTGCTTGCGATGACCTTGTAGTTCTCCGGAACCCGCACGATGGTATCTCCGTGCGACATCCACACCTGCGAGGTCTGGGACATCTTCTTGAGCAGCGGGTCCGAAGCGTCGTTCACGCACAGCATTGCACGGCCGTATTCGCGGGTATCGGACGGAGCCACCTCGCCGCCGTAGTTGTGTGCCAGATACTGGGCGCCGTAGCATATGCCGAGCAACGGCAGGTGGCCCTTGATCTGCGACAGGTCGACTTTCGGCGCATCGGCACTGCGTACCGACGCCGGACTGCCCGACAGGATGACTCCGATGAACTCGCTCAGGTCGGGAATCTTGTTGTAGGGGTGGATTTCGCAATATACATTCAGCTCGCGCACACGGCGTGCGATGAGCTGCGTATACTGTGAACCGAAATCCAGAATCAATATCTTTTCCATGTATGTTGGGTAGTGTTTTTTTGTTTCTGCTTGTTGGTCAGGCTGAATTTTTCTTTTTTCGCTCCCCCCCCCGCTGTTCTGTTCAGGATCTTACCTGGGCGCCTGCCTGGCGTTCGAACTGCTCGACCAGGTTGGACATCGTGCGGTCAATGATCTTGTCCGTAAGAGTCTGGTTGCGATCCTCCAGCACGAAATTCAGAGCGTAGGATTTCTTGCCGGCCGGCAGCTTGTCGCCCTGGTATACATCGAACAGCGAGACGCTTCAGCAGGCGTTTCTCGGTTGCAAAGGCGATTTCGCGCAGACGGGCGAAGGTGACATCTTCCGGCACAAGAAGCGACAGGTCACGTTTCACTTCGGGGAACTTTGGCAGCTCCTCGGCAGCGACCGTATGTTTCTTGGTAGCCTTGACCAGACGGTCGAAATCCAACTCGAGATAGTAAACCTCCTGCTTCAGGTCGAACATCGAACGTATCTTCGAGGTTACGGCACCCATCTGCAGGAGCGGCTTTCCGTTGATCTCGACCGACAGTGCATCGGCAAAAATGTCGTTCTGGATCTCGGTGCTCCGCAACGAGTAGATGTCGATGCCCAGCCGTTTCAGAATCCGTTCGGCGTAGCTGCGCAACGTGAAGAAGCTCGACTGTTCGGGCCGCACGTTCCACGACGGCGTGACGGCGGCTCCCGTAACGGTCAGTGCCAACCGGTAACCCTCGGAATAGCGGTCGAGCGGGTTCTTCGAGGCATCGGCCGATTCGTTGAAGAAGTAGCAGTTGCCGAATTCATATAGTTTCAGGTCGCCGTTGCGGTGGTTGACGTTGAGCTGCACGGCCTCCAGCGCATTGAACAGCAGCGTCTGGCGCAGGACATTCAGATCGGCGCTCAACGGATTCAGTATCCGTACGCAGTGTTCGGCGGGGAAACTGTCGAGACCCTCGTAATAGGCCGCCTTGGTCAGCGAGTTGCTCATGATCTCCACAAAACCGTTGTCCGAGAGCAGATCCGAAATAATATTTACCAGACGGTTCTTGTCGGGACGCGGCTGGTAGGAGAGCGTCGAGTTGACGTGCTCCGGAATCTCGACGTTGTTGTATCCGTAGATTCGCAGTATATCCTCGATCAGGTCGGCCTCGCGCTGAACGTCGACACGGTAGGGCGGTACGGCCACCGACAGTACGCCGTTATGCTCGGCTTCGATCTTGACCTCCAGTGCCGCCAGGATGTTGCGGACGGTCTGTTCGGGAATCACCTTTCCGATCAGGGCATTGATGCGTGCAAACGAGATGTTGAACCGGAAGTCGCCGACTGGATTCGGATAGATGTCGACGATCTCCGACGAGATCTTTCCGCCGGCCAGCTCGCGGAACAGCAGAGCCGCACGCTTGAGGGCATAGACCGTACGCTGCGGGTCGATGCCGCGTTCGAAACGGAATGAGGAATCGGTATTCAGACCGTGACGGCGGGCTGTTTTGCGCACCCATACCGGATTGAAATATGCGCTTTCGAGGAATATGTTGGTCGTCGAGTCGCTTACGCCGGCATCGAGTCCGCCGAAGACTCCGGCGATACACATCGGGCGTACGGCGTTGCAGATCATCAGGTCCTGCGACGAGAGTTTGCGCTCGACGCCGTCCAGCGTTACGAAGGGCGTACCCTCCTCGCACGTGCGGACTACGACACGCCCACCCTCGATCTTGTCGGCGTCGAAGGCATGTAGCGGCTGTCCGAGTTCGAAGAGTACGTAGTTGGTTATGTCGACGAGGTTGTTCTTCGGGTTTATGCCGACGGCCCGCAGGGCATCCTGCATCCAGTCGGGCGACGGGGCGAGGCGGCAGCCGGGAATCGTTACGCCGGCATAGCGCGGAGCAGCAACCGGATCGGCCACTTCGACCGAAATCGGCAGGTCATGGTTGTCGACCGAGAATCCCTCGACCGAAGGCCACTCGACCTTGACATCCTCGCCGCGCGAACGCAGGTAGGCCGCCAGGTCGCGTGCCACACCGATATGCGAAGCGGCATCGATGCGGTTCGGGGTCAGTCCGATTCCGATCAGCCAGTCATCCTTGATGTCGAGGTACTCCTTTGCCGGCATGCCTACCGGAGCATCGTCGGGCAGCTCCATGATTCCGGCGTGGTCCGAACCGATGCCCAGTTCGTCCTCGGCGCACAGCATGCCGAATGATTCGACACCGCGTATCTTGCTCTTCTTGATCTTAAAACCTTCGGTCGCACCGGCCGGATAGAGTACCGTATTTATCGTTGCGCAGAGAACCTTCTGCCCGGCCCTGACATTCTTGGCGCCGCAGATGATCTGCAACGGTTCGCCGCTGCCGACATCCACCGTGGTGATGTGCAGGTGATCCGAATCGGGGTGGTCGACGCACGTGAGCACCTGTGCCACGACAACGCCGCTCAGGCCGCCGCGGACGGTTTCGACCTTTTCGAACGATTCGACCTCCAGACCGATGTCCGTCAGGATCTCTGCGATCTTCTCGGCGGGCAGATCGGTTGCGATGTAGTTTTTAAGCCAATTATAAGATATGTTCATCGTATGTATAAATATTTATCGTTTCGTACGGATGCGGTTAAAATTCGTACAAAATTATAAAAATTCTCGTAAAACGGATACCTTCGGGCCGAGAATTAACTCATTCGAATTCCGAGCGGCTACTTCGAACCGAAATAGAGGAAAATCATGCCGATCAGAATCAGCAGCAAACCGGCCGCCTTGTTCTTGACGTTGCGCTCGTGGAAGATGAGTGCGCCGCCGAGAAACGATATGATCACCGAACTGCGGCGGACCATCGAGACGATCGAGATCATCGAGCCTTCGAGACTGAGCGAGTAGAAGTAGAAGAAGTCGGCGATGGCCAGGAATATCGGTACCAGAACGATGATCCATGTCCAGTGGAAACGGGCCGTAGCGCGGTTCGGATACCACAGTGCCAGCAGGACGCCTCCCATGATGATAGCCAGGTAGAAGTTGCACCATGCCTGCACGAACATCGGTTCGAGGTGCTTCATGATGAACTTGTCGTACAAGCCGCTGGCGATGGCCGCGATGGCCGCGATGAGCAGGCACAGGATCCATTTGTTGTGTTTGAAGTCGATACCCTCCTTGCGGCTCGAGAAGCTCAGCAGGAAGATTGCCGTGATGGCCAGGATCACGCCGACCCACTGGTATGCATTGAGCCGTTCGCCGAAGATGAGCATGGCGCCGAGCAGCACGCCGCACGGACGTGTGGCATTGATCGGGCCGACGATGGTGATGGGGAGGTGCTTCATGGCAAAATAACCGAACAGCCATGAAGTGAGCACGATACAGGACTTTATGATGACGTATGCATGTTCTTTCAGGCCGGCGGTCGGCACTTCGAAGATGGTTCCTGCCGCCAGATTCCACCCGAAAAGCGACGAGAGGATAAGCGGCAGGAAGATGATCGATGAGAAGAACGTATTGAAAAACAGTACGGGCAGAACCGCATTGTGTCTCAACGCGCGTTTCTTGCATATGTCATAGCATCCGAGCAGCGCTGCCGATGCAAATGCAAATATTAACCACATATAATCTTTTGTTTATTGGATCTCATCGCTGTAGACAGCGGTGGGCAGGTTGTGCAGGTTGTAACACGAGGCCATCGACATGCCGTATGCGCCGGCCGATTCGATTGCGACCAGGTCGCCGCGCCGCAGTTCGGGCAGAACGGCATCGCGGGCAAAGATGTCGGAGGATTCGCAGACCGTGCCGGCGACCATGTACGGGATCTGCTGGCCGTCGGCGTGCGGGGTCAGGTTGATGATCCGGTGCCGTGCCCCGTAGAGTGCCGGACGCAGCAGTTCGGTCATGCTGGCATCGATGATGGCTACATGGCGGCCGCTCGGGGTGGTCTTGTTGTAGAGTACGCGGCTGATCAGTTCGCCGCACTGACCCACGATCGAGCGCCCCAGTTCGAAATGCACCCTTTTGCCTTCGTGTTCGAGTTCGCGGGCGAAGAGTGCGAAATAGGTTGCAAAATCAGGTATTGGAGTTGCGTCGGGATCGTCGTAGTTGATTCCCAGGCCGCCGCCCATGTTGAGATGTTCGAGTTCGAACCCGCGGCTCTCGAACCAGCGGCGGATATCGTTGACGCGGTGGCACAGGTTCTCGAAGACATGCATGTCGAGGATCTGCGAACCGACATGGAAATGCAGCCCCACGATGCGTATGTTACGGTATTCGTGCAGTTCGGCGCACACCTCGTCAATCTCTTTGTATGAGACCCCGAACTTGCTGTCGCCGTGGCCGGTAGCTATATATTTGTGCGTATGCGGGTCGACGTCGGGGTTGATGCGCAGAGCCACATCCACAACGCGTCCCATCGAACGGGCTATCGAATCGATCACCTGAAGTTCCTGCCGCGATTCGCAGTTGAATGCGAGTATGTTCTGTTGGATCGAGTAGCGGATCTCGTCGTCGCTCTTGCCCACGCCGGCATAGACCACCGTTTGCGGGTCGAATCCCGATTCGACGGCCTTGCGGACCTCGTTTCCGCTCACGCAGTCGATACCGAGTCCGTGCTTGCGGATCAGCGCGAGCAGACGGTCGTCGAAATTGGCTTTGATGGCATAATGTATGTGAAATCCGTACTTGGCGGCCTCCGATACGACACTTTGCAATGTCCTTTCAAGCAACCCCATGTCATAGAGGTAAAACGGCGTCCTGAAATCAGACAGCCGGTCCGTGATTTTCTTGCTCAACATATACAGCCGGGTTGGTAGTTCGGGGCAAATGTATTGCAAATAAATGAGACTCGCAAACCCTTTCCGGCAAAACATTTTTTTTGGGTATCTGTCGGCAATCGCTCCCGAGACTGGTTCCTCGCCGCGATCCGACGGTTTTCAGAGGCCCGGCGACAGCGAGTTGGCACGGCTTTGGCGGTCAATGCCCCGAATAATCGTAAAATTTAGTATATTTGCGCTGCGAAATAACGAATTCCCCGCATGAAAAACATACGCAACTTCTGTATCATAGCCCATATCGACCACGGTAAGAGTACGCTTGCCGACCGCCTGTTGGAGTATACCAAAACACTGAACCAGCGCGAAATGCAGGCTCAGGTACTCGACGACATGGAGCTCGAACGAGAAAAGGGTATTACAATCAAGAGCCATGCAATACAGATGGAGTACCGTCACACCGACGGCCAGACATACATACTGAATCTGATTGACACCCCGGGACACGTCGACTTCTCTTACGAGGTGTCGCGGGCAATTGCATCGTGTGAAGGTGCATTGCTGGTGGTCGATGCCACGCAGGGCATACAGGCGCAGACCATCTCGAACCTCTATCTGGCGCTCGACCACGACCTGGAGATCATTCCCGTGCTCAACAAGATCGACATGGAATCGGCCATGATCGACGAGGTGAAGGATCAGATCGTCGACCTGCTCGGCTGCGACCACGACGAGATCCTCGCCGCATCGGGCAAGACGGGGCAGGGTGTGGAAGAGGTCCTGGCGGCGATTGTCGACCGCATTCCCGCGCCGAAGGGCGATGAGAATGCACCGTTGCAGGCGTTGATCTTCGACTCGGTATTCAACCCATTCCGCGGCATCATAGCCTATTTCCGCATATTCAACGGTACGATCCGCAAGGGCGACCACGTGAAGTTCTTCAATACCGGCAGCCAGTACGATGCCGACGAGGTCGGGGTGCTCAAACTGAGACTCTCACCGCGTGACGAGGTGCGTGCCGGCGACGTGGGATACATAATCTCGGGTATCAAGACTTCGACCGATGTCAAGGTTGGCGACACAATAACGCATGTGGCCGAACCGTGCGATGAGGCCATAGCCGGTTTCGAGGATGTCAAGCCGATGGTCTTTGCGGGTGTATATCCCGTCGAGGCCGACCAGTACGAGGATCTGCGATCGTCGCTCGAAAAACTCCAGCTCAACGATGCTTCGCTGTCGTTCGAACCGGAGAGTTCGCTGGCTCTGGGATTCGGTTTCCGCTGCGGGTTCCTCGGGCTGCTCCACATGGAGATCATACAGGAACGCCTCTACCGCGAGTTCGACATGGATGTAATCACCACCGTGCCCAACGTCTCCTACCGTGTCACTACGACAAAGGGCGAAACGCTCGATGTCCACAACCCCTCGGGGCTGCCCGACATTACTCAGATCGCAAAGATCGAGGAGCCGTACATCATGGCGCAGGTGATTACCAAGTCCGACTTCCTGGGCAACGTGATCAAACTCTGCATCGACAAGCGCGGCGTGATGAAGAACCAGACATTCATTACTCAGGACCGTGTGGAGGTCAATTTCGAGATGCCGCTGTCGGAGATCGTATTCGACTTCTACGACAAGCTGAAGAGTATTTCGAAGGGATACGCCTCGTTCGACTACCACCGCACCGGTTACAAGGACAGCAAGCTGGCCAAACTCGACATCCTGCTCAACGGCGAGCCGGTCGATGCGCTGTCGTCGCTGATCTACCAGGCCCACGCCTACGATTTCGGTCGCAAGATGTGCGAGAAACTCAAGGAGTTGATCCCGCGCCAGCAGTTCGACATCGCGATACAGGCGGCCATCGGGGCCAAGATCATTGCCCGCGAGACGGTGAAGGCGGTGCGCAAGGATGTGACGGCGAAGTGCTACGGCGGCGACATCACCCGCAAGCGCAAGCTGCTCGAAAAACAGAAGCGCGGTAAAAAGCGTATGCGCCAGATCGGCAATGTCGAGGTGCCGCAGTCTGCCTTCCTCGCCGTGCTGAAGATGGATTAACCTCTCTTTATCGTCCGCAAAACTATCGGTAAACTTACAGTTTTTTATTTGCGTAATCGATTGTATGTCAATCATGTATTGATCGGCATAAGGTTGCGTGCGCCATTATTTGCTTACAAAAAGTTGTTTTTTTATAAATTTTTTATAAAATTGCACGGCAAAATTTCATAAAAAACTGATCGAAGATGAAAGTGATGAAGTTCGGCGGAACATCCGTAGGTTCCGCCTCGGCAATGCTGAAAGTCAAGGAGATAGTCGAACGCTCGACCGAAAATACCGTAGTCGTGGTATCCGCAATGGGCGGCATAACAGACCGCCTGATAAAGACCGCCGTCATGGCATCCGAGGGCTCGACATCATATACCGACGAACTGCAGATCATCATTGAGAAACACCATACCGCCATTGCCGAACTGCTCGGGACAAGCGACCGCGCAAAAAACGTTACCGAAAAGGTCGATGCCATGCTCGACGAACTTTCGAACATCTACAAGGGCGTCTACCTGATCAAGGACCTTTCGGCGAAGACCAAGGATACAATTGTAAGTTACGGCGAACGGCTGTCGTCGACAATAATATCGACGGTGATCGACGGGGCGGAGTTGAAGGATTCGCGAAAGATCGTCAAGACTACGCACTATTTCAACAAGCATATCGTCGACTTCGAGACAACCAACGAACTGATCCGAAAGGCAATCGATCCGACAGCCAGAATTACGGTCATGGGCGGGTTCATCTCCTCGGACCGCGATTCGGACGATGTCACAAACCTCGGCCGCGGCGGTTCCGACTATACGGCGGCGATTGTTGCGGCAGCGCTCGATGCCTCGATGCTCGAGATATGGACCGATGTCGACGGATTCATGACGGCCGACCCGCGTGTCATAAATGCTGCATATGTAATCGACCACCTGACATTTGCCGAAGCAACCGAGTTGTGCAACTTCGGTGCAAAGGTCGTCTACCCGCCGACGATATTCCCGGTATATCACAAGAATATCCCTATCCGGATCAAGAATACGTTCAACGCTTCGGCCCCCGGTACGCTCATTTCGAATGATCACCACTCGGATGACCGGAGCATCAAGGGTATTTCGTCGATCAACAATACCTGCCTGCTGACCATACAGGGCCTCGGAATGGTGGGCGTGATCGGTGTGAACCACCGTATATTCAGAACGTTGGCACAGGCCGGTATCAGCGTTTTCTTCGTGTCGCAGGCCGCTTCGGAGAATACCACCTCGATCGGCGTCAGCGAGTCGGATGCCGACAAGGCCGTCAACGAACTGAGCCGTGAATTCGCCAAGGAGATCTCGCAGGGCGAAATAAACGGCATACGTGCCGAACACGGGCTGGCAACGGTGGCAATCGTCGGTGAGAACATGAAGCATACCCCGGGAATTGCCGGACGTCTGTTCGGGACGCTCGGCCGCAACGGCATCAATGTCATAGCGTGTGCGCAGGGTGCTTCGGAGACAAACATTTCGTTCGTCATTACGCTCGAAAGCCTGCGCAAGGCCCTGAACGTAATTCACGATTCTTTCTTCCTGTCGGAGTATCAGGTACTGAACATCTTCGTGGCGGGAGTAGGGCTTGTAGGCAGCAACCTGCTGGATCAGATCGCCAAGCAGAAGCAGAAACTCGCCGATGAAAACTCGCTTAAAATCAACGTCGTCGGCATAGCCAATTCGCACAGGATGGTCATCGACCGCGAGGGTATCGACCTGCAGACCTACCGCCAGCAGCTGGCCGAATCGGAGGTTGAATCGTCGTCAGAAAAGTTCATGGAGGCGATCATCCGCACCAACATATTCAATTCAGTATTCGTTGACTGTACGGCCAGCAGCGAGGTTGCCGGAACATATCAGCAGCTGCTCGAGGCGAACGTCTCGGTGGTGACGGCGAACAAGATCGCGGCATCATCGTCATTCGAAATATACGACCGGCTGAAACGCACGGCCCGTCACCGCGGCATCAAGTTCCTCTACGAAACAAATGTCGGTGCCGGACTGCCCATAATCAATACGATCGGCAACCTGATCAAGAGTGGCGACCGTATCCTGCGCATCGAGGCGGTGCTGTCGGGTACGCTCAACTACATTTTCAATGTCATGAGCGCCGAGGTTCCCTTCAGCCGTGCTGTCCGAATGGCCTGCGAGGCCGGTTATGCCGAGCCCGACCCGCGTGTCGACCTGAGCGGAATGGATGTTCTGAGAAAACTGGTGATCCTGTCGCGCGAGGCCGAATACCGTATCGAACAGTCGGATGTGGTCAAACAGCCGATCATTCCGGATGAATATCTGGAGGGTTCGCTCGACGACTTCTGGAGCAGATTGCCCGAACTCGATGCCGATTTCGAAGCCAGACGCAAACAGCTTGTGGCAAAAGGTCTGCACTGGCGGTACATGGCCGAACTCGATAACGGCAAGGCTTCGGTCGGCCTGAAGGAGATCGAACCGTCGAATCTGTTCTACAACCTCTCGGGAAGCAACAACGTCATAGCGATCACTACCGAACGCTACAAGGAGTTCCCGATGCTGATACAGGGTTACGGCGCCGGGGCAAGCGTGACGGCGGCAGGTGTTTTCGCCGACATAATAAGCATCGCCAACATACGATAATCCCTTTACATACTATATCATGAAAACCATCGTCATACTCGGGGATGGAATGGCCGACAGGCCTTGTCCCGAATTGGGTGGCAAGACTCCGCTGCAGGCGGCCCGGAAACCTTATATCGACCGGCTTGCACGTACGGGGCGTTGCGGTATGCTGGATACGATTCCCAAAGGGTTCGCCCCGGGAAGCGAAATTGCAAATCTGGCAGTCATGGGTTACGATGTGCCGTCGGTATTCGAGGGGCGCGGCTCGCTCGAGGCGGCAAGCATGGGGGTTGCGGTCGGTGACGGAGAGATGGTCATGCGCTGCAATCTAATTACCATCGAGGAGGGGCGTATCAAAAACCACTCCGGAGGACATATCTCGACCGCCGAGGCACATGAACAAATCGACTTCCTGCAGAAGGAGCTGGGCGGAAACGGCGTGGATTTTTACGGCGGCGTTTCATACCGCCATCTGCTAAAGATACGGGGCGGGGACAAGCGGATTATCTGCACACCGCCGCACGATGTCCCGGGAGCACTGTTTGCCGACAAACTCGTTCGGGCGGCCGTGCCCGAGGCAGAAGAGACAGCCGAACTCATAAACCGGCTTATCCTGCGTTCTCAGGAGCTGCTGGCAGACCATCCGGTCAACCGGCGCCGTCGGGCCGCGGGCCTCGATCCGGCAAATTCGATATGGCCTTGGTCGCCCGGTTACCGTCCCAGAATGAGCGCCATGACCGAGAAATACGGTATCCGCAGCGGTTCGGTGATTTCGGCCGTCGATCTGATCAAGGGAATCGGAATACTGGCCGGTCTGCGCAGCATCGATGTCGAAGGTGCCACGGGGCTCTACGACACCAACTACGAAGGCAAGGCGCAGGCGGCGATAGAAGCCCTGCGGAATGAGGATTTCGTCTATCTGCACATCGAGGCGAGCGACGAGGCGGGCCATGCGGGCGATGCTGAACTCAAGACCCGTACGATCGAGTATCTCGACAACAGAGTAGTGCGTCACATCGTCGAACAGACCTCCGGTTGGGACGAACCGGTCACGATAGCGCTGCTGCCGGACCATCCGACTCCTTGCAGCGTGCGTACCCATACGGCCGATCCGGTTCCGTTCATCATCAATGCTCCCGACCTGACGCCGGACAAAGTCATGACTTACGATGAATTCGCAGCAGCCGAAGGTTTCTACGGAACGATTCCGAGCAGCAGATTCATGGATATTCTAATGCGACGCGACGAACGATGAAATATTACAGTACAAACCGCAAATGCAATCCTGCGACACTGGCCGAGGCCGTGATCCGCGGATTGGCACCCGATCGTGGGCTCTATATGCCCGAACGTATCGGAGTGCTTCCCGAATCGTTTTTCGACGGTATCGGGGATATGTCTCTGAGTGAGATTTCATGCCGTGTGGCCGACGAACTGTTCGGCGAGGATGTGCCGGCCGGCGACCTGCACCGGATCGTCACCGAAACACTCAGTTTCCCGATCCCGCTCCGGCAAGTGGCCCCCGACATCTATGCCCTCGAACTGTATCACGGACCGACGGCCGCCTTCAAGGATGTCGGGGCACGGTTCATGGCCCGCATGCTTTCGTATTTCATCTCGCGCGAAGGCGGCAGTGAGCCCGTAACGGTATTGGTGGCCACTTCGGGAGATACGGGAAGTGCCGTCGCGAACGGTTTCTACGGCGTCGAGGGAATAGATGTCGCCGTACTCTATCCGCGCGGCAAGGTCAGCCCGCTGCAGGAGAAACAGTTCGCAACGCTCGGCGGAAATATCACGGCAATAGAGATCGACGGTTCGTTCGACGACTGCCAGCGGTTGGTCAAGAGTGCCTTCATGGACCCTGACCTGACGGCCCGAATGCGCCTTACGTCGGCCAATTCGATCAATGTCGCACGCTTCCTGCCGCAATCGTTCTACTATTTCGGGGCATACGCCAGCCTGCGCCGGGCAGGGTGCGTCGAGGCTCCGGTAATATCGGTTCCGAGCGGGAACTTCGGAAATCTGGCGGCCGGACTGATCGCACACCGAATGGGGTTGCCCGTCCGGAGGTTCATCGCCGCAAACAACCGCAACAAGGTCTTCTGCGACTACCTCGCGAGCGGAAGCTACCAACCACGATCGTCGGTTGCAACCATAGCCAATGCGATGGATGTGGGCGATCCGAGCAACTTTGCCCGCATAGCCGACCTCTACGGCAACGATGTGGAAAGAATCCGTGGAGATATCTCGGCGTCGTTCTATGACGATTCGCAGATCGAGCAGGCGATAGGGGAGGTCTACCGGCAGTACGGTTACGTGATGGATCCGCACGGTGCCTGCGGATACACGGCATTGAAGGATACGGGTCTCGGCGGGCCGGGGATTTTCCTCGAAACGGCCCATCCGGCAAAGTTCGCCGAACGGGTCGAACCGATTGTCGGGAAAGTCGCCATGCCGCCGGCTCTCGAACGCTTTGCCGCCCGCACCAAGAACTCCATTCCGTTGTCGGCCGAATTCGACGACTTCAAGGAGTACCTTCTTTCACGATAATAGGGATAGTGCGGGAGTCGGGACTTGTAGTCCGAAGGCTCATGAAGGCTTGTATCTGAATGTATCTGCATAACGGCAGATAAATACCGGCCCAACTGCAGAGATACAAAAAATCCGGAGACTGCATAACCAATGACAGTCTCCGGATTTTGATTTAGTGGCGCGGCACCTGAGGCTTTCGACCGCCGCGAATGGCTGCGGTCAATTGAGCCGGCCGGTGCTGCGAAGATACTCCGTCTGATAGATGCGATACTGCGTTTGGGCTTCGATCAGATTGCTCTCGGCCTGTTGCCACTGCGTCTGGGCATCGAGCAGGTCGGTCAACGTGGCCATCGAGGCGGCATAACGGTTGCGCATGACCCGCAGATTCTCGACCGCCTGCGCCAATCCGTATTCGGCCGTGGCGATCAGGCGATACCCATCCTCGACATTGCGAATGGCCTGTTGGACCTCGATGCTCATCAAACGGCTGTTCTTTTGCAGGTCGAGCTGCGAATTCTGCAGATCGTAACGGGCCTTTCTGACCTTATTGCGCCCCTCGCCCCAATGGAAGATCGGAATCTTGACCGAAATCATCGCTATCCCGATCCCGTCCCGAAACTCCTGCGTGTAGGGTACCATCGTTCCGTTTCCGGCATCGACCATGCTCTTCAGGTCGATATTGCCGTAATAGCTGTATCCGGCCGAGAGACCTACGACAGGCAGCATCTCGGAGCGGGCATCCCGGATCTTTTGTTCGCCGGCCGCAACCTGTTTTTCGAGCATTCGGTATTCGGGGCGAGCCTCGATGTCCGAGGTGGCAATCTCTGGTGCGGAGACGACAAAAACGGTATCCGTCGGTTCGATCGGCGTGTCGAACTCCGAACCGATTACCCGGCACAATACCATACGGCACAAATCGGCTCCGTTGCGGGCCCGCTGCAACTGATAATCTATTTCACTGCGTTTGGCACTGATCCGCAGCAGGTCGTTTTCGATGGCCATTCCGGCCGCCAGCGCCGAAGAGGTCTGTGCATACAGCGTATCCATCTGCGCCATACAACTCTCAAGCATCCGCACCTTGCGCGAAACAGCTATATAGCTCCAATAGGCATTGTCGGCCTCCACGATGATATCCATACGTGTCTTGCGCAGCTGTTCGTCGGCAACCTCCTGCCCGATACGGGCCAGTTTGTTAGCGGCCGCGATCTTTCCTCCGGTATATATGGGCTGAGTCAGGTTGATGCCGGCCATGTATGTGCCGCGCATACACATCTCCATTCCCATCATGTCGATATCCGGAAACACGTAGGCGCCCGTTGCCGAACCCTCAATCTTTGGAAGACGGGCCGCCGAGGCTATCCGGCTGTCCAGTTCGGCCTGTCGGAGACGGTTGTCGGCCTGCTGAAGATCCTCGCTGTGGGCAAGAGCCAGCTCGCGGCACTGCGACAACGATAGCGATACGGGTTGTTGTGCCGGTGCGGCCGACACCGAAAGCAGTATGGCTAAACCTGCAATATGTATTCGTAACATGTTCATATTCTTATAGATGTTTTTTAAGCGTTTCGGGGCCGGCCGATACGGAACATCGCCGTATAGAACAACGGCAGAAGTATGAGCGTAATGATCGTACCGACGGTAAGCCCGCCCATGATGGTGATGGCCATCGAAGCGTACATCGGGTCGGTGACCAGAGGGATCATGCCGACGATGGTTGTCAGCGAGGCCATCAGTACCGGCCTTACGCGCGAAACGGTAGCTTCGATGACAGCCTTGTAGGGGTGCATATGCTCTTCGGTCTGAAGGCGGTTGATCTCGTCGACGAGCACGATGGCGTTCTTGACCATCATGCCGATCAGTCCCAGCATTCCGATGATGGCCATGAAGGTCATCGGTTGGCCGGTCAGCAGCAGCGACGGCGTGATGCCGCAGAAGACAAACGGGAAACACAACAGAATCAGAATAACCTTGCGCCAGCTGTTGAAGAGCAACAGCAGTATGGCCAGAATCAGGAAAATGGTTATCGGAACGAATTTCATCAGATTGCCGATCGCTTCGCCCTGAATTTCGCCTTCGCCGACCCACCGCATGGTGTAGCCGTCGGGCAGCGGAATGTTTTCGATCTGATCCTTGATCGAAGAGACCGCTTTTGCGGGAGTGGCCTGCGGACAGTCGGGATTGGGATCGCATTCGGCTTCGATCACGCGCCGGCCGTTGAGCCGCATCACCACATCCTCATCCCACTCCAGACGTATGTCGGGGGCGACGTTGTTCAGCGGCGTGGCTCGGAACAGCTTGTCCTGAAGATCGCTCATGGCCTGTCCGCCGCCGAGCGCCCCCTGCAACTCTTCGTTCGAGAGGTGCATGTTGAGCATGCTCCAGACGGGTATCTGTCCAATGTCGGTTATCCGGCTGCCGTCGGCATTGCGCACCTGAAGGTTGAGCGTCACCATGCGGTCGTTGTCATTCAGAACACCTACGGGCATCCCGTCCGTAGCCGCCATCAGGGCATTGGCTACATCACTGCGGTTGATGCCGGCCCGCAGACCGTTCGACTGCACATATCCGGCGATGAGAGCCTTGCCGGCCGGTTTCCAGTTGTTCTGAACCGAATAGGCATCGATATATGGCGAACGACGCATGATATCCTCGGCCTGACGGCTCAAATCGCGCAGAACAGCCGGATCGGGCCCTGCAAATTCGACCTCCACGGTATGGCTCGTCGAAATCGAGAAATTGTATTTGCGAACACGTATGTAGGCATCCGGATACTCCTCGCGCAGTTGCCTGCGGATGGTCGGAATCTGTTCCAGAACGGTTTTGTAGTCCTTGCAGTCGACGATCAGTTCGCCGTAGCAGTCGCCGCCCGAAGTCATAGGACGTACCAGGCAGTAGTGGGCCGGAGCGCTCCCCTGACTGACCGCCACTCGCTCGACGGCCGGATTCTCCGATACCTTGCCGCTCATCTCCAACAGCTGGTCACGTACCATGTCGGGATCCGAAGCCGACGGAAAGAAGCACTCGACCACGAACTGTTTGTAGTCGAAATCGGGGAAAAATAGATTCTTGACCTTTGTCATGCCGAAGATGCAGACTGCCAGCAGGCTGAAGGCCAGGATTATTGTTTTGCGCTTGTGGTCGATGAGCACCGCCACGGCCTTGCGGACAAAGCGGTGTACGGGAGAATTCATTACGGCACCCGGATTCTTGTCACTCTTTTCGCGTGCGGGCAGCCAGGTCCTGGCGCATACGGGGACTTGTACCAGTGCCAGAATCCAGCTTGCAAGCAGACTTACGCACAGAACCAGAAACAGGTCTCCGGCATACTCACCGGCCGTATCGGGCGACAGATATACGCACAGGAAGGTCGAAGCGGCAATGATCGTGGCCCCGAGCAGCGGCAGGGCAGTATTGCGGCCGATACGGTAGAGATAGACTTTGGGCGGCAAACCGCGTTTGCGGTCGACCAGAATGCCGTCCATGATGACCACGGCATTGTCGACAAGCATGCCCATGGCAACAATGAACGCACCGAGCGAAATACGTTGCAGGGTGGTGCCGCAGGCAAGCAGGATCGGGAACGAGATCGCTACCGTAAGCACCAGACCGAAACCTATGATGACACCGCTCCGCCAACCCATCGTGAATATGAGCACGAGAATGACGATGGCGACCGATTCGACCAGGTTGAGCATGAATGACGAGATGGCTTGATCGACCTTGTCGGGCTGGAAGAATATCTTCTCGGTCTCGAACCCGGCCGGAATCTGCTTCATGACCTCGTTTAGCCGCGCATCGACCTCCTTGCCCACGTCCGGAACGATGGCCGATGTCTCCATGGCAACACAGATTGCCAGGGCCGGTTTGCCGTCGACGAAGAATCCGTTGCGCTGCGGTTCGGCATAACCGCGTTCGACGCGAGCTATGTCTCCGATACGCAGATATTTTCCGTCGAATGTCTGGATTTGCAGATTACGTATGTCCTCCTCGTCCTCGACAGCCGAATCGACATAGAGCGCAATACGCTCGCCGTCGTTCGGATATTTGCCCGCATCGACGTTCTTTCCGGCCGCCTGCAATGCCGACATGATCTGGGTCGGGATGATCCCGTTCCGCGCAATCTGCTCCTTCGAAAGAATGATATTGATCACTTCGTCGCGATTTCCGACTATGTTGATACGCTTGACACCCTTCACGTCGAGCAGTTCGCGACGTATGTAATCGGCATACCGGTACATCTCGGGGTAGTCATACCCGTCGGCAGTCAACGCGTAGAAAATACCGTAGACATCCATCATGTCGTCAATCACGATCGGGTCGTAACACCCCTGTGGCAAACGTATGGCAGCATCGTTAACCTTGCGCCGCAACAGATCGAAATGCTGTTCGAGTTCGCTGTTGAGCACCGTCATCTTGAACTCGACCGTAAACATCGCAACTCCGCTCCGGCATTCGGTCTTGATCTTGTTGACATCGGGCAGCGCCCGCAACTCATCCTCCATCATCTTGGCCACCTCGAGCTCCATCTTATGGGCATTTGCACCGGGCCACGACACCACGACCATCGCCTGTTTTGCCGAAACGGCCGGATCCTCAAGCTTGGGCATCTGGATGAACGACAGGACTCCGGCTATGATAATCGCCGCCATGAACGACCAGAACAGCATCGGCCGCCGCATGAAAAACTCTGTCAGTTTCATTACAACACTCCTCCTACGTTTGTTTTGCTCGGTTGGCCGATGACCTTGACATGTTCGCCATCAAGCAGCACGTTCACTCCGGCCCGCACGATCTGTTCTTCACCCGTCAGCCCCTCGACGATCACGGCTCTCCCTCGGGAATCGGTGCCGGCAAGCCGTACGGGCCGTTTGGCAACCGTCGAGTCGCTCTTCAGCACCCATACGCAGGAGGTGTCGCCGTCCCGGAAAACAGACCGCAGCGGCAGGGTAAAGCCATGCAAGGATGCCGTGTCGGAGGCGACGATTCCGACTTCGACATTCATGCCGGCCGTCAGACGGTCGTCCGGACGCGAAACGAACGTCAGCTCCAGACGATACAGCTGGTTGCCGTCGGCACTGGGCGAGATGCTCGACAAGGACATGGGATAGGATATCCCGCTCTCGGCCGACCGGCAATAGTAGCGCACGAAATGCTCCCTGTTGAGATACTCTTCAACCGGAATATCAACCGATACCTCCATTCCCGACATGTCGAGCAGTGTAACTACAGATGTTCCGGCATCGACCATCTCGGCCGGCGAAAAACCGACCTTACGGATATATCCGTCCGTCGGGGCATAGAGCTTTGTATAGTCGAGCTTGTTCTGGTTCGCCTGCAGCTGTATGCCCAGCTGGTGCAGGCCGGCAACAGCCTTCTCGTAATCGTTGGCCGACACGCTCTTCTGGTTGAAAAGCCGGGCGGTACGATCCACCTCGTCCTTGAGCTGGTCGTACTGGATCTGCAGCGCTTCGACTGCCAGACGATAGTCGGCATCATCCAGCTCGGCCAGCAGTTCCCCCTTGCGGACCCGGTCGCCTTCGCGTACATGGATACGTGATATCTGACCGGCCGTCTTGAATCCGAGCCCGATCTCGTGGGCGGCCTTCACCACGCCCGAATAGTGCTTCACGGACTCTTCGCTCATGGCCTCGGGCCGTGTCAGGCAGACGCTGCGCAAACTCTCACCGGAATTGTCGGTTCCGGTACATCCTGCCAGCAGGCAGGCCGCAGCGATGAACAATAGTGTTGTTCTCTTGATCATGATACAGTTTGTTTAGAGTAGTTCTTTTCCGGGTACAAAGTTGATGCTTTTTGCCGGCACTGCTTTGTCGTACAATGTGCCTATATTGTTCAAAAGGATGACAAATCGGATTTAACGATGGCAAAAATGTCGATATTACAGTTCTAAACAGTATATTTGTAGTCGCATTCACTATTAAGCACATGAAAAAAACGGACAATTTCAACGATCTTGATCTGGCCATGATACCGTTCGATGAACAGACCTGTATCATCGACGACGAGTTCATGGCAGCCGACAATCTTGACGAGCACAGCAGCATTCGCGACTTGTCCACCGATCCTCACATGACCAGATTCCTTACGGCACCGTATCCGTTCAAACTGCAGTTTTCGATAATGAACCTGTGCATGGAAGGTTGCATGCGCGTACGTGTAAACCTCAATGAATACGAAATGCATCGCAACAGTCTGATGATCGTGCCTCAGGGAACAATCGTGCAGTGCCTGAACGTCTCGTCTGACTGTCGGGTGGTGATCATTGCATTCTCGGCGGATTACATTATTCCGGAAAGCAGTCCGGCGGGAACCGTGATCGTGCGCAAATTCCTGGCGCAAAACTCGATGATGCAGCTCTCGGATGACGAAACCGAGGAGATTCTGACACTCTACCGCGCCATGCGGGCAAAGGTCCGGCAACCGTCGTTCAATTACAAACGGGAGGCTTTGAGAGGTTACATGCAGGTGTTGTATTACGACGTGTGCCAGGTCATGACACGTTATGTCGAGAAATTCGATACCGGACGCAGTTCGCGTAAAAAACAGATCATCGATCAGTTCATACAGCTCCTGCAACAATATTGCACCTCCGAACGCAGCATCGTCTTCTACGCCGAAAAGTTGTGTCTGACCCCGAAATACCTCTCTCAGGTGGTACGGGTCGTCAGCGGGCGGCATGCCGGCGAATGGATCAGGGATTATGTGATTCTGGAGGCCAAGGCGCTGTTGAAAAGCCAGCAATACAGCGTTCAGCAGGTTGCCGACATACTGAATTTCGCCAACCAGTCGTTCTTTGGGGTATATTTCAAGAAAGCGGTCGGCTGTTCACCGTCCGTCTACCAGAACAAATGACAAGTACGGCAAGCGTGCCGCAGCCTCAACCGTGACCGCCAGGACCATGCTGTATGGTCATTAATCCGAAGGCAAGGCAGAAGAAGCGTGGGCGCGCCGTTTGACATCAACATTGTCGTACGGCGCGTCCTGTCCAAATGTTTTTTGGGGCCCCATCGCCGGAATCTGTCCGGATGGCGGGACCCCAAAATAGTATAAAGACAGTATAAAATAGCGGATGTTATATCCTCGCTGCTGCTATTCGACCGTTGCATCCGCAGCATCGTCAGCCTGCTGTTCGGACGCAGTCTCCGGAGTCGCTTCCGCAGCTCTCTGTGCAAGATAGGCATCGTACATTTCGAGTATCCAGGAATCATTCTCATCGGCCTCCTTCTTGTGCACCTTGCCTTCGGGTCCCTTGAACCACTGCTTGCAGAACTCCTTCAACCCCGGATACTTATCCTTCATCAATACCGAGTTGACCAGCGTATATGGATAGACTATGCCTTCGGGATCGTTGTGGAAGCGGACACCCATATAAGTGACCAACTGCCGACTTGCCAGATTCCGACCCGTTGATGTCCAGATTTTCCACCAGTAGGTGGTTGCGTTCTTGCCGACCTTTTCGACGCACAACAGACGCTGGATGGTATTGTATCGGCTCGAGAAGCTGGGGCTGGCGAGCGGCCGCGATTCCCATCTCAGACCATCCGGATGTGCCTCTGTAACTTCGACATAGTCGATGCTCTCGACATCATCCGCCGTATATTCTACCGGATCCTTGTCATCGGGCGACATGAGAACCTTGAATGCGTAGTTCTCCTTCTTGAACATCGACTCTTCGGCCTGCCATCCTCTGTGAATATAGCAGTCGATCTTCTCGCCCGACTTCAGGGTTACGATCACATGGTCCGATTCGACGTTTTCAGGATTCTTGGCTTCGGCGTGCGGGGCCATGCAAAAGAGGGACAGTATCGTTGCCATACAAATGGTTAACTGTTTCATGATATTGTGTGATTTAGCGGGTTGTGTAATCAGTCAGCTGAGGGGACGTAATCCTTCAACAGCAATATCGTTTTGTTGCGGTTGAGATTCGAGTGACGGATCGTATCGGCAAGTTGCGGATCGTCGGATATGTAGTCGGCTATGCGTTCACGGAACGGGTCTCTCGCATTGCGGGTCGCCGCGCCGATCACCTGGAACTCCCGTTCGCCGGTTTTACGGATATAATATGCCGTACGCGACTGACTCAGCAGCCCCTGTCGATGCAATAAAACTATGCCGCCATTGCTTTCGAGTCGGTAACCCTTGACCGAATAGACGCACACGCTGATGTACGGAGTTTCGAAATAGACCCACAACCAGCCATACCGGTCCGAGGGGATGAATTTGCGGCGATATTCAGGCGCAGCCGAGTGCCAGCAGACTATCGAATCGATATCCTGACGTGCGAAGATCTCTTTGGTTTTTAACTTGTAGAAGGCATTGCGGTAGAGTTGGATTGATTCGAAACCTTTCGGCAATTCGAACCGGTCCTTGCCGTCGCATTCCACGACGGAGCCGTTCTTGAGATATATGAGTCCCTGAACCAGCGACGCAGCATTGGCAGCATCTACTGCCGTTACGAACAGAAACGGCAAAATTATGAGTCGGAGAATACGGGTATTAATGGCATTCATGGCAGGCGTTTTTCGGGCGAAGGGGTGCGTGTGGTTTGTCGTGCGTAAAGATACGAAATAAAAATTCAAAAGCAAGCCGAAACACCTCGCAAAAAAAATGAACGGCCGAGCCGCTTCCCGAAGTGTAGCAGGAGCGGTATTTCCGTTATCCCGCCTCCCGCCTCCCGCAATATGTCAGGGGCCGGCTGTTACTTCTTCTTAAATAATATACGCTCACTACGCACCTTGCGGTCATGTCACACAATCATGACATCGGTGTAACACCCATGCAATTGTGTCGTCATCCGGCCGTAATGCAGGCGGTCTATTTTTGTCGCGAGAAAATTTCAATTTCACTGCATGAAATATTGTTTCGCACTCCTGTTTTGCATGACAACACTGTTTGTCACACAGGCCCAAACCGTACCGGATGAAGATATGGACAACGGTTCGGAACGTCATCCCGCCAAAGTGTTCTTCGAAGGCGGAAAACTGCACTTCAAAAGCCGTAACGACAAATTCCACCTCTGGCTCGACAACCGTATATATGTCGATGCCGCATACTACTCGCCATCGACCGATATCGACGGCCTGCAGTCAAAACCGAACAAGGATCTCGAAGAGGACGACGGGGTATTCCGTTTCAACAACGGGGTCATTATCCGCCGTGCGCGTTTCGCCGTCAAGGCCACGCTCTACGAACGCTGGTTTGCGGAACTGGATCTCGATTTTGCATACAACGAGGTGGAGATCAAGGATATGTTTCTTGGATACCGCTTCAATGACCATGTGTGGATCAAGGCCGGAAACTTCAAGGAACCGATGTCGATGGAGCGCGTGACCTCCTCGAAATACCTTACAACGATGGAACGTCCGATGGTGATTGAGATGTTTGCCGGCGGCCGCCGTCTGGGGCTGGCCGCAACCGGATGGGGCAAACACTGGTGGGCGTCGGGCGGAGTGTTCGGCCGCGAGGTGGATATCATCCAGAAGGAGAAGAACCGCGGCAGTGACGGATACGGCTTTACGGGCCGTGTGGCGATATCGCCGGTCGTGCGCAATGACCTGACGCTTCATGTGGGCGGATATGCCACATGGCGTAAACCCGACGGTGCCGGAATGACCGATCGGACAGTCGAATTCCGGACGTTCCCGGAGAGCCGTGTCGACCGCCGCCGGTTTGTGCGTGCCGAGATCGAGAATGTCAACGACTATGCGATTTTCGGAGTGGAACTGGCCGCGCGCTGGAACAAACTGCTCCTGTACGGCGAATATCTCTACACGCGCTACGGATATGAAGGCGACACGAAAGTACAGTTGCCAAATGCCGTCTTCAACGGTTGGTATGCCACGGCCTCCTACATGATTCTGGGGCAGAACCGCCGCTATTCGCCCGAAGATGCCGAATTCGGGCCCATGGACGTGCGGCGACGGGGCGGCAACCTCGAAATTGCCGGACGTGTCAGCACGGTCAACCTTAACGATTTCCACGATCCTTCGGCCATAATTACCGGCGGCAAGGCTCTCAACTATACCGCTTCGCTCAACTGGTATCCGGTCCGGAACGTCCTCATCGGCCTCAACTATACGTTTGTCGACAACGACAAGTATGCCGATGACAAGGGACACGTAACCTCAAACGGGAAGCCTCTGAGCCAGAGTCTGCCCGAAGGTCTCGACTTCAGTATTTTCCATATGAGACTCATGGTTTCTTTCTGAACAGTTCAAAATATTTGCATGAAAGTTTTTAAATTTGTATCCGAATGAAAGTTTTAAGATTGTTTTCAGTGGTGGCACTGTCGGCAGCCGTGCTGTTGTGCGCCGGTTGCAAGAACGACAAGGAAATCCTGCCTCCGGCCGACGGCGATTACACAGGTGTGGTCCTAAATGAAATCTGCGGCGGCGCTGCCGATGACAAGGATGACGATTGGGTTGAAATATACAACACGAACGACTCGGAAATCGACCTGTCGGGCGTACAGCTCGTAAAGATCGATGAGGATGACCTCTCCGAAATTCTCTGCGCAATTCCGAATGGAACGCGTATCGCGGCAAAAGGATATCTGGTGGTGGCTAAGAAAAACGGCGCTTTCTCGGCCGGAATCTCCAACACCAAGAAGGTTTCGATCGTGCTGAACTCCCCCTCGGGCAGTATCGAGATAGACCGTTTCGACCGCGATGCCGAACTGGGGGCCGATACGGGTCACGTTTTGGGCGGCAGCTACTCGCGTATTCCGGACGGTACGGGTGTCTGGACGATCGTGACGGAGTGTACGCGCGGTGAGGCAAACAAGGCTCCGGAAGCAGAACCGGCGCCGACTCCTGATCCCGATGCCGTGAAGGATTACTCCGGACTGGTGCTCAACGAGCTCAACGGGAACAAACCCGCAAAATATATCGAGATCTGCAATACGCTCGACAAACCGGTCGATCTGACGGGCGTACAGCTGCGCAAGAATGATGAGACGCCTGTCATCTGGATTGCGCCGGAGGGTCTGAGCATCGAGGCCGGAGGACGTATCACACTCATCTCCGATCAGCCCTCGAACAATACGGCTGCCGGATTCGAAGGCGGGCTGTCGGCCAAGAAATCACTCAAGATCGAGTTGCTCGATCCGGAAGGCAATCTGCTCGATGTGTTCAAGAACCTCAACGCCTCGGGACAGGAGATATGGGACGATACGCCCAGATACAATGGCGAGACGAATGTTGAATCGTTCGGGCGTTATCCCGATGCTACCGGTGAGTGGTACATGATGGAGCCGACCCAGGGCGAGGAAAATGCTCAGGGAAACAGTGCCATTTCGATGGAGACGTCAGAGCCCGACCCGCTTCCGTCGGAAATTTACGAGGGGCTGGTCCTGAACGAACTGAACGGTAACGACCCGAAATATATCGAACTCTACAACGGCTCGGACGAGCAGATGGACATTACGGGCGTCAAACTGCGCAAGGATAATGAAGAGTTCGTATATACGGCTCCCGAAGGCACCGTTATCCCGTCGAAGGGATTTCTGAAGCTGCTGGCCGATCAGAGCGATCCGGCAAACGGCTTTTCAAGCGGTCTTTCGGCCAAGAAGTCGGTCATGATCGAACTCTTTGCCCCCGACGGGACAACATTGATCGACGTATTCAAGAATCAGAGTCAGGAGAAGGGTGACTCGTGGGGCGAATCCGATCCAAAGTACAACGGCGACGAAAACAAGATGTCTTACGGACGCTATCCCGACGGTGCCGCCGGCAAGTGGTACATGACAACGCCTACGGCCGGTACGGCTAACGCCAGGGGAAGTGTCGAAATAGTTTGGCAATGAGAAGAACCTTTTATCTATTAGTGATTTTTCTGCTGGGCGTACACTCGCTGTGGGCCCGGCAGATTCGTTTTGTATTCATTTCGGATCTACACTACGGCCTCGAACGTCAATTCAACGGCAAACGTGTGTCGTCCGATCTGGTAAACCGTGCCATGGCCGATGCCGTGCGCGCGCTGCCTGAGTGCATATTCCCGGATGACGGCGCTCTGGGAGCCGGCGATAGTGTCGGAAAACTCGATTTCATAGTTTGCGGTGGAGATATCGCAAACCGAATGGAGGAGGGGGCGCAGACAGCTGCCGAATCGTGGCGGCAGTTCTCCCTCACGTGGCTCGTGCCGCAGATGCCGCAGATATGGCTGCTGCCCGGAAACCACGACATCTCGAATGCCATAGGCTACACATGGCCCATGGAGCCCGAAAAAGATGCAACGTGTGCCGCCCGGATCTATGACATGACAATGAATCCGGATGAGCCGGTTACGGCCGATACGTTCGACTATTCGACCGATCGGGTGGTATACACCTTCGTGGAGTCGGGCATACGGTTTGCATTTGTGGGAATATGGCCCGACTCGAAGGCCCGGAGCCGTCTTGCCGAGACTCTCGAGGAGGATCCCGACACCCCGTGCATACTCTTTACGCACATGCCTCCCGAAACCGAAGCCCAACGTTTCACAAATCCCCGCGGAGACCATTCGATCAACCGTGCCGACGGATTTGAGAATCTTATCTGCGACACATGCAGCGTGGATGCGGATGGCGTTCCGGTGAAGGAGTATCGTGATCTGGAAGGCTTCCTGAAGCAGCATGCCTCATTGAAGGCATGGTTCCACGGTCATACCAACTACAATGAATATTACATCTGGCACGGCCCCGACAACACCATTTCGCTGCCCGTATTCCGTGTGGACTCGCCGATGAAGGGCGAATATTCCGAGACGGATGATACGCTGCTTTCGTTTCAGGTGGTGTGCCTCGATACCGAGACCCTGGATATGAGCGTGCGTGAGTATTACTGGAATGTCACGGATGACAACTGGGGCGAAACGGCTTCTATAAGGCTGTGATCCGTACAGCGGTCTGACATCTGTGCAACACCCGGGGCGCGGAGCGTTCCCGCCTTCCGTCAGTGTGCAAACAAATCGGCTCTTCCTGTATGCCAATGACATGCAGGAGGAACCGATTTGCTGTTCCATGCTGAAAAAACTTTTTATCTCCCCAGGTCCCACGATCCTCGCGCGGCCATCCGTAAATCGGTAATAGAGGTAAGGATAACCATGATTTATATAAAACAGATTCATTTTTCATTTCGTACCTTTGCATTCGGAAATCAACGAGGAATCATTAAGATCCGATAATGAAGAGTCCAGCGACAATTACTCTGATGCTTTTTGCCGCACTTGTCTTTCCGGTTCAGAGAGCGTTACGGTCACGCTCTCACTGCGCCCGCAGGAGCAGGAGTAGGAAATATTGGCCTTGTGAATAAAACGACAATAGATTATAAAAATACGACATGTCATGAAATACGATTTTGACGAGATCATCCCGCGGCGCAATACGCGTTCATACAAGTGGGACAGCGCTGCAGATAACGATGTACTTCCATTATGGGTTGCAGATATGGATTTCCGGACCGCTCCGGCCGTCGTCAAGGCCCTGGAACGGCGCGTGAAACACGGAATATTCGGATACGTCAAGGTCCCCGATGAATATTATCAGGCTGTAACGAACTGGTTCGCGCGACGCCACGGATGGCAGTTCCAAAAAGAGTGGATGATATATACGTCGGGTGTGGTGCCGGCCATCTCGGCTATCATCAAGGCCCTGGCGGAACCGGGTGACGGTATTGTTGTACAGACTCCCGTCTACAACTGCTTTTTCTCCTCGATACGCAACAACGGCTGCC
>URTU01000014.1 GCA_900550925.1 uncultured Alistipes sp. | reverse complement strand
CGACGAGGCTGCAACGTGGGCCGACGGCGAATACCGCTGCTACCGCAAGTTCCGCGACCGCAACTCCGATTCGATCTATGTGGTGACGTCGCCCTATGCGCGTTATGCCTCCCGGAACATCCCGCGCGACACGGTCGACCTGACCGGCATCCTCCTGTACGGGAAGGCGGGCGGCAGCCGCGACTGTTTCATCCTGAAAATGCGTACCGAAGATGATATTTCGCTACATTAGCATACTCGCCATTATGGTGCTGGCGGCCGCATGCGACACCTCCGAAAAACTGGAGTACCGTCCCGACGACAGCCCGAACCGCGTTTCGATCGCCTACCTGAAATCGCTCTACCGCAGCCAGCCGGTCCGGATTGCGGAGGATATCTCCATATACGGTTTCGTCACCGCAAACGATGACAACGGCAACCTCTACAAGGCGATCTGCCTGGCCGACTCGACCGGAGGGATCATGCTGCGGCTGGATGCCGAGCGGCTGTCCCGCCGTTTCTGGACGGGTGCGGCGGTCACGGTACGTTGCAACGGATTGTGGATCGGGTCGTACGGCGGCATGCTGGAGCTCGGTACCGCCCCAACCTCCGGTTACGAGGTCGACCCGATCGGCGAGGATGAGATAGCGGTTTTCGTTACGGCAGATACGGCCGCACAGATCGAAATAATCCCGCGCACCATCCTAATAAGCGGCTGTGCGCCCGACCTGGCCGGCACTCAGGTACGGTTCGACGGGGTACAGTTCATTGCAGAGGAGATCGGCAGCGGCTGGTGCGACCTGGGCTTCGACGAAGAGAGCGGCGAGGAGGTCCGTGTTGCCTCGACACGCCATCTGGTCGACCGTACGGGCGATACGCTTGCGGTATACACTTCGCCCATGGCCGATTTCGTGGGACTGCCCCTGCCCGAAGGCAGCGGAAGCATCGAAGGCCTGCTCACGTTCTTCAACCGCAGCTACCAGCTCCGCATAACCGATTTCAGACGTTGCGACATGAACGGCCCGCGGTTCTGAACCTCCACGCCGGAAACCGCATAACGCCGCAATCCGCAAAAATACCGGATTCGTGAAATAGAGTTTTGTATTCAGATTTAATTGCGCCGACCCGCCGCACTATCGCGCATCTGTCGTGTGCACGGCTACCGCAGCCCCTGCAACCGATGTCACAATAATCCCCGGCCGAATATCATGTGCAGAGTGGCGATGCGCTACTGGAGAGCCTCCCAGAGCATATCCTTCAGCTGCGGGATATTCATTCCCGTAACCGACGAGATCATCACGACCGGCAACCCCTCGGGCAGATGCGACCGCAACTCCTCCAACATGCTTTCATCCAACATGTCGCATTTGGTAATGGCCAGCAGCCGGCGTTTGTCGAGCAGCTCCGGATTATATTGTGTGAGCTCCCCGAGCAGAATATCATAGTCGCGGCGGATGTCGTCGCTGTCAACCGGAATCATGAACAACAGTACCGAATTACGCTCGATGTGCCGCAGAAAACGCGTTCCGAGTCCGCGACCCTCGTGTGCCCCCTCGATAATTCCCGGGATGTCGGCCATCACGAACGAATGTCCGTCGCGGCACTCGACGATTCCGAGATTTGGTTCGAGCGTCGTAAAGGCATAGTCGGCGATCTTAGGCTTGGCGGCCGACACCACCGAAAGCAATGTCGACTTGCCGGCATTCGGGAAGCCAACCAACCCTACATCCGCCAGCACCTTCAGTTCGAGGATAAAGGCCCCCTCGGCCCCCTCCTCGCCCGGTTGCGCATAGCGCGGCGCCTGATTCGTGGCGGTCTTGAAATGCCAGTTGCCCAGGCCTCCGCGGCCTCCCTTGAGCAGCACCAGCTGTTCGCCCTCCTCGGTCACTTCACCCACAATCTCACCCGTATCGGCATTGCGGGCCACCGTCCCCAGCGGAACACGTATGATAATGTCCTCGGCATCCTTGCCCGACGACCGCGCCCCGTAACCGTTACTGCCATCCTCGGCAAAGATATGGCGTTGGTACTTGAGATGTATGAGCGTCCAATACTGCCGGTCGCCCTGCAATATGATACTGCCGCCCTTACCGCCGTCACCGCCGTCGGGGCCGCCGAAAGCGACGAATTTCTCACGCCGGAAATGGGCCGAGCCCGCACCTCCGTGTCCGGAGCGGGCAAAGATCTTAACGTAATCGACAAAATTAGACGAAGCCATCTCTTTTCAGGAACTTTTAACCGGTACACCGACCTGCAACGGATTCAGATAACAGTACCGCATTTTCGGGGCCAAAGATAGTGTTTTTTTCGCAGAATGCCGTAACTCAGAACGATAAATCCACCTGCAACAAACAGGCGGATACGGATACCGCCCCGTTCCGAAGGGCAGGCATCCGTATCCGCCATCTATTCTCCGACAGGCCTGCGCAGGAGCCCAACCGGACAAAACCGGCCGTGTCCCCCACGCAGCCCGAATCCCGGTCAACTACATCTGGTCGACCACGTTCCAGACAAATGCCCGCGAACCCTGCATCTTGGTTTCGGCATCCATCTCACGCAGATCCTCCAGTACAGCCTTCACCTTCTGCTCGTCGGTGACGGCCAGTATCGAGGCATTCATCGCCGGCCACGCATGCGATCCGTAATGCGGTTCGCCATCCTTCGAGCCGCGGCCCTCCGTAAGTCCCCAACGTGTGAACCCACGTACCCCGTTGCGGTCGAGTATCTCCATCACCCGATCCGTCAACGCCTGGTTGTACGATATGAATATTGCTTGCATAACTCTCTCTTTCGCTTTGAATTATATTTTGTTGGCAACAGCCATCTTACGTTTGCCTTCACCGCCGTCCTTAACATTCACGCCTCCCTGATTCTTAACACGGCGGCCGCGTGCGATCACATAGATCGAAGGCAGTACCAGCAAGGTCAGCAAGGTCGAGCAGGTCATACCGCCGATAACGGCCACACCCATCGGCTGCCACGTTTCAGAACCGGCTCCGATACCGAGCGCCATGGGCACCATACCGAAGATCGTGGTCAGCGAGGTCATGAGCACCGGACGCAGACGGCTCTTACCGGCCGCAACGGCAGCCTGAACAATATTAGCACCCCGCTCGATCAACAGGTTCGTATAGTCGACCATCACGATACCGTTCTTGACGACAATTCCGACAAGCATGATGGCTCCGATCAGTGCAATGATGCTCAACGGCGTACCGGTCATCCACAGAGCTACGAAGACTCCCGTGAATGCGAACGGCAGCGACACCATAATGATCAACGGCATGGTCATAGACTCGAACTGGGTTGCCATCACGATATATACCAGTATGACGATCAGTACGAACAGTATCATCAGGTCGCCGAACGTATCCTGCTGATCCTCGAGCGTACCGCCGATTTCGAGGTCGACGCCGTCGGGCAGCGGATAGTCCGCAATCAGTGCGCTGATCTCGTTGACAACATCTCCCAGAGCCACTCCCGGGGCCAGCAACGCCTCAACCGTAACAACACGCTGACGGTTTTCGCGTTCGATGTCCGGAGCCGCGAACTCCTCCTGAACCGTAGCTACCTCCTTCAGTTTAATGGTCTTGCCGGTTGCCGTCATGAGGTTGATGTTCTCGATGTCCTCGATCGACTCGCGGAACGGTTCGGCATAACGTACAACGATATCGTACTCATCACCGTCCTCACGGTACTGCGACGCGATCAAACCGTCGATACGGTTACGGACGGCCATCGATACCGTCGAACTGTTCATGCCGTACAGGGCCAGCTTCTCACGGTCGAACACCACGTTGTACTCCGGACGCAGATCGTCCCGCGACAGGTCGACATCTCGCGTTCCGGGCAGAGCCGCAACCTTATCCTTCAGGTCAAGCGCTATGGCATTGGTCGTATTGATGTCGTAACCGAACACCTTCAGCTCGATATTGCTGGCACTACCCATGCCGCCGCCCGTATTGCCACCGGGCGTAACGCTGAACTTGCGCACTTCCGGTATCTGTTCGAGATCCTTTCGCCACAGGTCGGCAATCTCGTAGATCGACCGTTCACGCTCGGTCGAACGCGGCAGTCGAAGGTTGTAGCTGATCATGTTCGAGCCCGACTCCTGCATGGCCGCATAGGCGTTCGTAGCCGACGAGGCGCCCGAACGTGCCGAAACCAGCTGTACTTCGGGATATTTCTCGTAAATTATGCTGTCGATCTGACGGGCCACACGTGCCGTATACTCCATCGAGAGGTTCTGCTCCATCTCCACCGTAGCCGAAATACGGCCGTTATCCGATGCGGGGAAGAAGTCGAACGGTACCGAACGAAGCAGCACCAACGATACGGCAAACAGTCCGAATGCCAGGCCGGCCACCACATAACGGTGCCGGACGGCCCAAACCAGCAAGTTGGCATAGGCGTTGTCGAGCCAGTCGAGGAAACGGTCGATCGGTTTGTAGATTATACCGATACCTTTGTAGTCGTGCTGGCCGCCATCGGATTTGAGGATATATGCCGAAAGCATCGGGGTCAGCGATATTGCCGCCACGGTAGACATGCTGACCACGATCGAGACGATCCATCCCAACTCGCGGAACAGGATACCGGCCATACCCGAGATCATGGTCAGCGGCAGGAACACCGCAACAACCACCAGCGTAGTGGCGATGACCGACAGCCACACCTCATTGGTACCGTAGATTGCCGCCTCGCGGGGGCTCGAACCGCGTTCGATATGTGTCGTGATGTTTTCGAGCACCACGATGGCGTCGTCCACCACCATACCGATTGCGATCGAAAGCGACGAGAGCGAGATGATGTTCAGTGTCGAGCCCGTTCCGAACAGGTATATGAATGCCGTCACCAACGATATCGGGATGGTCAGGCAGATGATGAATGTCGCCCTCCAACGTCCCAGGAACGCCATCACTACGATGATCACGAATACGAAGGCCAACAGCACGGTTTCGGTCAACGAGTCGATACTGTCCTGAATCTCATCGGCACCGTTCATGATCTCCTCGATCTCGATGTCGGGAGGAAGCGAAGCCTGAATCTCGGGCATACGTTTCTTGAGCTCCTTGACGATATCCACGGTATTGGCACCCGACTGCTTCTGGATCATGACCATGGCACCAAGACGACCGTTCGAACGGGTATCCATCGTCGCCTTCTCGAGGGTATCCTTCACCTCGGCAACCTCGCTCAGCAAGACGTTGCGGTTATCCTTGCTCGCAACCACAAGAGTCTTCAGCACGTCGCTGTTCGTAAACTCTCCGTCGGCCTTGATGTTCAACGTATTGTTGCCGATATCCATCGTTCCGCCCGAAACGTTCACGTTCTCGGCCGCAATGATGTTGCCGATGGATTCAACCGTAAGTCCGTAGGCCTCGATCTTCTCGGGATCGACGTTTACCTGTATCTCGCGAACCGGCTGTCCCATAAGGCTCACCGCACCTACACCGTTGACACGGTTCAGGACGTTGACCAGTTTTTCGTCGAGGATCTTGTTCAGCGCCGAATAGCTGTCATCTGCCGTCACCGAAAGCATCATAACCGGGATCATCGAGCTGCTGAACTTGAAAATCGTAGGATAGTCCGCATCATCGGGCAACAGGGTCTGCGTACGGCTCACCACGTCTCGGATATCGTTGGCAGCCTCATTCAGGTCGGCGCCCCACTCCATCTCCAGGGTAATCGACGAGACGTTGTCCGACGACTTCGAAGTCATCTTCTTGAGGTTCTGGACCGTATTCAGGTTATCCTCCAGAACTCGGGTTACGTTGGTCTCGATATCGGCCGCATTCGCACCGGCATAGGTCGTGATGACGCTGATGGCCGGAATATCCATCTCGGGATACTGGTCGATCGACAGGTTCCTCAGCGAAAAGAGTCCGAAGACGATGATGCCGAAGAAGATCAGACAGGTCGAGACCGGTTTTCTTACTGACGATTCGTATATTTTCATGCTATGCGGGATGTTAGTCGTTCTTAACTTCTACGGCCATACCGTCCTCGAGTTTGCTGAGGCTCGTCACGGCCACCTCTTCGCCGACCGAGATACCCGACAGGGCATCGTACATCGCACCGATCTGACGGCCCAGAGTAACCACACGACGTTCGGCCACGCCATCCTTGATGACGAATACCACACGGTCATTTGTACCGGCCTGACGTTTGATCGCCGTATCGGGGATCATCACGCCATCCTTGTCGCCCATGTTGAAGATCGCGCGGGCGAACATTCCCGGACGCAGGCGTCCGTTCGAATTGGGAACCGTAATCTCAACCGTAAAGGTACGCGTATCGGGGTCCATGGCCGGATAGATCAACGTCACCTTGCCGGTGAACTGCTCGTCGGGCAGCACGTCGAAACGGATCTCGACCGGCATGTTCAGTTTGACATTGGCAAAATATTTCTCCGAGATGTTGGCCGTAATCTTCAGCGGGTTGATCTGCATGATCTGGAGGATCGGCGTACCGGCAAACAGGTCACCGGCCTCGGCATCGCGCTGCGTAACCACTCCCGTAATGGGTGAGAGCAGTTCGATGTTCTTCTTGTAGTTTGCCACCACGTCGCGCTGTACGTCGACCTGCGTCTGGAGCTGGTCGAGCGACTGTGCCGAGATACCTCCCGCCTCATAGACCGGTTTCATACGGGCCAGATCCGACTCGAGATTGAGCAGCTGCGTCTGGGCCTGGTTGTACTGAATGGGGTCCATCAGAGCCACTACCTGACCCTTCTTGACATGGTCGCCGACATCTACCAGAATCCGGTCGATACGGACGCCCGAAACCGCCGGCGTAATGTAATTCTGCTTGTAAGGCTCGATATTGGCCGTAACCTCGACCAATTGTCCTATGCGTTCGCCTTCGGCCTGAACCGTCTTGATGAGCACCTTCTCTTCAACGGCCGTGGTTTCAGCCGCCTGTTTCTTCTCGCCGCCGCAGCCGATCAACGAGATTACGGCAGCCGTTGCTGCTGCCAACACATAAATTCTTCTCATTGCCATATTCTTCATTTGATTGTTATTTCTCTTTTTCTAACGCTCCCGACCGACGATCCTGTCGTAATCGGCCTTGGCCGACAGATAGTCGTAGATCGCCTGCGAATAGTTCAGACGGGCCTGCGTCAACGCCAGCTCCGAGGTATTCAGTTCCAGAATCGTACCTGCACCGGCCTTGTAACGCGTATTCGAAATGTCGTAGGCCTTCTGAGCCTGCTGGACGGTCTTCTCGTTTGCGAACATCGTCTCGCGGGCGGTCAGCAGGTCGTTGATCGACGAACGGACCTCGACTTCGGTACTCTGTTGAAGATAGATTCGCTGCAGGTCGAGCTGGGCCATGCTGTTGCGTAGCTGCTTCAATTTGTTGGTATTCCTGAAGCCCGAGAAGATCGGTATCGACAGCTGTATGCCGGCCGAAATAGGATGCTGCCAGTAGAAACTGTTCTTGACCGACTCCGTGGTACCCGGCGTCGATGTCGAGCCGTCCGAACCGCCGGTCATGGCCCCGAAATTCAAACGTTCCATGTCATTACCGCTGATGCTCACCGATCCGAATGCCGAAAGGGTCGGCATGCGCGATGTCTGGGCGACCTTCAGCTGCTGTTCGAGCATATCAGCCTGTATGTCGAGCTGACGCAGGGCGCTGTTCTGCGAGATATCGGTCGAGAGACCGTCATTGCCGCTGAGCACCGCATCCCGGAAGTCGTCGAGCGACCCTTCGAGTTCGATATCGACATTGTCCGGCAGGCTCATGTACATCTTCAGCAGCCGTTTTGCCACGTCGATCGAATTGGTGGTCTGGATGATGCTCGGCTGCAGGTTGCTCAACTGCACCTCTGCCGTGATCAGGTCATACTCCGATGCCAGGCCGTGCTCATACTGCAGGCGTGTATCGTCGACCGTCTGCTGCACGTTTGCCTCGCTGGCCTTGAGCACCGCAAGCGACTGCTGAGCCAGAAGGATGTTGTAATACCCCTTCTTGACCGAGTTCACAAGATCGATTCTCGAAGCACGGGCACTCTCAACCGCATTCTCCATCTCGATCTGATTGAGCCGGGCCGTGCGCCACACCGACGGTACAATCAGCGGCAAGGCGATATCGGCACTGGCCGCAATCGTATTGTCGGCGCCGAACGAGAGGCCTTTCGAGATCTCCGTCTTGACTATCGCACGCGTATAGGTTCCGCTCACCGACAGCGACGGATAGAGATTTCCCAGCGTCTCCTTGCGTACATAGTCGTAACGTTCGATCTCCAGGTCAGCCACCTTGACTGTCGGGTTCTCACTCAGGGCCAGATCTATCGCTTCATCCAGCGACAGTTTCAGCACCGCCGGAGATTCGGCCGTCTGCGCCATAGTCGCCACTGCTGTCAGAGCGAAAGCGCACAAAGTCATCACACATTTTTTCATGTTTTTTGGTTATTTCGGTTTTTAATTCAATTGTTCAACGAATGTTTGCGCCGGTCGTTCCAGCGGTCGATCATCTCGACCCCCTTGACCGTCGAGATGCCGCGGAAGAAATTGACGATCATGTAACGGAAGACCTCCTCCGGAGTACGGTTCTCAGGAAGCAGGATGCGGCCGTGGTCGAACATTCCCGAGATCGAACTGTGAAGGATCGACACCGAGAGTTCGATATCGATCTTCGGGTTGAAAATACCCTCGACGATACCCTTCTCTATATATGAATGCAATCCGTTGCGGCTGCGCTGTTCCATCGACCGACCGATCTCTACGGCCATCTCCGGGTAGAACTTGTCGAGATTCAACCGCAGACGCCGGCTGGTCTCGGCATGCGCCAGGATCAAATCCAGCGAGATCATGATGCAATCGATCAGATCCGAACTCTTTTGGCCCACTTCGCGCAGCTGTGCATACATCCCGTCGTAATAGTGCTGCATGCAGAGTCTGAGCAGCGACTCCTTGTCGCTGAACATCTCGTACAGGGTTCGTTTCGATATGCTCAGGTGCGAGGCGATATCGTCCATCCGCACCGATTTGATACCGAGTGTACAGAACATCTCCGTTGCCTGTTCGATCACATACTCTCTTTGACTCTTTTCAGCCATCTCTTAATCCTCCGCTTAGTGCGGGCAAAGATAATCCAAAAACCCGAAAAACAAAAAAAGTTTTCAGTATGCAGCCCCCGAAATTCGATATTGCGACAAATAGTCAAACGTTTTTACCTTATCGACTACATGGAACTCGCCTAATTAAGAGGCCATTTCGGTATATAAACAACAATCATTAGACGCATGCATATCTCTTACCAATTTCACCACACTTTCCGCAAATCGACCATACAAATCATCCCATCGAATCCTCGGCAACGTACCGATCACACCTCAAATGACACTCCAAAGGCTATTTTTCGCGCAAATCTGTTTGCATATCGTAACGTTTTTCTTAACTTTGGCCAAGGCAATGCCACACGTTGCCCCACACAACGCGAAACACTAACTGTAAAACAATCGAAATTTCCACACAAAACCGCTCCGGCCGATACCTGTTCGGCCGGTCACGGAGGTGTTGCAACCGTAGGCGCCACGAATCGACCGCCTTCCGGAGTTCAGTATCCGGTTTGCGGCAGGCTCCGCTTCGGCAGGCAGCAGAACCGTGACCGTACCACATGAATCGAAACGCCGGAGAAAAACACTCATCCATAAAACCTTTTTATCATGAAACAACACAACGTTTTGATTGCTATCTCACTGTTGCTGGCCCTGTGCGGCTGCAACAAAACCACGCCCGTGGACAAAGCCGACCGTATCGTGGCGGCATACGTCACCGCAGGCAGCGAATCGATTCCCGATCCGGCATGCCTGACCCACATAAACTATGCATTCGGACACGTCGCCGAGACATTCGACAGTGTCTGCATAGCAAATCCCGACCGGCTGCGCCAGATCGTCGAACTCAAAAAGATAAAACCGTCGCTCAAGATAACCTTGTCGCTGGGCGGATGGGGAAGCGGACGCTTCAGCGAGATGGCGGCCGACGACTCGCTGCGGCATGCATTCGTTGCCGACTGCCGCCGCATTGTCGACCAATACGGGCTGGACGGCATCGACCTCGACTGGGAATATCCGACCAGTTCGGTAGCCGGAATATCATCGTCACCCGACGACACCGAAAACTTCACCAAACTCGTCTCGGAGCTGCGGCAGACGCTCGGTGAGGACAAACTGCTCACCGTCGCCTCACCGGCAAATGCCCGATACTTTGATTTTGCCGCCATCTCCGACATGATCGACCTGGTGAACATCATGACCTACGACATGGCCAAACCGCCCTATCACCATTCGGCCTTTGCCGACTCGCCGATGAGCAACGGCGAGAGTTGCATACGCGCCGTCAAACGCCACCTGAAGGCTGGTGTTCCGGCCGACAAACTGGTTCTCGGCATACCGTTCTACGGTCATGGGCGGGCTCCGCTGCCCGACTACATCAACTATGACAAGATAGTCGAATTGCAGAAGGTTGCATCGCAAAAGTGGGACAACAAGGCCAAGATGCCATATCTGGCTGACGAGGCCGGCGAAATGATCTGCTGCTACGACGATCCGAAATCGATCGCCATCAAGAGCAAATGGCTGCTCAAACGCGGTCTGCGGGGTGCGATGTACTGGCAATACGACGGTGACGACAGTCAGGGTACGCTCCGCAATGCAGTCTACAACTCCATAATGGAGCAGTAAGCGCTCCGGCGGCTACGCGCCATGCGGGGATATATGCCAGCCGTCCAGGCCGAACAGCCCATTTAACCACCGGCCTGCAAGCGGCATACGACAAAAGAGGCGATCGCAGAAAACGATCGCCTCTTTTGTATTTTGGGGCATCGGTAAGCCGCTCAGACCTTTTCAGCCACTTCAAAGGCACGTCTCTCGGCCCGATGGCACAGCTCCATCTCGTCGACGCCTTTCACCATACCCTTTTCTACCAGCACCCGTCCGCCTACGATCACCGTATCCACATCCGTCGACTTGGCCGAATAGACCAGGTTGGCAACCATGTCGTAACGCGGGTACAGATGCGGTTTTTCGATATCAAGCATGATCAGGTCGGCCAGCATCCCTTCGCGAACCTGTCCCAGTTCATCGCCGCGGCCTATTGCACGGGCCGCATTCACGGTCGACATCCTGAGTACCTCGTATGCCGGCAGTACGCACGGATCTCCCGTCGCAACCTTCTGCAGCATAGAGGCGCTGCGCATCTCGTCCCACATGTCCAGATCGTTGTTCGAACACGGGCCGTCGGTCGCCACACATACGTTTATGCCCTCCTCGACCATTCTCGCCACCGGAGCTATGCCGCTCGATATCTTCATGTTGCTCTGCGGGTTGTGCGCCACCGAGACCTTTCGCCGGCAGAGTATCTCATGATCCTCGTCATTCAGGTGCACGCAATGTGCCGCTATCGTACCCTCGGCCAGCAAACCGTACGAATCGATATATTTCACCGGCGAACAGCCGAACTGCTGCTCAATCGTCTGCTGTTCGTTCAGCGTTTCGGCCAGGTGTATCGTCACCGGAATACCGTATTTGTCGCGCAGAGCCACCATCCGGCGCAGATTCTCCGGCGAGCAGCTGTATGCGGCATGCGGGGCTATCATCACCGACATCCGGTCACATCCGGCCGCCTTTTCGATCGTTGCGGGGAGGTCTATTTCGGCCTCGGCCATCCTGGCGTCCGAGAAGCTCGGTGACAGGACCGCCCGTATTCCCATATCGCGCACGGCATCGGCCACAGCCTCCTCGTACCAGTACATGTCGACAAATGTCGTAACGCCGCCCTTGAGCATCTCGACGATACCCAGTTCGGCCCCAAGGCGTACATCATTCCTGTCGAGATTCGACTCGTAAGGCCAGATACGGCCGTAAAGCCACTTCATCAGCGGAATATCGTCGGCATAACCGCGCATCAACGTCATCGCGACGTGGCAGTGCGTATTGATCAGGCCGGGCATCAACAGCTTGCCGCGCCCGTCGATCACATGGCAGTCGCCGCCGCAACGCTCCACGAAACGCTGTTTCGCTTCGTCATCGCGGCCTACAGCAACGATCCTGTCACCCATGATTCCGACACCCCCTTCGAAGTACAGTTCCTTCGCTCCGGCAGGTTCGGTCATGGGCAGTACGGTCGCCTTGTCAATCCATATGTTATTGCTCATAATCGTCTCTTATAGCTTTTTTACATCTATCGAATTGCCGCTGACGGTCACTATCCTGCGCGACTCCTCGGCATTGGTGAATATCTGTATCACCTTGTGGAACACACCCGCCTCCTTCTTGCGGGGTTCGTACACGATCCGTATGACCGATTTCTGCCCGGGTTCGATCGGACGTTTCGAATATTCTGCCTTGGTACACGTACACGAGGTGATGATGCGCTTGATAACCAGCGGAGCATCGCCGTCATTCACGAATTCGAACGTACACGACACGTTCCCTCCCTTGCGGGCAATGTCGCCGAAATCGTGAGCCGTAGTCTCGAAGGTCATTTGCGGTCCCTTCCGGGTCTGCGCGGAGACAACACCAGCCGTCACCAGCACCAGAACGGCAACCATCACTGTCAGCCAGCCCTTCATAATCAATTCATTTTAAAGATATATGTTATCGTACCGGTCTGGATGTCCTGCGTTTCGCTCGGCGAGAAGCGTGCCTGACGCGCCGCCTTGATCGCGGCATTCACCAGCACACCGGCATTTGTTGTAGACCCTGCGGCCCGATATGTCGCCGAGGTCACACGCCCCGCAGCATCGACCGTAATCTGTATTACGACCTTGCCCGACTCGTTGGCCGAATATACCGGACGCGGCAGCGAGCCAACCAGCGTTCGGCCGGCCAGATCGAATCCCATCGACGAATTGCCCTGTCCGATACCTTCGTGACTGCCTGCGGGCGATCCGGTCTCCTCACCCTGATTGCCCTGACCTTCGGTCTGGCCCTCCGATGTCGAGGTGCTGCCCACGGTCCGGCCCGGGAACAAAGCCTTGGGATTGACCTTGCGTTCGGGTGCAGGCTGCGCCTGCTCGGCCGGCCGCGTCGTCCGCTGGTCCGAAACCGTCGTCGAAGCCTCCTCCCGCTTCTGCTGCTCGATCACCGGCGCCTCCTCGTCATCCGCAGTCAGCATCTGCTCGGTGGCCTGCGGAGTCGATTCGGGCGAAGCCGTCGAGGCATCCAGTTCATTTGCCGGCGTATCATCCCTGCCGCCGGCATCCTCCATCATACCGAAGTCGATCAGCATGCCGTTTCCGAATTCGGGCTTCTCGGGCGCCGGAAAGACCACCAGAAACATCAGCACACCCCATATCGCCACGTAGACAGCCGTAGCTATCCATGCAGCGCGTCGACCGGTCGGTTTGTTCGGGTTATAGTAATACATAAGTGACTTTTAGTTCGGTGTGGTGGCCAGGATGAGTCGGTATCCGTGTTCGTACGACAGATTCATCATCTTGACCGCTTCGTCGATCGCCACCGTCTTGTCGCAGTGCAGCGAGACGGTAGGATTTTCCTGACCTTCGAGTTTTGCCTGCAGAACCTGTTCGACACCCTCGATGCCGTCGACCGGTTCCAGTTCGACATAGTACCTGTAGGCACCGCCGCCCAGGTCCTGTATCGAAACCGTCGTATAAGCCTTGTCCTTGAGTTGATTCGAACTCTTCGGCAGCATCAGCTTCAACGCATTGGGATTGATGAGCGTGGTTGCTATCAGCAGGAACAGCAACAACAGGAACATCAAGTCGGTCATTGATGATGCCGAGAACGATTTATCAACCTTTGAACCTCGTTTGATTGCCATAGCGCACTATTTCTGAACGGGTTGATTCAATATGTCCATAAATGCGATCGAATTGGCCTCCATCTGGAAGACCAGTTTTTCGATACGAGCCACCAGGTAGTTGTAGCCGAAGTATGCCGGGATACCGACGATCAGACCGCCGACCGTAGTTACCATGGCCACATACATACCCGAAGCGAGGATCGACATGTCGACCGTACCGCCGGCAACCGACATGTCCATGAATGTCTGAACCATACCGAGCACCGTACCGAGGAAACCGATCATCGGGGCACCGCCGGCGATCATGGCCAGGAACGGCAGGCCGTTTTCGAGTTTCGAGACCTCGAGGTTTGCGACATTTTCGATAGCCGTCTGCACGTCGCTCATCGGCCGGCCGATACGTTCGATACCCTTTTCGATCATACGGGCAATAGGGGTGTCGGTACGGCGGCAGAGGTCGATGGCCGAAGTGATCTTGCCGTCCATGATGAAGTCGCGGATACGGTTCATGAAGTTCATGTCCATTCCCGAGGCCTTACGGATGGCGATGAAACGTTCGACAAAAATGAATATGGTGACTCCTCCCAGAATCAGCAGCGGCCACATCAGCCAGCCGCCCTTGGTGAAAAGCTCCCACAAACTCATACGGACACTCTCCTCGCCCGCAATCTGTTCCACTACCTGTGCTGCATCGGCAGCCTGCAGAAATAAATTCATAACGATCGTAATTTTTTAAGTTTCTTATCTATTTTTATTTGCGTCACATGTTGTGCTTCAAAAGCGTTCGAACGCCATTTTTCAATTCCAATCCCGATTCAAATCCAATCCCGAGCCTCCATGTTTCACACCGTAACCCGACTTCCTTTCCATCTCCAATCCGGCCGGACTACGGGATATGAGGCTAATTCTCCTCGGCCGGCTACTCCTCCTCGACCGGTTGCTCGTCCACCGGCGACGGTTGCACCCCGATCGGCTTCGGCACAGCCGCCCCACTTTCACTACTCTCCCCACTTTCACCACTCTCCGAGCCGCTGTCCGTATCCTGACTCTCCACCTCCGTCCCATCGACGGATGCTGCCTCTGCGGCCGCCTTCTCAAGCGCAGCCTGCTCCCTGGCAGCCTTTTTGGCACGTTTTCGTTTGCCAAAATTAGCAAATCGTTCCTTAAAATTACGAATTATATCGCGGAAAGTGTTAAAATCCTCCTTATAATATATTCCGATGCCGCTCTCCTGCAGGCCCTGGTTCTCGTCGAAACGGTCAATCGTCTGCGTGAAACCCTTCAATCGCAGATTGCCGCCACGGTCGATCAGCCATGTCACGTAGGCCTCGCCCATCAGGTTGTTGCTCTGACCGTTGATCGTTGTATTGTCGGTGACGTAGTTGCCTTCGACTTCGAGTATCAGTCGGTCGCTGATCAGGCTGCTCGAGAAGCCGAAATCAAACTCATCACCACTTGTTTCGCTCTTCGGGCGGTAGCGGATAACGATATTGTAGTCGTCGCTCGACAGCCAGTTGCTCAGCTGGTTCGACAACAGTTCCATACCGGTCGTCGCAGTACCCACGGCCCCGAAATTGACACTGCCGGCAGTATTCGACTCGCCGACAAAACTGTTGAATATCAACAGGTAGATAAACTGATTGGCAATCTCTTCCTGAGTACTGAGCAGGTTGTGGACCACGTTCTGCACATCGGCATCGGCATTCGGGATCTCGATATCGAACGTAACCGTCGGTTTCGAAAGGCGGTCCGTAAGGTTGATTATGCAATCCACCGATGAGCGCATCGCCCCAGTCGACGAATCGTTCCCCAACAGCGGCTGCAACGAGGTCTTGATACGATAGATCGCCCGCACGTTGAGAATCGCATCGAGCGGTTCGCCGGTCCACTGTATCGAACTGCCTTCGTCGATGATGAACTTCTTGCTGACGATGTTCTGCAGCGTGAACTGATAGCTTCCTTCGGTGATGTCGTAATTGCCGTACATGTCGAAGACTCCGCTGCGCGGGTTGATATGGATATTCAGCGTTCCCTGTCCGCGGCCGCGCATGACGTCGCCAACCGTCGGGTCGATCACCAGCTGGAATTCGGCATTCGGACGCACGTTCAACGACAGCGAGATATCGGTATTGCTGCCGCCACTGACCTTGCGCCGGTGCCGGCGTTCGTACATCATCTTCTTGCGAACGAGATAGTTGGCCGTATCAACATGCACCCTTTTCGGGTTCGTGAACACCACGAAGTCGGCCTGCGCAATATCCGTCGAACCGCTCAGCGGCAGGAAGAACTGAGTATTGTTGTCGGTCGTGGCCGAGATATTCATCCTCACGCCCAGCTTGTCGCCACGGATACGCGCCTCGCCCGAGCCGTAGACCGTACCGTAGAACAGATCGTTGTCGGCCTGCGTGGTATTCATCACCAACATCCGTTCGGGTTTGGCCGTCACCGCAAACGACATATTCGACAGGCTGTTGAAGTTCAGGTCTATGTCGAGCAGACCGCTGTTTCTGTCACGGTCGTAGAAACGCGTGGGCGAGAGTTGCAGACGATTGTCACGCACCTCAAGATGCGCCTTCGGAATCGAATATGCCACCTGCGTATAGTCGACCTTGCTCGACAGGCTGTCAACATCGATCGTACCCTTGAGTTGTGCGGCGCTGCCTCGGCCGGTCAGTTCGAGCGAAGCATTGGCCGTACCGGTCGTATTCGACATGACACCCTCGAGCACCGGATCCAGCAGCGACATGGGTATCGAATCCAGCTGCGCCATGATATAGTAACGTTTGGCCAGCGGTGCATAATAGCCCCGGATCACGGTATCAGCCTTCTCGCTGTTTGCCATGAACAGGCGAGCCCGGTTCTGCTGGATATCCCAGCGGGCCAGCAGCTGCAACTGCGGCAACAGCGTCTGGTTGATCTTAATGCTGTCGAGGAAGATGTTTCCGTCGATACGTCCCTCCTGCAATGCCGAACTCATCACGGCACGGCCGCTGCCCTGGCCCGAGAATTCGTAACCCATATTTGCAATGGCCTGTCCGAGCGGTGTAAGGTCGAAGTTATGCATCGACAGCACGATCGAATCGTTTCTGTCGCGCGACGCCACACCGTCGAGCAGCAACTCCTGTTGTCCGTGCCGGATGGCGAAACTGTCAACCTCGATCCGATCCGGACTGTAGTCGATTCCGCGCGAGGTGATATACCAGACCTTGTTGTTTCGGCGGATGTTCGAGGGGCGCATACGCACCATGACGCTTCGGCGTCCCTCTTCGTCACGACGCAGCACCGCATTTGCGCCTATCAGTGCCGACATGTTGTTCTGCTTGTCGTTGAAACCGCTCGAAAGCGATATCCGGTTCTCCTTGGCGCCCGCCTGCACCGACAGGTTCGGCATGTGGAAACTCTTGACATACAGATCTTCGGCCCGCAGATAGAGTGCCAGTGAATCGTAACTGTTATTGGCATTCAGATTGATCTTGGTGGCCATCATATGGTTCCGCTCGATGTAATCCGAGAGCAACTTGAGCGTAAAGCGGTCGTTGTCCGGGTTGAACATGAACGACAATGTGGTACCGTCGGCAATCTGCAATCCGGGCATGATGGCCTGCGTAACGCCGTCGGTATGCTTGAAGTTGACCGACAGCAACGAATAGCGGTCGATACTGCCTGCCTCGTCGGTCATATGTTGGTGTACATGGCCCGTATCGTCGTTGAGCGAGGGCAGATAGGAGAAGAGTCCCTCTTCGATATATTCAAGAATAGTACGGTAGCTCAACCGGCTTCGGAATGTCGCCTCGACGATATCCGAGGAGAGCGAAATGAATTTGTTCCCCGCCGTGTTCTCACCGATCAGCGAGATTCCGCCCACCGATACCGTATCTTCCGGGGAGATATATCTGACCCCATTCACGTCGACCGTACCGTTCATATCGTCTATCGAACGTCCCGAGGCCCGTGCCGCCACCGAGGCCGACAGGATCGACACCGTATCGCGGCGGTTGAAGTTCAAGGCATGCAGATCGGCCCGTTTGAGTTCCAGGTCGAAATCGTATCTCGGGACCTCGTCGTTGAAGTCGACCGAACCGTTGAAATCGAAATCCAGGTTGTTGTCGGCACAGCCCGCATAACCCTCGAAGCGGCGGTTGTCGAACCGTCCGTTGAGTCGTACCGAATCGTAGTGGTAACCGTTGAAATAGAGATGCGGAATACGTCCGTCGACATTGGCCGTCAACTTGCCTTTTGCGGCATGGCCCGTCATGAAGGCCGTCATGGTGATCCGCCCCAGCTTGTCATTGCCTAACAGTTCGCCGCAGTTGAACCCCCGCGTCGTCACCATACCGTTGAAACGCCGCCCGTTCGCTTCAGCATAATGCAACGAGAAACGACCGTTTACGGCACCCTGGTGCGTCCTCAGCAATACCGAGGCGTCGAATGCCGACAGCAGACCGTTGAACCGTCCCGAGGCATTCAGAGTTCTGGCACGGCCGATCATCTCCGTTGTCTTGTCGTCGAGAGGCTTGCCGGTCAGTTCGGGCAACAGGGTCCGGAGATCGGCCGCATCGATCGAAAAACGGCGCAGATCCATGTCAAAACGGGTGCGGTCGATGTCGGGCAAACCCGATATTGAGAATGTCATGTCGACATCTCCGCGGGCGCCGACCCGGGCATGCGACAACGCCCCCTTCATGGCCGAGACAGGCCCCGAAAGATCGAGGCCGAATCCCGACAGCAGAATATTCTTGCCGGCGAGCGACGGTGCGAAATACCCGACGGTAGCCAGGTCGAGCGACGAGTTGTCGGCCCGCAGGGTCATCGGGACGCGGTCAACGAATTCCGAGAAATCCTCCCAGGATGTCCCTTCGAGCGCCAGTTGCGGGATATTCAGATCCGTAGCCCCGGAGGCCAGGTGCAGGTTGTCGAAACGCAGCTTTCCGCCGACCACCGACAGCGGATCGGCCGACATGTCATCGAGCCGGAAACCGCTCCGTTCGCGGAACGACATCGCATCAACACGCAGGGCTATGCTGTCGCCGACAATCGACAGGTCGCGCCCGTCGATATCGGCATCATAGATTCTCAGATTTGCAAAATCGATCCCTTCGCTCCGGGGTTCACGGTCCCGTCGCGAGAGTATAAACGAGAAGTCGGTGACCTCGGCATGGTTGATGAACAGCCGGAAATTGCCTTCACCCTTTCCGCGCATCCGGTCGACCACCTGCTTGATATTCATCTCGCCCTCGGGCGTCTGCGCCAGCCGCAGCACGCAGCTGTCAACCGTAGCCTTTCCCAGCGCCAGCGGGCGGAAACTTGCTATACCGGTTTCGGCATGGCCCACATACAGCAGCGTATCTCCCTGAAGATCCTCGACATAGAATCCGTCGACCTGCAGCCGGTTGAAGAGTCCGAGATCGACATGGTCGACCCGCACGACCGTCCCCAACTTCCGCGAGGCCATCTCCGCCAGACGGTCCACCAGCCAGTTCTGCACCGACCGGATATTGATCAGCAACGACAGCGTCAAAGGTATAATTATCGTCACCAGCACGACCGACGATAACACATAACCCAATATTTTTATACCTTTGCGCATAAATACCGTTATTAACTTACAAAGTTAGGTATTTTTTACGATAAACCCGCAATAAAAATGAACATTACCATCTTAGGCATCGAGTCCTCGTGCGACGACACTTCGGCAGCCGTCATCCGCGACCGCGTACTGCTTTCGAACGTCATTGCAAGTCAGGCCGTACACCAGAAATACGGCGGTGTAATTCCCGAACTCGCCTCGCGCGCACACCAGCAGAACATCATTCCGGTCGTCGACACCGCAATCAAGGAGGCCGGCATTACCATCGACCAGATCGATGCCATCGCATTTACGCGCGGGCCGGGCCTGCTCGGATCGCTGCTCGTGGGCGTCTCTTTCGCCAAAGGTCTTGCGATTGCAAACAACATACCGCTCATCGAGGTAAACCACCTCTGCGGACACATACTTTCGCACTTCATCGACCTGCCCGACCGCACGCTGCCGCATCCCGAATTCCCGTTCCTGTGCCTGCTCGTCAGCGGCGGACACACCCAGATCGTAAAGGTCGACTCGCCGGCCGAGATGCAGATCGTCGGTACGACCATAGACGATGCTGCCGGCGAGGCTTTCGACAAGTGCGCAAAGGCCATCGGCCTGCCATACCCAGGCGGTCCGGTCATCGACAAGCTCGCCGCCCAGGGAAACCCGAAGGCAATCCGTTTCGCCAAGCCTCATATCGACGGTTTCGACTATTCGTTCAGCGGGCTCAAGACCTCGTTCCTCTACACGTTGCGCGACGAGGTGGCAGCCGATCCCGATTTCGTCGAGAAGAACAAGGCCGACATCTGCGCATCGCTCCAGGGAACCATCATTGACATCCTGCTCGACAAACTGATCAAGGCCGCCAAATTCTACCATATCAAGGATATTGCCATAGCCGGAGGAGTTTCGGCCAATTCGGGACTTCGCGAGGCGGTAGCCGAGACGGGGCGCCGGCACAGTTGGAGGACATTCATTCCCGAACGCCGTTTCACGACCGACAATGCCGCGATGATCGCCGTGGCGGGTTATTACAAATACCAGCACGGAGAGTTCGCCTCGCTCGACATTACGCCGGTAACGCGTTGCGAAGGACTTACAGGCACGCCAGCCGCCGAACGGCAATAGTCTCAAACTACACAGCTGGCTCTCCTTCCGAACCGCGGGCTCTCCTTCCGAACCGAAGGACAGGAATCTGCCCTGGAGCCTTCAGCACGGCATACGTTGCACACGAATCACCGTCCTCTCCACCATACAACAAGAACAATAAAACGGCTGGAATTATTCCGGCCGTTTTATTGTTCCGCCACGCAACGGCGGGACACCCGTCCCCCATTGCATCGGCATCTGGTCCCGTCACGGGCCCTATTTGTTGCGCTTCTCCTCGACCTGCTCGTAACCCTCGACGATATCGCCGATACGCACGTCGTTGAAGCTCTCGATATTCAGACCACACTCCATTCCCGACGAAACCTCCTTCACGTCATCCTTGTAGCGCTTGAGCGACCCCAGACGGCCCGTATAGATAACTATACCGTCGCGGATGACACGTATCGGGGTATTTCGGGTGAGCTTGCCCTCGCGGACGATACAGCCGGCAATAGTACCGACCTTCGAGATCTTGAAGGTCTCCATCACCTCGACCGAGCATACGATCTCCTCCTTCATGACCGGTTCGAGCATACCCTCGATAGCATCCTTGATGTCGTTGATGGCATCGTAGATGATCGAATAGAGACGGATCTCGATCTCCTCCTGCTCGGCCAGACGGCGGGCACCGACGCTCGGGCGGACCTGGAAACCGACGATAATGGCATTCGACGCGGCCGCCAGCAGCACATCCGACTCCGAGATCTGACCCACGGCCGAATGTATCACATTGACCTGCACCTCATCCTTCGACAGCTTGATCAGCGATCCGGCCATGGCCTCGACAGATCCGTCAACGTCACCCTTGACGATGATGTTCAGCTCCTTGAACGAACCGATCGCAATGCGGCGGCCGATCTCGTCGAGCGTAACGTGCTTCTGGGTCATCAGACCCTGCATGCGCTGCAACTGTTCGCGTTTATTGGCTATTTCGCGGGCCGAGCGGTCATCCTCCATCACGTTGAAGGTATCGCCGGCCTGCGGAGCGCCGTTCAGACCGAGCACCTGTACGGGTGTCGACGGCGGTGCCGCCTCGACCTTCTGGCCGCGTTCGTTGAACATCGCCTTAACACGTCCCGAATGAACTCCCGACAACAGCACGTCACCCACATGCAACGTACCGTTCTGCACCAGCAGCGTCGCTACATATCCGCGGCCCTTGTCAAGTGTCGACTCGATCACCGTACCCACGGCACGACGATTCGGGTTGGCCTTCAGTTCGAGCAGCTCGGCCTCGAGAAGCACCTTCTCCAAAAGTTTGTCGAGGTTGATGCCCTTCTTTGCCGAAATCTCCTGACACTGGTACTTGCCGCCCCAGTCCTCAACCAGGTAGTTCATGTTGGCCAGCTGCTCCTTGATATGGTCGGGGTTTGCCCCGGGCTTGTCTATCTTGTTTATCGCAAAGACGATCGGCACACCTGCCGCAGCAGCGTGGTTGATCGCCTCGACGGTCTGCGGCATCACATTGTCGTCGGCCGCCACGATGATGATCGCAACGTCGGTAACCTTCGCACCGCGGGCTCGCATCGCCGTGAAGGCCTCGTGGCCCGGAGTGTCGAGGAAAGTAATCTTCTGACCGTTCAGTTCGACGCTGTAGGCACCGATGTGCTGGGTAATACCGCCGGCCTCGCCTTCGATGACGTTTGTCTTGCGGATATTGTCGAGCAGCGAAGTCTTACCGTGGTCGACGTGTCCCATCACCACCACGATCGGCGGACGCGGAACCAGTTCATCCTCATCATCGGTCTCGTCTTCGATCGCCTCCTGAATCTCCACCGAGACGAATTCGACCGTAAATCCGAACTCCTCGGCTACGACCACCAACGCTTCGGCATCGAGGCGCTGGTTGATCGAAACCATCAGACCGAGGTTCATGCAGGCCGTAATCACGTCGTTGACCGATACGTTCATCATCGTCGCCAGCTCGCTCACCGTAACGAACTCGGTAACCTTCAGTACCGAACGTTCGTGTTCGGCGCGTTCGATCTCCTCGTTCATCTTGGCCGATACGGCCTCTCGCTTCTCCTTTCGGTATTTGGCACCCTTGCTCTTGGCATTCTTGGCCGTCAGACGTGCCAACGTATCCTTAACCTGCTTTGCCACCTCCTCGTCGCTCACTTCGGGACGTACGATGGGTTTGGGCATCGATTTCTGTTTCTTCTTGTTCTTCTTGCCGACAGGCTGCTGTGGCTGTGCTCCCTGCGCCGGCTTCGGAGGCATATTGCGGCCGCCGTTCTGTTTCGGCGCCATGTTCTGCTGCGGCTTGGTTACATCCACCTTGTCCTTGGTGATACGCTTGCGCTTGGGATGGCGGCCGCCGGCCTGGAACTGAGATACGTCGATCGTTCCGATCACGTTCGGCCCGGCCAACTGTGTACTCTGCGTCCGGAAAATGTCATCCTGACTCTCCGCCATACGCTCATCGTATGTCTTGTTGTGGAAATCTGCTGCCGGAGCGACCGGTGCCGGTTGTACCTGCTCAGCCGCAGGTGCCGACTGGGGCTTCTCCGAAACTGCCGCTGCCGAACTCTTTTCTTCAGAGGTCCGGGCAGGTTCCGCCGCCTCGGCCGCCGCTGCCGGAACAGGTTCGGCCGCCGGCTTCTCCCGACGCGGTTCCACATGCTCCGCAGTCTCCTTCTTCACGAACGATGTCGCAGGCTCCTCAGGTTTAGAGCCTTTGCCGCGATTATCCGACAAGTCGATCTTGCCGATTATCTTAGGTCCGCTGGTCCGCACTTCATCCTTGATCGAAAAAACACCTTTGCTCTTGATCACGACCTCATCCTTGAATCCGTCGTCACCCTTCTTGCGATCGAGCGACACCGAGGTCTGTTTCTGCGAGATCCGTTCGCGCACGTCGCTGCGCGGATCCGTACCGCGATTCGCTCCGAACTCCTTGTCCAGAATGGCGTAAACATCCGGTTCGATCAGCGTACTGGGCGAACTCTCGATCGAAACACCCTTCTTTTCAAGGAAATCCGTAATCGTATTGATTCCTACCTTAAACTCTCTTGCAACCTGATGGAGCCTAAGCCTTCGTTCGTTTGACATATTTTGTTTCTTTAATAATTTACAAAGTTAATGAAAAAAATGGTCTGCATTACGGGCCGAGGCTATTCGAACTCGGCGCGCAGTATGGCCATGACATCCTTTACGGTCTCCTCCTCAAGGTCGGCACGACGGGCCAGCTCATCCACCGGCAGTGCCAGTACGCTCTTGGCCGTATCGCAACCGATATCCTTCAGGGCCTTGATGATCCAGGGTTCGATCTCGTCGGCGAACTCCTTCAGGTCGACATCCTCCTCCTCGACCTCGCGGTAGACATCCACGTCGTAACCGGTCAGCATCTTGGCAAGGCGGATATTCAGACCGCCCTTGCCGATAGCCAGCGAAACCTGGTCGGGCTTGAGGTATACCGATGCGGTCTTGTTCTCCTCGTCGATTGTGATGCTCGAGATCTTGGCCGGATTCAGCGCCCGCTGAATCATCAGCTGGGTATTGGTGGTATAGTTGATCACGTCGATGTTCTCGTTGCGCAGCTCCTTGACGATAGAATATATGCGCGAACCCTTCATGCCGACGCACGCTCCAACCGGATCGATACGGTCGTCATACGACTCGACGGCGACCTTTGCCCTTTCGCCCGGGATGCGCACGATCTTCTTGATGGTGATCAGACCGTCGAAGATCTCGGGCACCTCCTGCTCGAACAGACGCTCGAGGAATTCGTTCGCCGTACGCGACAGGATAATACGCGGGGTGTTGTTGATCATCTCGACGCGGGCCACGATCGCACGGATTGAATCGCCCTTGCGGAAGAAGTCGTTGGGAATCTGCTCCGACTTGGGCAGGATCAGTTCGTTGTCCTCGTCGTCCAGCACCAGGATCTCCTTTTTCCAGACCTGATAGACCTCACCTGTCACGATCTCGCCGACCTTCTCCGAATATTTCTCATAGAGGTTTGCCTTTTCGAGATCGAGGATGCGGGAAGCCAGGTTCTGACGCAGCGACAGCACCGTACGGCGGCCGAACGAACTGAGTTTGATCTCGTCGGCAAACTCGTCGCCCACTTCGTATGTCGGGTCGCTCTTCTTGGCCTCCGACACCGTGATCTGAAGATTGGGATTTTCGAGCGCATCGTCAGCCACAACCGTACGGTTGCGCCAGATCTCCAGGTCACCCTTCTCGGGGTTGATGATGACGTCGAAATTCTCGTCGGTCTCATACTGTTTCTGCAAAGCGTGGCGGAAAACATCCTCCAAAACGCCGATCATGGTGCTCTTGTCTATGTTCTTCAGCTCCTTGAACTCGGCGAAATTACTGATTAGATTCAGGTTGTCCATGTTTTGTATTATCGTATTGTTTATTAAATATTCCTACTTGTAGTCGAGGTACTCCTTTGTCCAGCGCACCTCTTCGAGCGGATAGCGGTTGACCACCGTAACCTTCTGTTTGCGTTTCTTGCCCTCGACGGCGACCTTGTCCTCATACGAGAGTGTGATGGCATCGGGTTCGGCCCCGGTCAGCGTGGCGAGGATCTTCGTACCGTTCTCCAGAAGCACCTCCACCGGCCGCCCGACCAATTTTGCATACTGCCGGTAGACCTTCAGCGGCGATCCGATGCCGGCCGACGAGACGGTCAGCGAGAAATCCTCCTCGTCACGGTCGAATGCCTCGTTTACGGCATTGCTCAGGTTGACGCACGACTCGATCGAGACCGACGAATCGCTGTCGACAACAAGTTCTATTTCGTTTGACGGCGAGCAGTTGCACTCCACAACGAACATGTCGCTGCCTTCGAGCAATCGTTCGGCCACCGCCAATATTTTTTCGCGTTCTATCATATTTTCAAATGGTGTTGTTCAAACTACTGATCTCTGCACCCCGCCTCGAACCATTCTCTCCCACCACAAAAAACATCCCTGCTCCTCTCCATCCCTTCTCTGCACCCCCCCCACAGCTTCTCTCTCCTTCTCTCTTCCTCTCTCCTTCCATCCTCTCCCCTCTGCTTCACTCTCCATCCCCATTCTCGCCCCCCTCTCTCACTCGCCCCCCCCGCAAGTGGGTAACACCCACGGGTTCAGGGCAATCACATACGTTTCGGACGCCTTCAATTACGAAATTAGGGGACTCTCGTCCCCTAATTCTCTCTCTTTCGCTGTGCAAAAATAATATTTATTTATTTAAATGCCAAACGTTATCGTTTTTTTTCACTCTTTTCGTCGGCCTCCTGCGGCTTTTCATCCCTCTTTGCCGCCTGCCACAACGCCTCCATCTCATCGAGCGTCAACTCATCCAGCCGACGCCCCGACGCCTCGGCCGCACGCTCAACACTCCCGAAACGGCGGATGAACTTCTGATTGGTCCGTTCGAGCGCCTGCTCCGGATCAACCCCATAGAGCCGCGCCGCATTGATCATCGAGAAGAACAGATCCCCGAATTCGGCCTCCATCCGGTCGTGATCCTTCGCGGCAATCTCACGGTCGACCTCGCCCAATTCCTCGCGCACCTTGTCCCAGACATCCTCGCGGCGCTGCCAGTCGAACCCGGCCGAGGCAGCCTTCTCCCCGATCCGGTAGGCCTTGACCATCGACGGCAAACTGCGCGGCACTCCTCCCAGAACACCCTTCTTGCGACGCTGCTTGCGCAACTTGAGCTGCTCCCAGTTGTGCTTCACCTCCTCGGGCGTATCGGCATGTATGTCGCCGAAGACATGCGGATGACGGTATATCAACTTGTCGCACAGCGCATCGGCCACGTCTCCCAGATCGAACAGCCCCTTCTCGCTGCCCATCTTGGCGTAAAACACAACATGCAGCAACAGGTCTCCGATCTCCTCCTTGACATTCTCCATGTCGCCATCCGTAATCGCATCAACCAGTTCGTATGCCTCCTCAATGGTGTTGCTGCGCAGCGACTCGAAAGTCTGTTCGCGATCCCACGGACATTTGGCCCGCAACTCGTCCATCACATCCAACAGCCGCCCTACGGCTGCCAATCTCTTGTCTTCCATAATCCAAATCGGGTTAAATATATCGCCAGCACCCCACCTTTTCAACTCTTTCGGAACCCGCACAGACAGGTATACCGGCCCGTCGTGTCGCATCCGTGATGAATATTATGGCGCTGTTTTACGCTGCAAAATTAGATTTTTCCGCCGAAAATAATACCTTTGCAGTATCTATTAACCACAACATTTCTTAACGATGAAACTTAAACTTCTTACAATCTGCGTGTTGACATCCTTAAGTTCGGCTTTCGGCTCGACGATCGTGCCCAAGCCCGTAAGCGAAGCCCCAGCAAGCGGCAAATTCCGACTCTCCGGCTCGTCCGAGATCATCTACAACAACGAACAGCTGGCCCCGTTGGCCGGCTATCTCAAGGAGTATCTCGATCCGGCCGTCGGCGCAACCCTTACCACCGAACTCCGGGACGAGCAACCCATCAAGGCAAAAAGCGGTCAGATACTGCTTCTGCTCGACCCGTCGCTCGACACTCCGGCCGAGGGCTACAACCTCAAAGTGTCGCGCCAGGCCGTTACCCTGACCGGTAAAGACTACGGCGGCGTATTCAACGGCA
>URTU01000013.1 GCA_900550925.1 uncultured Alistipes sp. | reverse complement strand
GGCTTCGGCGCCATTCGTCGAGGTGAACTGTGCGGCCATTCCATCCGAACTGATCGAGAGCGAGCTGTTCGGTCACGAGAAGGGGGCCTTCACATCGGCCGTACGGCAGCGCAAGGGCAAGTTCGAACAGGCCAACGGCGGTACGCTATTCATGGACGAGATCGGCGACATGAGCCTCTCGGCGCAGGCGAAGGTGCTGCGGGCGTTGCAGGAGAACCGCATCAGCCGTGTAGGCAGCGACCGCGATGTCGAGGTCAATGTGCGGGTCGTCGCCGCCACCAACAAGAATCTGCGAGAGGAGATTCGGAAAGGCAATTTCCGCGAGGACCTTTACCACCGCTTGAGTGTAATAGTGATAGCCGTACCGCCGCTCTCGGAACGCCGCGACGACATTCCGCTGCTGTCCGACTATTTCATCCGGAAGATCTGCGCCGAATACGGCATACCGCCGAAACCGATCGCAGCAGATGCGATAAAACGGCTCACCGAGATGCCCTGGAGCGGCAATATCCGTGAACTGAGAAACGTCATCGAGAGGCTGATCATCCTGAGCGGGGACAAGATTACGCTTGCCGATGTCGACAAGTACGCCGCCACGAGTGTATTGTAATACGGGCGTTTTGTCAATCGAGGCACATTGTAAATAAAAACAACTGCCTCCACGCTTTCAGGCCCCGATTTTCTGTTCCGCCCCGGGCAGAGAGCTTCGGGAAGCGTACAGCGGCCGCAGACAAACGAAGCCGAAGGTGTCAGATAGACACAAGATTGTGTTTGATGGCATAAACCACCAGATTGGCCGTATTCGGACAACCGGTCTTGGCCAGGATGTTGGCGCGGTGCTTGTCGACCGTGCGTTTCGAGATGAACAACTTGTCGGCGATCTGCTGGTTGGAGAGCCCCTTGCATATCTCGAGCAGCACCTCGAGTTCGCGGCTCGACAGCGCATCGTCGTCCGGCTCCTCCGCTTCGGGCTGCTGCGTCGTGCGCAGGCTGCTCACAAGCGTACACAGCAACTCCTGCGAGAAGTAACTTCCACCCGATGCAACGGTCGCAATGGCCGTCATCACCTCGTCGATGTCCGAACTCTTCAGCAGAAACCCTTTGGCCCCGACCGAAACCATCCGGAAATAGTAATCCTCGTCGCCGTACATCGACAGCGTGATTATCTTCAGATCGGGCCGTATCTCCAGGGCGCGGGCCGTAGCCTCATCGCCGTTCATGCCCGGCATCGCGATATCCATGAACACCACGTCGGCATCGCTCGACGGCAGCTTTTCGAGGAACTCCTCGCCCGACGACGCCTCGCCAACGACCTTGCAGCCGTCGCGGCCGTCGAGCAGTCCGCGCAGTCCGTTTCGGAACAACGTATGGTCGTCGACCAGAAATATCCTGTATTTACTCTCCTGCCCGTTCATCCGTATTCCTGGTAATTGTTTCGCCCGTAACGTTGACCGTAACCACGGCCTGCATCCCTTCGCCCGGGCGGCTCGTGATCGAAACCTCCCCTCCCAGCGAATGCACGCGCGAAGAGATGTTCGAGAGACCCATTCCGCAATCCATCACCGCATCGGGATTGAACCCGCGGCCGTCGTCGGAATAGCGAAGCGTCAGGCAGTTGTCGCCGTAATCGAGCGAGAATTTTATATGTTTGCAACCGGCGTGCTTGAGCGAATTGTTGATCAACTCGCACACCACGCGATAGATGATGACTTCGACATTCGAATCGAACCGTTCGGCATGCAGGTTTGTGCTGAAATCGACATCGAACTTCTTGAGCACCGTACTTTTGCCGATGAAGTTGCTGATGCCGCGCTTCAGTCCGAAATCGTTGAGCACCTGAGGCGAAAGGTTGTTCGAGATCTCCCGCAGCGAACGTATCGCCTCATCCACCACGGCCGTCGTCGACGAGAGTATTTCACGCTCCTCGGGGGTATGCTCGCCCTTTGCCAGCACCGACATCGACATCTTGACCGACGAAAGCAGCGGTCCCAGACCGTCATGCAGTTCGCGGGAGAACTCGGCGCGGGTCTTCTCTTCGGTACGCAGCACGGCAGTCAGGATGCGTTTGTTGGTCAGTTTGCGCTGATGTGTAAGGCGGTTGATGTAGTTGAACAGTTTGCGGACGTAGAGCACTCCGACCGATATACAGACTGACGCTATCACTCCCATCCAGATAAAGAAATCGGCCGGAACGCGCAACTGTTTTTCGCTGACGAAGATCTGGACGTACTGGCCGTACCGTGCGAGCGACATTGCCGTCAGCGCGATGATGAACAGTATCCAGACCGAGTTGTAGCGAGTCAGACGAGTCAGACGTATGGCGGCGATGGTTGCCACCGTCTGCAATACGATCGATATTATGATCAACACCTTGAGTACCATACGACAAACGTTTAAGCGGTTGAACTGCTCTGCTCTCTCATACAAAAATACTCAAATATTTCGAATTTTGCCCGTTGCGCTCCGAAAAAAGCGGCAGCCGGAAGCAACTGAATCCGGAATGGCGGGACCGGAATCTGAGGGAGGCAATTACGGTAATGACGCACGGGATAGCGGCGGCAGACAGTCGAGCAGCGGACGGACGTGAGAGCGGCGGACGGAACAGATGTGGCGTACGTAATAACGGTTGCAGACAGGAGAGCAGCGGCGGGCAGACGGACGCGGCAGACGGACGAGCGAGGCCGTTACATTGTCATGCCCGGTCGGCAGCACCCCGGCAACTCGCGGTCGGGCTGCTGCAGCGTATCGGTTGCAATTGCGGTGCCGCACGGAAGTTATACGGAGGGCAGGCCGCGATGGATAATTTCCAAAAACCGATGCCCCCTTTCACAAGGGGGCATCCTGCAATTGGAAAATCGGCCTACAAAAGTTTTCTTAAACTATTAATTCACACTGCAAAGATAGGGTGCAGCACGAACTGCCGCAATCGCAACAAATAATTAAAAACCAAAGCTTCTATAACTCTATTCAGGTATTTGTCATCTTCACCGGCCGACGGCCGCGCCCCTTACTCGAAACGCAGAGCATCGATCGGATTGAGCCGCGAAGCCTTCCTGGCCGGATACCATCCGAAGAATATGCCCGTCAGCGTACATACGGCGAACGACAACAGTACGGAGGCCGGCTGTACATATATCGGCCATTTGAGGATCAGGTTGATCGCCGTCGAGGCCCCGATCCCGAACAGCACCCCGATGATACCGCCCGTAACGCTTATGATAACCGCCTCGATCAGAAACTGCCACAGTATGTGACGTCCCTTGACGCCGATCGACATGCGGAGTCCGATCTCGCGGGTGCGTTCGGTGACCGAAACGTACATGATGTTCATGATGCCGATACCGCCCACCACCAGCGATATGCTTGCAATGCAGGCCAGAAGAATTGTCATCATGTCCATCGTCGAGGTCATCATCTCGCTCATCTCCTGCGTGGAGCGTACCGTAAAGTCATCCTCATCCGTTGCCCGCAACTTGTGGTTGGTGCGCAGAATGTCGCTGATCTCGTCGATGGCCTGCTGCGTCTGCGACTCGTCGATGGCCGACGCCGTAATGCCCTGTATGTAGGTTATGGCCAGAATTCGCTTCTGAACCGTCGTATAGGGGGCCAGTATCAGGTCGTCCTGGTCCTGACCCATAGAGTTGTAGCCCTTCGGCTCCAGAACCCCGATGATACGGAACGGGATCGAATTGAAGCGAATGGTCTTGCCGAGCGGGTCCTCACCCTTGGTGAAGAGGTTGTCGACGACCGTCTGCCCGACGACACACACCTTCGCAGCACGCTTTATGTCGCTCTCGGTGAACATCTCGCCCGACCCGATTGCGTAACGGCGTATGTCGAGATACTGCTCGTTGACGCCGTAAACGGTCGACGGAGTATTGTTGCCGCCGTAGATCAGCTGTCCGCTGCTGTTGACCGTCGGGGTGATCTTGTCGAGGTATGTATTCTGATTCACTATGGCCTGATAGTCCTCGAGCTTGAGCGACTGCATGTCCGATGACGACAGCCGCACCCCGCCCATACGTTCGCCGCCCGGGTGTATCATGATCATGTTCGAGCCCATCTCCTCGATCGAGGCACGGATACTGCGTTTCGACCCCTGTCCGATGGCAAGCATCGCTATGACCGCCGCCACGCCGATGATTACCCCCAACATGGTCAGGAAGGCCCGCATCTTGTTGTTGGCTATGGCCCGGAATGCTATCCGGAACAGATTTCTGTAATTCATGATTTATTGTTTTGTCGATTCATGATAGTTCCTCCTGCGGCAGCGTGGCAAGCACCTCGGCCGCCGATGCCGGAGCGTCATTTATTGTATCTTCGATGATACGGCCGTCGCGCAAGGTGATGTTGCGGCTGCTGAACCGTGCTATGTCGGGGTTGTGCGTCACGAAGATTATCGTGCGCCCCTGGTCGTGCAGCTGCTGAAACAGGGTCAGGATCTCGAACGAAGTGCGTGTATCGAGATTTCCGGTAGCCTCGTCGGCCAGCAGTATCACCGGATCGTTGACCAGTGCGCGGGCTATGGCCACACGCTGCTGCTGACCGCCCGACATCTGGTTCGAACGATGGTTGAGCCTCGACTGAAGCCCGACCGCCTCGAGGGCCGTAACGGCCCGGCGACGACGCTCGAGTTTGCTGACCGACCGGTTGTAAAGCAGCGGCAGTTCGACATTCTCGACGGCCGTAGTCTTCGGCAGCAGGTTGTAGGACTGGAACACGAACCCAATCTTGCGGTTGCGCAGCGTTGCCCGCTCGTCGGAAGACATCTTGCGAACCGGCACGCCGTCGAGAATATACTCACCCGACGTGGGGGTATCCAGGCAGCCGAGGATATTCAACAGTGTCGACTTGCCCGAACCGCTCGTCCCCATGATGGTGACGAACTCGCCCTCATGAATCGTGAACGAGATGCCGCGCAGTGCATGGACCGTCTGGTCGCCGACCTTGAAATCGCGTTTCATGTTTTCGATACGGATTATGTCGTTCATGGCGTTACTTGTTTTTTGTCGAATCCTTCTTGTTGCGGTCGTTGGGGCGTTTGGGCATGAACGGGCTCTCTTCGCCTGCTTCCGTTGCCGGCGCACCGGAAGCTTTGGACGATACGGAAGCCATTCCCGTCACCACCTTGTCGCCGGCCGAAAGCCCCGAAACGATCTCGGTATAAATGCCGTCCGAGACGCCGGTAACCACCTCAACCGGTTCGAGCGAACCGTTACGTTCAACCCAGACATGCTTTTCGGGCAACCCGTCCGCCGCACGGTATCCCTCCGGTTCGAACCGCAATGCCTTGAGCGGCACGATGAAGATTCCCGACTTGTCGAGCGTCGCAATCGAGACGTTCGCCGTCAGCCCCGGCATAAGTTTCAGGTCGGGATTCGGGGCGTCGATCACCACCTCGTACGTTACCACATTCGAAGTCGTGGTCGACTGTAGGCGCACCTGCCGAACCGTACCGGTAAAGGTGTCGTCCGGAAAGGCATCGACCGTGAAACTTACCGTCTGTCCCTCCTCGACCTCGCCTATGTCGGCCTCATCGACATCGGCTATGACCTGCATCTTGGTCAGGTCGTTGGCCACGGTGAAGAGCGTCGGGGTCGAATATCCGGCCGCCACGGTCTGCCCCTCGTCGACATCGCGCGAAAGGACAACCCCGTCGATCGGCGACGTGATCCGCGCATAGCCGATATTGGTCTTGGCCTTGACGCTGTTGGCCTGCGACTGTTCGTACGCGCTCTTCGACTTGTAATACTCATACTCGGCCGTCTCGAAATCGCTCGAACTGATCAACCCCTTTTCGAAGAGGTTTTTCTGACGTTCATAGTTTTTCGTCTGGTATTCGTACTCGGTGCGGCTCGAGGCCAGCGAAGCCTCCGATGCCTGGTATTCGGCCAGCAGGGTGGTCATGTCCATTTCGGCCAGCAGCTGCCCGGCCTTCACGACAGAGTTGTAGTCGACATAGATTTTCGATATCATGCCCGACACCTGCGTACCGATCTCAACCTGCGTTATGGGTTCGACCGTACCGGTGGCGGTGACGCTGTTCGAAATCGATGCCGGCGCAATGGTTACGGTGGCGTACGACACGGTCTGTTCCGGCCCGTTGCGGCGCACTATCAGAAGAATGACTGCCGCGACGACTACAACCGCCGCCGACAGAATGATTGCTCTCTTTTTCATCTTATGGTGTTTGATTCGTTTGTTTTCAGATCTCGATCGGGCTGCCCGCATAGAACCGAAGAAGGCTCGCAGCCAGCAGCGACGTGTACTTGGCCCGCGTAAGGTTGTTTACCGCCTCGTCGTAATTGTTGCGTTCGGTGAGCAGTTCGACCGTATTCTTGAGCCCCTCGTTGAACTGTGCCTCGACAAGCTCGTAACTGGCCCGGGCCGACTCCAGCTGCCGTTCGGCCGAGAGATATCCGGCCTGAGCTGCCGTGGCATCGTTGTGCAGGCTCGAAACCGTATTCCACAGTTCGTTGCGTGCCGACTGCGCCTGCAACCGTACGGTCGAGGTGTTCAACCGCGCCTGGCTTACGTTGTTGCGGGCCTGGCGGCCGTTGAAGATCGGTATGTTGAGCGATATGCCGGCATTCTGGTAGAACTTGTTACTCATCTGGTTCAGGTAGCTTATGCCCGTATTTGACTGGGCGCCGGTCGAAAGCCCGACATTGAGCGAGAGCGTCGGGTAGAACGAGGCCCGGGCGATCTTCTCGGCCGCCAGCGACGACTCGACAGCCAACTCATTGCTTTGCATTTGAGGCATCGTTTCGAGCGCCGACGCATAAATATCTGCCGCAGACTCCAGCGGGGCCAGCACACTTGCATCGTCGATCGTCGGCTCCACGATATCGAACTCAGTCCCGGGAGCAAGCTCCAGCAGCTGGCTCAACGTCAACAGGGCCGATGTTACGGCCGTACTGTCCATCACCACCGTATAGGCATCGTTGCTGTACTGCGCCTCGAGCTGCATCAGGTCGCTGCGGGCAATGGCTCCTGCCGCCAGCATCTCGCGGGCGCGTTCAACCTGTTTGAGACTCGTCGCCAGTGCCGCCCGCGAGTTGTCGAGCGTCTCACGCGCATAGAGAATCTGCATGAAGGCCTGTGCCACCTCAATTTCAATATCGTTCTGGGCCTGCTCGACATCCAGTTCGGCCGACTGCGCATCGAGCTCCTGCTGCCGTACCGTATTGCGTAAGCGGCCTCCGTTGTAGAGCGTCAGCCCCGAGGTGAGCGAATAGTTGCCAGAATAGTTGAATCCGCCGGTCGAACGTTCGCCGTAATCGTTTATCAACGGCTGCTGATTCTGGTGCGAGACGTTGTGCGAGGTCGAAAACGAGAGTGTCGGATAACACTGTGCCTTGGCCGACGACAGTTCGACCTGGGATATTGCGGCTCCGACGCGCTGTGTTTCGACATTCAGGTTGTTCTGGCGGGCATATTCGATACACTCGCGCAGGGTCCAGCCCGTATCGGTTTGCTGCGCCGCTGCATCGGCGGCCGATCCGCACGTCACCCACATGCAGAGCAGCAATGCCATTATATTCAGTTTCATAATAACGGGATTTGTTTGTTGTCGCCACAAAAATAGCGACAGCCGGACCCGCTGGATCCGACTGTCAAGGCGAAACGTCTCTTTATCTGGGTGAAACGGCCGTCAGGAGACTTGAAACGACCGTGATGCTACTGTTTTGTAAGCGCCATTACACGGTCGAGAATCATCGACGGCGGAATATCTTTCATGCATTTGTAGTCTCCACTCGGGCAACGGCGGTTGCCGTATGTCGAACACGGACGGCACGGCATGTCGAGCTGTACGCACGACGAGGGTTTGGTTCCCCAGCCGTAGAATCCGGTAGCGGGATGGGTCTGCCCCCAGACCGATACGGTCGGGGTGCCGACCAGAGAGGCCATGTGCATGGCTGACGAATCCATCGTCACGATCACGTCCAGATGCGACATGAGATCGATCTCCTCATTGAGCGTAATGCGTTTGTAGACCGCCGTGACATTCCTGTGCGTACGCTCCATGTCGAGGGCGAACCGGTGTTCGTGGCCGCCGCCCGTAAATATGAATACCCGTTCGAAACGTTCGGAAAGCATGTCGGTAAGACGGGCGCTCGATTCGATCGGATAACTCTTTCCGACCTGTTTCGAGAATGGTGAGAATCCGGCCCACAACCCTCTCTTCTCGCCTTCGAAAACCTTGGGAATCGGCCTTTCGATTCGCCGCACCTCGGGCATGACAACCGGATATCCGATATTGGCCAACGTATCGCAATACCTCATCACGTTATGTTTCAAAGGCGAGAGATCCTTGTTACGACGGCGCGTGGCATGTCGTTTCAGCCGCTTCTCCTTGTCGATCACGCTGTACGGAATACCATACCGCATCTTGAGGATCAATCTCAGCAACTTGCTACGCAGTACATCATGTATGTCGGCAACGGTATCGACCCCTCGTTTGCGGGCATCGGCCGCCATACGCCACATGCCGCATATGCCCTTGTAGCGGATACCCGAATCGACCGTGAGAAAATCAACCCCGTCGATCCCGTCGAAGAACGCCGTGAAATGCTTCCGCGTGGCAATGGTTATGGCAAGCCGGGGATAGCTGTCGCGCAAGGCCCGTACGGTGTGGACCAGCATCGCGACGTCGCCCATCGCCGAAAAACGTATGATCAGTATATGACCGTCACTTTGCATACAGAACCGGATTGAGCGCAGGATCGTTGTACATCTTCATCTGTTTGTAAACCTTCATGTACTTCCGGCCGGCCTCGATGTCGTCGATCAGCTCCTCGATGGCCGTCGACAGGTCGATCTGCTGTTGTTTGAGCACGTCGAGCTTCGCCTTGCAGCTTGCATGGTGCTCCTCGCTCACATTCCGGCGCTCGACTTCGCGCTCCATGTGGTAGATCTTCAGCGCAAGGATCGACAGGCGGTCGATGGCCCACGCCGGAGTCTCGGTATTGATCCGGGCATCTGGCTGCGGTTTGATATCCTTGTACTTGTCGAGCAGATACGAGTCGATGTATTCGACCAGATCCGTGCGGACCTGATTCGAACGGTCGATCCGGCGCTTGAGCTGCAAGGCCTCCACCGGATCTATATTCGGATCGCGGATGATGTCCTCAAGATGCCACTGGACCGTATCGATCCAGTTCTTCATGTAGAGCAAATGCTCGAAGGTCCCCTCCTTGTACGGGTTGCGGATATCGGCATCGACATTATCCGTCTTGTGGTAATCCTCTATGGACTCTCTGAAAATCTGATTGGCTCGTTCTGTCAACATGGTTATATATCGAAAGATTTTGGTATTGTTTTGTAAACTTCTTTATCTGTAAAGATACAAAAATATACCGAAGTGTTGCACAATAGCAAGACAAAAAGAAAAAATTATTCGGCTTTGCCCCGAGCAGTGCAATAAATATGCAAACTTTATTAACTTTGCGGCATACAAGTTAGGTTTGCAGAATGATTAAGACGATACTCCGCAATGCCGCTCTGCTGGCGGCCCTTACGGCAACCGTAAACCTGTATGCACAGAAAGAGGTGCGTATGACCACGGCCGAATATGTCGACCGCTACAAACACATCGCCATCGAACATCAGGAAAAATACGGAATCCCGGCCAGCATCACCCTCGCACAGGGCATTCTGGAGTCCGACAGCGGAAACGGCCGCCTGGCCGTCGAAGCCAACAACCACTTCGGAATCAAGTGCAAGAGCAACTGGCGCGGAATGACCATAAGCCATGACGACGATGCCCGCGGCGAGTGCTTCCGAAAATACTACTCGGCCGAAGATTCGTATACCGACCATGCCGAATATCTCGATTCGCAACCCAGATACGATTCGCTGTTCCGCTACTCCGAAACCGATTATGTACATTGGGCCCGCGGTCTGAAGGCTGCCGGATATGCCACCGACCCGCAGTATGCCGACAAACTGATCCGGATCATCGAGTCGAACCATCTCTACCGGTTCGATACGGACGGGGATGCGGTCAATGCGGCGGATCTGGCCGTGACGGATGTCATCGAGACGCCGAACCTCGAAACCGATAACGGTCCCAGGGAGTTCTCGGAATATGCCGGCAAGGTCGACATCGACAACTATATCGTGACCGTCAATCCGTATATGGGTTATTCGGCCCGCACGGTAAATGGCGTGGAATATGTTCTGGCACACGACGGCGACACTTATGAAAGTATCGCCGCGATCTTCGGGCGCACCGCAAAAAAACTGCACAAATACAACGACGCCCCCGACGGAGCATCACTCAAAGCCGGAGACCGGGTATTTCTTCAACGCAAGCCGAGCCGATACATGGGTATTACCCTCCACCATACGGTCGAGAAGGGTGAAACCCTGCGTGACGTGGCGCAGCGTTACGGAATCAGGCTGGCACGTCTGGCCGCCCTCAACCGCTGCGCGAAAGATGCTTCGCTCTCCGAAGGCATGCGTCTGAGGCTCAAATAGTCTCCACGGCGGATATGAGGATTGCAATGGAGTCAGGTTATGAACAGGTTAAACTAACAATATACTATGGATGGTGATACATTGGGTCACAGAGCCGAGATTCTGGAGACCCTGATTAGAAAATCGAATCTTAAACAACAGGTTTTCGACAATACGTTTGCCGCATTCGGACAGCTCAAGGAGTGTCTGCTCGAAATGGCGTCGGAATTCGACGACGAACTCGAAGGCAAACTCGACAAGCGGGTACGCATCGAATACCGCGACCGCGGCAAATATGAAGCTCAGATTCAGATCGCCGGCGAAATGCTGATATTCATGATGCATACGAACGTATTCGATTTCGACGCATCTCATCCCGTGAGCAGCGTACCTTACGTACGGGACGACCACAGCCGCAGCTATTGCGGAATGATTAAGATTTACAACTTCCTCTCCGATTCGTTCCGCTACAACCGCAACGGTGACGAAGGTTATCTGATCGGACGGTTATTCATCAATACCGACAAGTCATTCTTTGTCGAGGGCAAGAATCAGGAACGTTACGATTTCCGCCATTTCGGAGCGGCCAGGATCGATCGCGAGGCGATAATCGACATTCTGGAGTCGGCCATCGAATATGCCCTCGATTTCGACCTGTTCGTACCGCCGTACAGCAGCGTGAAAACAGCTACCGTCGAACAGTTCAATACCAAGATGGAGATTTCGAAGTTCCCGACAGGAAAACGTATGGGCTTCGATTTCGATGTCGACGAGACCATACCGGAGATCCGCAAGGAGAAGAGCGGAAATCCCGACGAAAACTTCTGATACTGCGGCCGTGCGCCCCGCATGATCCGCCCGGTTGTCCGGCCATGTCACAGCTGCCGGACTGAAGCCCGATCCGAATCAGGCGTACAAAAGGTTATTTTTTAGTGTCAATACGTGTTAATATCTGAAATCCTATGTGTGGAATTGTAGGAGTATTCGATCTGCGCCATCCGGGTGCCGAACTGCGTCAGCGGGTGCTCGGAATGTCCAAATTGATACGGCATCGCGGTCCCGACTGGTCGGGCATCTATTGCGGCGAAAAAGCCGTCCTGGCGCATGAGCGCCTTTCGATTGTCGATCCCCAGTCGGGCGGACAACCCCTGTTCAGCCGCGACGGAAAACTGGTTCTGGCCGTCAACGGCGAAATTTACAACCACCGCCAGATCCGCGAAAGCCTGGCCGGAGAGTATGAATTCATGACCGGTTCGGACTGCGAGGTGATTCTGCCACTCTACCGCAAATACGGCGTCAACCTGCTCGAACATCTGAACGGCATCTTTGCATTCGCGCTCTACGATATCGAAAACGACGTCTATCTCATCGCCCGCGACCACATAGGCGTTATTCCGCTCTACATAGGCTGGGACCGCGAGGAGCAGTTCTATTTCGCCTCCGAACTGAAGGCGCTCGAAGGGGTCTGCACAACGATCCAGCCGTTCCTGCCCGGACACTACTGGTCGAGCAAGGAGGGCCGGATGACCCGCTGGTACCGACGCGACTGGGAGAGCTACGACAACGTAAAAGACAACAAGTCGGATATCGGAGCTCTGCGCGAGGCGCTCGAAGCAGCCGTAAAACGCCAGTTGATGTCGGATGTCCCGTACGGGGTGCTGCTGTCGGGAGGGCTCGACTCGTCGATCATCTCGGCCGTGGCAAAGAAATATGCTTCAAGACGTATCGAAAGCGGTGACCGTGACACGGCATGGTGGCCCCAGCTGCACTCGTTTGCCGTAGGTCTGAAGGGGGCGCCCGACCTTGCGGCGGCCCGAAAGGTGGCCGAACATATCGGTACGGTGCATCACGAGATAAACTATACCGTCCAGGAGGGTATCGACGCCCTGCGAGACGTGATATACTATATCGAAACCTACGACGTGACGACCGTCCGGGCCTCAACGCCGATGTATCTGCTGGCTCGCGTCATCAAGTCGATGGGTATCAAGATGGTTCTGTCGGGTGAGGGTGCCGATGAGATTTTCGGCGGCTACCTCTACTTCCACAAGGCCCCGAATGCCCGCGAATTCCACGAGGAGACGGTGCGCAAGCTCTCGAAACTGCACCTCTACGACTGCCTGCGGGCAAACAAGGCGCTGAGTGCATGGGGTGTCGAAGGCCGTGTCCCGTTTCTCGACAAGGAGTTCATGGATGTGGCGATGCGTCTGAATCCGGCCGACAAGATGGCCCGCGACGGACGTATCGAGAAGTGGATCCTGCGCAAGGCATTCGAGGACATGCTGCCCGAAAGCGTCGCATGGCGCCAGAAGGAACAGTTCTCCGACGGTGTAGGATACAGCTGGATCGACACACTCAAGAAGATCACTTCGGAGGCTGTTTCGGATCGCGAGATGGAGCATGCCGCCGAGCGTTTCCCGATCAACCCGCCCCGCAACAAGGAGGAGTACTACTATCGTACGATATTCGAGGAGCACTTCCCGTCGCAGACCGCCGCACAGTGCGTACCGTCGGTACCGTCGGTGGCATGTTCGACGGCCGAGGCGCTGGCCTGGGACGCATCGTTCCAGAACATGAACGAACCCTCGGGCCGGGCCGTGGCTGGTGTCCATATCGATGCCAAATAGGCCGTCAGGCAACGCATACAAACAGGAACGGAGAAGTTGCAAAACTTCTCCGTTCCTGTTTTACATGGCGACCGGTGCATTTTTCTGGCACCCACTGTCTGCAATGAACTGCCAGCCTTCCTTCCGGTCGGCAGCAAAGCAATCTGATCAAGGTAGCCGATGCCTCATGCAATCAACCGATCCGGTGCAGATAGCGGTCTATGTTTTCGGCGGCCCGGCGGCCAGACGCTATGGCACGCACCACGAGCGAAGCTCCGGTCGAGACATCTCCGGCGGCAAAAAGCCCTGCAACGGAGGTCGCCTGCGAATCATCCACCCCGACATTCTTTCGGCCGTCGAGACTCGGGGCGAGCTCCTCGACAACGCCCTCCAGCACAGGATGTACGAATCCCATTGCCAGCAGGACCATATCGGCATCGATGGTTTCGATTTCGCCGGTCGATTTCGGCACGAGACGTCCCGAAGCTTCATCCTTGATCCACTCCACACGTTCGACCTCAACGCCCGTCACATGACCATCCTTACCGATAAAGCGCCGCGATGAGAGCGACCAGCGACGTCGGCACCCTTCCTGATGCGACGAAGTGGTTTTCAGAATCTTTGGATATGCCGGCCACGGGGTATCGGGATTGTAGTCCACCGGAGGCTTGGGCATAATCTCGATCTGCGTCACCTCGACGGCTCCCTGACGGATCACCGTCCCCACTCAGTCGCTGCCCGTATCGCCGCCGCCGATCACCAGCACACGTTTGCCCTTGGCCGAGATCCGCTCTTCGGGCGCAACCTGTTCTCCGGCATTGATCCGGTTCTGCTGCTGCAACAGTTGAAGTGCGAAGTAAATGCCATGCAGATCTCTTCCCTCAATAGACAGATCACGCGGCACGCCGGCCCCGATTGCCAAACATACGGCATCGAAGCGCTCCATCAGTTCGCGACCGGAAATATCGCACCCCACGAGTGTCGAAGGCCGGAATTCAACCCCTTCGTCACGCATGAGCCGCAACCGCCGGTCGACGACCTGTTTGTTGAGTTTGAAATCCGGAATACCGAAACGCAACAGTCCGCCAATGGCTTCATCCTTTTCGAAGACCGTAACACTGTGTCCGGCCTTGTTCAGGCGGTTTGCGCAGGCCAGGCCCGCAGGTCCGCTGCCGATGATCGCCACACGCTTGCCGCTGCGCCGCAAGGGCGGTCTTGCAACAATGTGCCCCTCCTCGAAGGCCCGTTCGACTATGGCGGCCTCGTCCTCACGAATCGTAACCGCTTCACCCGACAACGCAAGCACACACGCCTTTTCGCACAGCGCCGGACAGATACGGCCCGTAAATTCCGGGAAATCATTCGTCTGACTCAGATTCTCATAAGCCTCTTTCCACTTGCCGCGACTGGCCAGATCCTGCCATTCGGGCTGCCGGTTGCCGAGCGGGCAGGCCCAGTGGCAAAACGGTACGCCGCAATCCATACATCGCGAAGCCTGCAACTTGCGGTCCTCGATATTCAGGGTCTGCTCGACCTCCGTAAAATCGTATATGCGGTCGTGGATCGGCCGGTAACCCGCCTCCTTGCGACGGATCGTCAAAAATGCTTTGGGGTTTCCCATATCTCGAATCTAATAATCGCGTTCAACTTCTGTTATCTTACGGTTGAGGGCCGCCAGACGCTCCTCCTGCAATACCTTCTTGTATTCGATCGGCATCACCTTGATGAACTGCTCGGCATAGTCGTCCCAATGTTCGAGCATCCGGGCCGCCAGCGGTGACGAGGTATGGTTATAATGCGCCTCGATCAACGTCCGCACCTCGCGCCGGTCGCCCGCCTCCTCGAGCAGCGACAACTCTACCATATCCATGTTGCAGAAGAAGTCGAAATCACCGTTGCGGTTCCAGACGTAGGCTATGCCGCCGCTCATTCCGGCCGCAAAATTACGCCCCGTAGTTCCCAGTACAACCACACGGCCGCCGGTCATGTATTCGCAGCCGTGGTCGCCAACGCCCTCGACAACCGCTACCGCACCGCTGTTGCGGACACAGAACCGCTCGCCGACCTCGCCGTTGATATATACCTCACCCGCCGTAGCGCCGTAGATAAGCGTATTTCCGGCAATGATGTTCTCCTCGGCCGCAAACGAACTCCCGCGCGGCGGCACCACGATGATCCGGCCGCCGGACAATCCCTTTCCGAGATAGTCATTGGCATCGCCTTCGAGCCGGAACGTTACGCCCCGGCACAGGAATGCTCCGAAACTCTGACCGGCCGAACCGTTGAATGTGATATTGATGCTGTCATCGGGCAGTCCCGCATCACCGTACAGCGACGTGATATGTCCGCTCAGCATCGCCCCAACACTGCGGTCGGTATTGTAGATCGGCATCTGAAGATCTACTCTCCGGTGCTCGTTGACCGCCGCTTCGGTATCCTTGATCAGCGTGACATCCTTCACTTCAGTCAACTTGTGATCCTGGACCTCCGTGCAGCGTATGCTGTGTCCTTCGCATCCCGACGGACGGTAGAGTATCCTCTCGAGTGAAATTTTGGAGGCCTTGCTTCCGGCCGGTTGAGGTCGCATCCGCAACAGGTCGGTCCGGCCGACAATCTCGTCGATACTGCGGTAACCCATCGAGGCCAGCAGTTCGCGAACCTCGCGGGCCAGGAACGTGAAGTAGTTTACCAGATACTCCGACCGCCCCCGGAACCGGCGCCGCAACTCTTCGTTCTGCGTAGCCACACCCACCGGACAGGTATTCATGTGGCATTTGCGCATCAGCACGCATCCCAGGACAACCAGCGCAGCCGTTGCAAATCCATACTCCTCGGCTCCCAACAACGCTCCGACAACCACATCGCGGCCGGTCTTGAGCTGTCCGTCGACCTGCAGCCGCACCTTTCCGCGCAGGTTGTTCAGCACGAGTGTCTGCTGTATCTCCGAAAGGCCAACTTCGGGCGGCAAACCGGCATGGCGGATCGAACTTGCCGGACTCGCACCGGTACCGCCGTCGCAGCCGCTGATGAGTATCATGTCGGCCTTGGCCTTGGCCACGCCGGCCGCAATCGTGCCGACACCGCTCTCCGACACCAGTTTTACACTGATCCGCGCCGAGGGGTTGACATTCTTGAGGTCGAAGATCAACTGTGCCAGGTCCTCGATCGAGTAGATATCGTGATGTGGCGGCGGCGAGATGAGCGAAATTCCCGGAATCGAGTGACGCGTACGTGCAATCATCTCATCGACCTTGTATCCGGGCAGCTGGCCTCCCTCGCCGGGCTTGGCGCCCTGAGCAATCTTGATCTGTATCTCGTCGGCATTGACCAGATACTCCGTATTCACGCCGAAACGGGCCGATGCAACCTGTTTGATCGCACTGCGCGTCGACTGTCCGTCGGCCCCCGTGCGATAACGCTCCGGGTCTTCGCCTCCTTCACCCGTATTGCTGCGGCCGCCGATACGGTTCATGGCTATGGCAAGTGCTTCGTGAGCCTCCTTGCTGATCGCACCGAACGACATGGCTCCCGTAACGAACCGACACGTAATGGTCTCTACCGGCTCAACTTCATCGAGCGGGATCGGCCGGCGGTCGCTCGCGATCTCCATCAGATCGCGCAGAAAGATCGGATGCGGCTTTTCGTTGACCGTCCGTGTGAACTCCTTGAACCGTTCGTAATCGCCCGTCCGGGTCGCAATCTGCAACCGCGAAATGGTTTCGGGATTCCAGGCATGCTGCTCACCGTTCTTGCGATAGGAGTAACAGCCCGTATTCTCAAGCGGAGAATCCTCTTCAGGCAACCGTCCGAATGCCTTGGCGTGCTCACCGAGCGCTTCAGCCGCAATGTCGTCGATATCGATACCACCGATTTTCGACGTGCCGCCGCCCATGTAACGGTCAAGCAGCGATTGCGACAACCCGATCGACTCGAACAGCGCCGCTCCGCGGTAACTGCGTATGGTCGAGATACCCATCTTCGACATGATCTTCAACATTCCCTTGTTGACTGCTTTGACATAGTGTTTCTCGGCAGTCGGGTAGTCGAGCTGCAACTCGTCACGGCGAACCAGGTCGTTGAGAATGGCAAAAGCCATGTAGGGGTTGACACCGCTCGCTCCGTAACCGATCAGCAACGCCACATGCATCACCTCACGCACCTCGCCGCTCTCGACGATAATTGCTATCTGGGCTCGCTTGCGGCGGTCGATCAGATGGTGATGCACGGCCGACAACGCCAGCAGTGACGGTATCGGAGCCATCTCGGGCGAGATGTCTCGGTCACTTATGATCATATAGTTGTAACCTTCGTCGACGGCCCGCTCGGCGGCATTGCACAACTCTTCGATAGCCGTCTCCATTGCACGGCTTCCGCCGTCGGCGCGGAACAGCATGGGAAGCGTTATGGTCTTGAAGCCCTTATAGCGGAGATTGCGGAGGATATCGAGCTCGCTGTCCGAAATGATCGGCGACGAGAGCTTAACCACCTTGCACAATTCGGGCGAAGGATTGAGCGCATTGCCCGTAATGGCGCCTATGTAGCTCGTCAGCGACATGACCAGCTCCTCGCGTATGGGGTCGATCGGCGGGTTGGTCACCTGCGCGAACTGCTGTCTGAAATAGTTGAACAGCCGCTGCGGCTTCTGCGACAGCACGGCTATCGGAGTATCGTTGCCCATCGATGCCACGGGTTCGGCACCCGTATTGGCCATAGGCTTGATTATGCGCTCGATATCCTCGCTCGTATAACCGAAGGCCTGCATCTTGCGGTGCATGTCCTCCAACTCGTGTTTCACGTGGCGGCCGCTGGTGATCTGGTCCAGAACGACCCGATTCTTCTGCAGCCACTCCTTGTAGGGATACCGCTCTGCCAACTGACGCTTTATGGCATCGTCGTAAAGTATCTCCCCCTTCAGCGTGTCGACCATGAGGATCTTGCCCGGACGCAGACGCCCTTTGGCCTCGATCTGCGACGGTGCGATATTCAGCACGCCCGTTTCGGAGGCGATTACCATCATTCCATTCTTGGTGGTGAGCCAGCGGGCCGGACGCAAGCCGTTGCGGTCGAGCATCCCGCCGGCATAGCGGCCGTCCGAGAAGATGATCGTAGCCGGCCCGTCCCACGGCTCGGTAAAGATGCTGTGATATTCGTAGAAACTCTTGAGCGAGCTCGAAATAGGGTTCTTGTCATTGAAACTCTCGGGTATGAGCATCGCCAGCGCGTGCGGCAGGCTCATGCCGCTGCGGACGAAGAACTCCAGCGCATTGTCGAACGAGGCGCTGTCGCTCATGTCGGGCTGGATGATCGGACTGATCTGCGTCTGCATGTCACCCAGCTGGTCAGGATGCAGCACCGCCTCCGAAGTCTTCATCCAGAGCCTGTTTCCGCGGATTGTATTGATCTCGCCGTTGTGCCCGACCATTCGGAACGGCTGCGCCAGGCTCCACGTCGGGAAGGTATTGGTCGAAAAGCGCGAATGAACCAACGCTATCGCACTCGTAAAATATGGATCGGTCAGGTCGGGGAAATAGTCACGCAACTGCAGCGAGGACAACATTCCCTTGTAGATGAGCGTCGAGGTCGACAGGCTCACCACGTAACAACTCTTCTTGTCCTTGATCTGCGAGTCGGGCAGGGAGCGTTCGATCGCCTTGCGGACGATATAGAGTCGGTTTTCGAGCCTTGGCTGGTCGTCGCAGCCGGTCACGATGATCTGTCGGATAGAGGGTTCGCAAGCCTGAGCCTCGCTGCCCAGAATCTCCGAGTTGACCGGAACTTCCCGTATGTGCGACAGGTGCAGTCCGGATTCGGTAACCGACTTCTCGACTATTCGCATGAATTCGGCACTGTCTTCCGGATCTTTGGGCATGAACAGCATTCCTACGCCGTAACGCCCCTTTTCCGGAACCGGAATCCCCTGCAGTAGAATAAATTCATGCGGTATCTGTACCATTATTCCGGCACCGTCACCCGTTTTGTTGTCGGCGCCTTCGGCTCCGCGGTGCGCCATGTGTTCGAGCACCTGCAGACCGCTTTCCACGATTTCATGGTATTTGCTGCCGTTGATATTCACGACAAGGCCCACCCCGCATCCATCATGCTCATTTTCCGGAGCATACAGACCTGCGGGGTCAGGCATGGAGGATCTTCTCATACACTAACCTAACTTTTGAATAACTTAACCCAATTGCAAATGTAACAAAATTGCGTTAATTCGTAACATAAACAGCCCACAATTTGCTTCATTGCAATAAAAATTTATCGGATCACGCTGATTAACAGCATGATCCGATAAGTATACTTAAGTTACAGATTGTAACCTGTTGAGGTTCTTGAATATCCTCCGCAGGAGCTGCTCCATTCGGCTTACTCCAAGGGCAGTTCCATTATGAAATCATCCATTACGAATCCTTCACCGATATCGGTCACCTCCGCACGCAGGGTCTCGAATCCCCAATGACGGTAGACGTCGATCGCATGTAGGTTATGACGGTTGACCGTCAGCCATATCGCACGGCATCCGAGCATGCGGCCACGACGAATGACGAAATCGAGCGCCTGAGACGCAAATCCCTGCCCGCGGAACTGTCGCGACACATACAGTTTGCTCAGAAACAGCCGGCCATCTTCGGCCTTTATGCCCGTGTATCCTACATTCCGGCCGGCAGAATTGAAGATATAATATTCATAACCGGATGCTATCTGCACGGTCAAAGCCCGCGACGACTGGAACAGATCAACCATATAATCGATCTGTTCGGCCGAGAGTATCGAGACAAAAAACTCATGCCAAACCTCATCGGCCAATGCGGCCAGCCTGCCTATCTGAACCGGGGTAGTGATATGTTCCGATGACAGCAGCCGGCCACCGCCGTACAGCAACGACAACTCCTCAAGACAGGAGCGGCACAGGCATCCTTCAAAATTGGATGCAAGATATTCACGCAACTCCGGCGTCAGCGACACCGTGCTGCACCAACATTGTTCGGGTTGGTTGTGGAGGCATTCCAATTCGCTTCCGCAACGGGGACATCTCTTTTTCATATTGTTCAGGTTTACTTTCTATTGTCCAACTCATTGAGAGCATATGCGTAGGCGCCGAGCGATACCGCCCGACTCGCCCCAAGTTTCGAAAATACTATTCCGGTCCGTTTCTCCGAATCGTACACTACACTCCGATTGCTGCCGTAAACACGCAACTGCTGCTGTTCACCCCGGGCGAAACGTTCGAACTGTTCGTCATCATCCAGATCATACACTGCCAGCGGAATACGTTCGGTTCTCTCACCGGCCGGAATACGACCGATCGTACCACGCATCTCGGCCAGCAGCGACGGCATGATGAAACGGCGGGCACCGGTCAGACCGCCTCCCACCACGATCAGTCCATCCAACAGCGATACCACCGTCGCAAAGGCATCTCCGGCAATCCGCCCGAACTCCTCGAAAGCCCCCATTGCAGCCACACGATCTCCAGGCCTCTCTCCGGCCGCTATCTCATAGATATCCTTCGGTTCGAGCCCGTGGTCCGCCACTCCCGACAGTTCTCCGTAAACTCGCTTTATGCCGCGAACCGAAACACTGTCCTCGACAATCGAATCGGGATACATACGGTTGCGCAGGCAATATATTTCGATACAGCAGTTGTCGCCGCGATGCATCCGGTTGCCGACCGCCATTCCGAAACCAAAACCCGTCCCCCATGTAAATCCCAGCAGATTGTGAAACCTCTTGATGCTGCCGGCAGCCTCCAGACGGGCATTGATTTCGGGTAATGCCCCGGCCAGCGCCTCACCGTAGGCAAACAGATCGGCATCGTTGTTGATCCAAACCGGCAGCCCGAAACGCTCCTGCAGGAAGTCGCCCAAGGCAACCCCGTCGCTGAAGGATGGGAAATTGGGCATGAACCCGCCGATAATGCCGCGAGAATAGTCGGCCGGCCCCGGAAAAGCAAAACTGATCGCAACCGGATCTCTGTCCAGAGTGAGTATTACCCGCTCGAACCCTTCGACAATCGTCTTCAGACATTCATCCAGATTGTCCGCATGCGACGGCAATACGATCGGATCAACCGCAAACTCATTGGCCCGGATGGCTCCGAAAACGAAATTGGTTCCGCCGGCATCGAGTGTAATTACCGTTCTGTCGTCATGTTCATACATAGTCACTATCGATTCAGCCGATCGGCCATTCACGGTCGATGACGTGTTACGTCACCTCAAAATTACAAAAAACGTGGCAAACTGTCGTCGCCACGCGTATAAATTACACCATCACGCAAAAAAAGAGATCGGGCAGTAATGCCCGATCCCCTTCTTACTAACTAATATTCACCTATAATACTTTACTCCCATCCTGGGTTGTTCGGTAACAGGTTCGGATTCAGCAGGCTCTCGCTCGAAGGAATAGGCGAGAGGTAGTTTTTGTTTTCGTCGAACTTACGCCAGTTGCTCGGAACATTGAATGCCGAAACGTAAGTCTTGCCCTCGATATCATGCCAGAACTGACCTTCATTAACAGCGTTAATAGAGGCTTCTGCGCTCTCAGCATCGTGGATATCATCATTGTAGGTAGCATTGATGTAAGCCAGAACGGCATCTTTGCTTGCACCTACGAATCCGTCAGGATTCTTGTCGAAGTCGAGGCACGAACCCATCTTCCAACGCATAAGGTCGTTATAACGCTGGCCATCGCACATCAACTCGCTACGACGATCACGACGGAGCTCCCACAGCAGGGTGTTGACACCGAACGTGTTCTTCGGGTCGGCCTGAATAACGGTACCGTTAACCGATACGCCATCCTGGCCCTGCAGAGTCAGAGCAGGAACTTTACCATGTTTCTCACGCAGTTCGTTAACCGAAATATTGAGGTCGTTCTGAGTAATCGTGTAAGCACCCAGAGATGCCAGCTCTGCGCAAGCCTCAGCATAGTTCTCCAGAACCTCGCCGTAGGCGTAAACCGGACCATCGGTATCGTTGTAAGGAGCCAGGTTGTTGGCCGATCCCCACAGATAGTCCCAGCTGACAAACTTGGTTGTCCAGTAACCGGTAGTGGCGTTCATACCGTTGAGCCACGAGTAGTTGCTGAGCATCAGCACGGAGTCGTTGGCAATGTGACCCAGACGGGCATCACGGTTAGCCATTACTTCATCTACAGTCTCATCGCTGTAACCCAGCGGGCTCTGATAGATCGGCAGACCGTCGCTGTTCACGAACGATTCAACGGCGCTCTTGGTAAGACCCCAGATAGCGGTCGACGAGGTCGAATATCCGTGCAGACCATGAGCGATTGTGATGTTGCTGTTGCGGATGAACTGTTTGAACAGAATCATTTCGCTGTTGCCGGTCAGGTCGGGCGAGATGTAGTTCGAAGCATAGTCTTCATGAACCGAGTATTTACCACTGCTGATGATCTGATAAGCAGCATTCTTGGCAATCTCATAGAAATAGATTGCATTGGTGGTATTGTTCTCATGATATTTCTGCCAAGCAGCTTCGTAAAGAGCGGCACGCGACAGAAGAGCCCATGCAACATATTTGCCGAAGGTATTCTGACCACCCTCGCGGCAGTTTTCGCCTGCATACTGCATGTCTGCGCAAGCATTCTTCATTACATCGGCACGGTCGTTACGCGGATTGCTCAACGTAAGGCTGTCGTCGATGTCGGTTTCGGTATCAACCCATACGCAGTCGCCGAATTCACGAACCAGGTCAAAGTGCTGCAGACCGCGGTAGAAGCGAGCAAAACCTTCCCAGTGAGCACGAGCCTCATCCGTCAGCGACATGTCCTTCATACGGTTCAGGATGATGTTCGCACGACGAATCTCCTGATAAGAACTTGTCCATACGCCATTCGAGGCCGGAACAGTAGCTGCAAACTCAGAGTAGCCACCGCAATAGTCGTCCGAGATAGACTCCGAGTAGTATTGCCCGTTATGTGCAGTACCGTAGCTCTGGAATGCCGAATAGAAATAGTTGGTCTCGAGTTCCAGTACTGTTTCATTACTCCAGAATGCCGGCGAATCGGGGAATGCATCCTGCGGCTCCTGGGAGAGATAGTTTTCGCAACCGAACAGGCCAACGGTCGCAATTGCCAGTATTAATATTTTAAAACGTTTCATATGTGTATCTTAACTATCCATTAATTGTTAGAAAGTAATTTGGAGACCGCAAGACCATGTACGGCAGAACGGGTTGTTACGTCCACCGGTATCGGCCGTAGCATTCTGATTCAACTCGGGGTCGATTGCACCGTCGAGGTGATCAAAGGTCAGCAAGTTCTGAACGCTGAAGTATACACGTGCTTTCTGAATATAGACTTTCTCGGTCCATTTCTGCGGCAGAGTATAACCCAGAGTGACGTTCTTAAGACGCAGATACGAGAAGTCGCTCAGATATTTGGTCTGCGAATAGTAGTTGTTGTTACCGTTGTTGGGCAGACCGTTAACAGTCGAGCCATAGTGGCCGATATACGGACGCGGGAACTTGGCATCGGGATTTTCCGGAGTATAGTAATCGAACTGGTTGGTGTAGATTGCCATACTACGCGACTGCGTGAACGGCAGGATAAGGCTCGATGTGGTCCAGAAATCACGTTTGCCGACGCCCTGGAACAACATCTCAAAGTCGATGCCCTTCCATGCCAGGCCAAGACGCAGAGCGTATTCGTAACGAGGCAGGGTGTTACCGATACGGATCAAGTCACCGTGATCGTCAACCGTACCCGAACCAGAATCTACGACACCGTCATCGTTTACGTCGACGTATTTAACGTCACCTTCGCCGTAACGGAAGGCGCCCTTCCACAATTCGTACTGGTAAACGTCGTTGATGTCTACAACACCATTGACAGTCTGAACACCGTTGGCAGCCTCATCGGCAGTGAAGTAGTGGTCTGCGGTCTTGAAGCCCCAGATTTCGCCCCATTCCTTGCCTTCGTAGTTGCTGGTCAGCATGTTGGTCGAGTTGTTCCATTTGGTGATCTTCGACTTGTTGTCAGACAGCGTGAAGGTTGCATATACCGACAGGCCGCTGCCCTTGAAAGTGTGGTTGTAATCCAACTGCAACTCCCAACCGCGGGTACGCATGTCACCACCGTTCTCCTTAGGCATGCTCGGGAAACCGCCCTGCGACGGAACCTGGTTACGGGGAACAAGCATACCGATCGTATTACGCTGATACCATTCGAAGGTTACATTCAGTTCGTTGTTGAAGAAGCCCATATCCAGACCGACGTTCATGGTACGGATCTTCTCCCATGTCATCGACGAGCCGACTACGCCCGGCATGCCGAAGTATGCCAATGCAGAGTTCGGGTTTGCAGGATCGATCCAACCGCTAAGCGAAGAGTCGAGTCTATCATAGCCGATAGTGGTCATGAAAGGATAGAAGTTCGAAGTCGAACCGGCGATATCCTGGTTACCGATTGCACCGTAAGATGCACGGATCTTCAAGTTGCTGATAACATCCTGATTCTTCATGAATTCCTCTTCCGACAGACGGTAACCTATCGAACCCGACGGGAAGAAGCCCCAGTGCTGGTCGGTACGGAACATCGACGATCCGTCATAACGGCCGCTCAACTCGAGCAGCAGCTTGTCTTTCCAGCTATAGTTGATACGTCCGAAGAAACCGGCCGATGCACGCATACGTTTTGCTTCGCTGGCGGTGCTCTGAGCGCTCATCTCGGTAAGGTCAAGGATCGGGAAGTCGTAGTTGAACAAGTTGTCCGACGAAATACCTATATTATTATAGTAGTAATCTTCCGAGTTGAAACCGAGTTTAATTGCGAAGTCATGGTCCTTGGCAACCGTGAAGTTGTAGTCGAAATAGGCGTTGAACGCATTGGCTGCAGTCTTGACAATCGTTCTGCCAACGTTATCCGAGTTGAGCAGTGCATACTTGGGCGAGTAGGACGACCACCAGTTTGCAACGTATACCGGATAAGCAACCGAGTTCAGCATATAGTTCAGAGTCGAGCGGGTGTAGTCGCCATGGAAGGTCAGACCTTTGGCGAGAGTGATGTCAACGTTTCCGCCGATACGCAGATAGTCGTCACGCTGTTTCTGAACGGGATAGTTTGCTACGAAACCGTTACCGTGACGGAAGTAGAGGCCTTCAGCGCCGCGAGCCGTTTCGTTTATATACTGGCCTGTCGAAGCGTCGTAACCACCGTCAGAAATACCATACGGGAAGTTGGTCGGGAAACGCATTGCATAGGTAAACAGGTTGCCGCTACCCGAGTTGCCGTAAGGATATTTGAATACTCGTTCGGTGTACATCACCTTCGTTCCGATACGCAGCCACTTCTTGATCTGAGAGTTGGTCGAGATGTTGGCCGTAACACGCTGCATGCTCTGCTCGGTAGCCTTCTTCAACAAACCGTCCTGTTTGTAGTAGTTCATCGAAATGTTGTAGTTGGTCTTGCCCGAGTTGCCCGAGATCGAGAGGTTGTGGTTGTGCTGGAAACCGGTCTTCAACATCTCTTTCTGAGGATCCGCAACACGGTAAAACTGTGCAACGCCGGCAGGAGTATAGATATAGTCACGTCCGTAAACGTAAACCTCGCCCAGATCCTGGCCCCAGTAGTTGTCCAACCAGTTGCGGATAGGATCGATAATATCCTTGTAGTACATACCGAATGCCTCGATATCGCCACCGTTGGTGTTCTTCTGAGCCAACATTACGATTTCCATCGATTTGGGAAGGTCGTAACCGGTTGCATACTTAGGTGCGCCGATAGGCTCGTTCCATGCGAAGTTGTTCGAGTAGGTGATCTGAGCCTTGTCCTTAACTTCCGAACCGTCTTTCGAGGTGATCAATACAACACCGTATGCAGCACGGGTACCGTAGATCGATGCCGACGATGCATCCTTCAGCACGGAGATGTTGGCGATGTTGTCGGGGTTAACAAACGACAGGTCGCTGATCTCCACACCATCCAGCAGGATCAGAGGACGGTTGGTACCGTTGACTGACGACACGCCACGGATACGGATGTCGGCCGAAGTACCCATATCGGCATTGTTAAACGTAATAGACAGGCCCGGAACAACGCCCTGAAGACCTTTGGTTACGTCAACGATCGGTTTGCTGTCGAAGGCCTTTGCCACGTCGACTGTCGAAACGGCGCCGGTCAGGTTGGCTTTCTTCTGAGTACCGAAACCTACCACAACGACTTCGTCAATCGCTTGTGTATCCTCTTCGAGGCGTACGATCATACCGTCATAGGCCTTAACCTCTACCGGGAGGTAGCCGATGTAAGAGACTGCCAAAGTAGCGCCTTCGGGAACGGTCAGAGTAAAGCTGCCGTCTACAGCCGAAGTAGTACCGTTGGAAGTGCTGCCTTTTTCGAGAATGGTAGCGCCCAGAACAGGCTCGCCAGCCGCGTTCTGAACTACTCCCGAAATCTTGACCGTCTTCTGAAGCTCTGAGTCGGTACTCCTGACTTCAGAGGCAGTCACTGTCGTAGCACATATCGCGGATGCGAACATGAGCAACAACCCAATAGTCAATGTTTTTTTCATAAAGTAATAAAGTTAAATGATAAAGATTAGGTTAACGACTGTTTGTATATTAATCGGTTTTTCAGTGTGGTGCCGCAAATTTAAAATTGCCGCCTGCCGTCCCACATCCTTCGGAATGAGAAACGACGTCTAATAAGTGGTTAATAAAAAATGGTCTGTTTACTGTCTGTCGGATTAAATGTTTTAAAATTATTTTTTGTTCAGGTGTTTCAAATCGTTCTACAGTTGTTTAATAAATCAAAGTTCGATGAGTTGCAGCATTCAGGTACGATGTTAAAGATTTTAGGTTCGAAACTGATCGGCAGAATGTGTACAAAATCTCATCAGTCAACCAATTAGCATTGATAATGAACGACAAAATACACAATCTTCCCCACAATCATCTATACAAAGATAGCAAAACTATTTTAAACAACAAAAACAATTTACTCTTTTATATGTTAATTCACGCTGTGTGGCCGCGTTTTTTTTAATTAAGACAGTAAATCGCACATGTCAACGGTCTGGGACGCATTTGATATACGGGTTCATAAAATTTTACGTGTACGCATCATCATTCCACTTCGCCGGGCCGGAAGGTTTCATCGCCGGTCGATAAACGAGCAACAATTGTTGCCGACATTGTCCGGTCTCAATCTGAATGCCAGTTTTTCGGGCACATACGGGTCTCGTGTAAAACAAATTGTACATCATTCCAGAAACGGCCAATTCCGCCGCATACAAGCCTATTGTCTCTTTAGTGTCAATAATGAGACAATAAAAAAAGAGGGCAACAGGAGGTGTTGCCCATTACGAGTCGTAATATGATGAGTGCTGATTTTCAGACGGCGTGTTGGCCGTGCCGCATGTTTATGGCGTTTACATGAGGAGTATCAGGCTGATAGCCATTATAGCCATGCCGATTATCAAACCGATGATCGAAGTGTGGTGTTGGCCGTACTGTTGGGCGGCCGGCAGAAGCTCGTCGAGCGAAATGAATACCATGATCCCGGCTACGGCTGCAAATGTACAGTTGAGCAGCATTGGGGTCATGAAAGGCATGAGTATGAAGTAGGCGGCAATGGCGCCCAACGGTTCGGATAGACCCGACAGGAACGAAAGCCAGAAGGCCCTTGAGCGATTTCCTGTTGCGGCATAGATCGGAACCGAAACGGCAATTCCTTCGGGGATGTTGTGGATGGCGACGGCAACAGCGATGGCAATACCCGTTTCGACGGAGTTGATGCCAGACATGAATGTGGCGATACCCTCCGGGAAGTTATGGATTGTGATGGCCAGGGCTGTCATGAGGCCCATACGTTGGAGTTTGTGATGGTGCTTCGAGTCGTCGGTAAGCTCCTCTATCGAGTGGAGTTCATGAGGGTTTTCGGCCTCGGGAACCAGTTTGTCGATGAGGTAGGCCAGCAGCATGCCACCGAAAAATGCCGCTGTGGCAATGAGAGTCCCGGACAGTTCGCCGCGCATGGCGGACAGCTCTATGCGGGCCGAATAGAACATCTCCATGAATGACACGTAGATCATCACGCCGGCCGACAGTCCGAGCGAAAAGGATAGGAACCGTCGGTTGGTATGGTTTGCGGCGAAGGCTATCAGGCTGCCGATGCCGGTAGCAAGACCTGCGAAGAGTGTGATGACGAATGCATATGTTACGGAAGATGCCATGGTGTCGTGTCGGTTTTATATAGTAAAAATAGGTGTTGTGGCTGCGGCGACCGCTTTGTTTAAGGAATGAATCCGTGAGTCCCGTGCGGAGGCTTGAGGCTTATGTTGAAGCGATTTGTGGCAGGAGGCTCAAAGTCCGGTGCTGCATGCCGTATGGTGACAGGCTCAGCCGATCCGTTTTCCATCTACGGTTATTGAAGGTCAGGCCTGCGCCTTACAGGACACGACAGGGGTATGATACTTTTGTCAGGATTTATTCAGTACTGAACTTCTCCCCCCCCCATCTGTCTATGATTCGGCAATACTCTCCGCGGCCGGCGTATTTGAGACTTTGTGCCTCGTCCGTAAGGTGGATACGATCATTCCCCTCCCCGCCTGTGGCAGGGATCAGTTGGTCTTGAAGGGCATTTCGATCGATGCCAGTTCGCGGTTTGCCTTGTCGATCTTCTCGGCGAGTTCCTGCTTGAAGGCCACCATCCGCTGCATGATTCCCTGATCGCCGACGGCCAGGATCTGCGTTGCGAATATTGCTGCATTCTTTGCGCCGTCGAGAGCCATCGTTGCGACCGGAATTCCGGACGGCATCTGCAGGATCGAAAGTATCGAGTCCCAGCCGTCGATCGAGTTGCTGGACTTTATGGGCACGCCGATCACGGGCAGCGGAGTCATTGCTGCAATGACTCCGGGCAGGTGTGCGGCACCGCCTGCGCCGGCAATGATGACCTTGATACCGCGGTCGGCGGCTTCGCGTGCGAACTTCTCGACCAGAGCCGGGGTGCGGTGTGCCGAAAGGGCCGATATCTCGTAAGGTATCTGCATCGAATCGAGGTGTTTGGCGGCAGCCTCCATGACCTTCAGGTCGGATGTGCTGCCCATGATGATGCTAACTTTGGGTGTCATATTGGCGATGTTTTGTTTGAATAATCGAACTAAAATTTATAACTTCGCAAAGTTAATCGTTTTTGATGAAAAAAGCGACAGTCTTTGTCCTTAAAAAGAGCGCTCATTTGATATGGAGAACTGTGGTAGCAAAAAGCGGGTCAAACTGCACGACCGGACTTTCGAAGTGATGATTCCGGCCGAAAGAATCGAGGCGGCGGTGACGGCGGTGGCCGACCGGATCAATGCCGATTACTGTGACAGGCCGACTCCGCTGTTTCTGGGGGTCCTGAACGGAGCATTCATGTTCATGTCGGACCTGATCAAGAAGATCGAGTTCAATTGCGAGTTGTCGTTCGTCAAGCTCGCCTCGTACTGCGGGACCTCGACCACCGGCAAGGTGCAGGAGTTGATTGGACTTAAAAACAATATCGAAGGCCGCGACGTGATCGTGGTGGAGGATATCGTCGATACGGGCGAGAGCATCGAACATTTGATGCGTTCGCTGCGCGGGCACTCGCCGCGCAGTGTCGAGGTGGCGACGCTGTTCTTCAAGCCCGAATCATACGCCAAGTCAATTCCCATAAAATATCGTGCGCTGGAGATCGGAAACGAATTCATCGTGGGTTACGGATTGGATTACGACCAGCTCGGCCGCAATCTGAAAGATGTTTATGTTGTTGTAGATGAGTGAAGATAAAGTGAACGAAGAGTTGTGCGGCGGCCGGCGGCTTCCGCTTGTCGAGTCGTTCTATACGATTCAGGGTGAGGGTTTTCACTCGGGTAAACCCGCATATTTCATACGTTTGGGCGGTTGCGATGTGGGCTGCAGCTGGTGCGATGCAAAATATACATGGAATCCGCGCATCTATCCGCCGGTCGATACCGATTCGATCGTCGAACAGGCCTCGTCGTTCGAGGCGCAGGCGGTGGTGATAACCGGCGGCGAACCGTTGCTCTATCCGCTCGGATACCTGACCTCGAAACTGCATGAACACGGCCTCGAGATATTTCTCGAAACATCGGGGTCGCACCCGCTGAGCGGCAGTTTCGACTGGATATGCCTTTCGCCGAAACGCAAGCAGCCGCCTTTGGACGAGGCTTTCGCTGCGGCACACGAGTTGAAGGTTATTGTCGAGACGGAGGATGATTTCCTTTGGGCCGAGGAGTGCGCCGGACGGGTTGGTGAAGGCTGCATGTTGTTCCTGCAGCCGGAGTGGAGCCGCTACGAGGAGATTACGCCGGCGGTGGTGGAGTATGTCAAGCGCCATCCGCGGTGGAACGTGTCGATCCAGATCCACAAGTTCATGCATATCCCTTAACTGGTGGAAAGAGAACTGGTGGGGGAGAGAAATAAACTTTTGAGGAGATAGGAGATATCCGCCTTCGGGTGCGGAATGATATCAGAAAGTACAAACCGGTACGCCGAATGAAAAGAAACGAAGCCGAAAAGGATCAGGCCGCAACAGACAATCGGGCTGCAGCGAGTGGGCAGTCCGGGAGGGAAGAGGGACAAACCGTCTCCTCGAGCCCGTGGTATACGACCAAGCGGTTCTGGATCATAGCGACGCTGATAGTGGTTTTTGCGTCGTTTTTTCTGATCGGCGGCAATATAGTCCAGTGTTTCCGGCTGCGTCGCGACATCCGGAATCTGAATACCCAGATCGAAGCCTACCGGATCAAGATCGAGCGTGACAGCATGATGCTCGAAAATCTCAAGTATGACGATTTTATAGAGGCCTACGCCCGCGAACACTACAGTCTGCAGCGACGCAACGAGACGGTCTATATCATGGATGAGTAGCGCGCTGCTGCCTCCATGTACAGGTGGGCGGACCGAGGTGTGAATGTGGGCCGTGTGCATGTAGACGTTGTTGTGTTGTGAGGGGGGGGACTGTGTGACACGTGGTTCTGCTGGCTCCATGAGACAGAGGGGGCGGACGGACGTGTGAATATGGGCCGTATGCATGTAGACGTTATTGCGTTGTGAGGAGGGGTTGTGTGACATGTGGTCCTGCTGCGGGAGAAGACGTTAGCGGGGTTCGGTGCGCCGGCTTCTCATGCGCCGGTTCTTCAACTTTGCGGTCAGCGAGTTCACACGGTGCCGGACCAGTTCGTATCCGGTTACTACCATTACTATTCCGATGAAAATAAGTGCGGCGGCGATGACGTTCGTGCGGTCGATGCGTTCCTGCCCGCGCAGCAATGCCAGTACGGTGGCTGCGAGCGGCTGTAGGTATCGGTACAGGGCCGTATGTACGTATGTGAGCTTTTCGGTCGCGCGATAGAGTAGGTAGGAGGGCAGGACGGTCCCCAACAGCAGCAGATATCCCAGTTCGGACAGCGCCTCGATTGGCAGTTGCAGCAGTTCGGAGGTGTTGATATGGTACCGGAAAAACGGCGCCGTAATGGCCAGTCCGATCATGTAGTACCACCCCATGACTGGCATCGTGCCGTAACGTTCGAGCACGGGCTTTATGATTACGGTGTTTACGGCGGCCGCGGTGACGCTCAGCAGGATCAGGATGTTTCCGTAGGCTTCGCTGCCGTGTATGATGTCGGAGCCGTGGTCGAAGATGAGAAGTGCGGCGCCGGCCGCGGCGAAGAGAATGCCTATCATGCGGAATCCGGAGAGATTCTTTTCGCGGCCGCCGATATTTGCGGCGACAAGCGTTATGGCCGGACCGAGGGTTGCGATGGTCGAGGCGTCGATTGGGTTTGTGTATGAGGCGCCCCAGAGCAGCATGAACATCCATCCGTAGACGATCAGTACGGTTACGGCGAAGATCGTGAGCATGTCCCGGGGTGCGATGCGGTAGCTCCGTGGCGAGAAGAGGGCCCGCGGAATGAAGAATAAGGCTGATGCGGCGATCTGCAGCATGAAAATCTGCTGGAATGCCATGCCGGTTTGGATTAGCGAGACGAAGACCGAGAAGTTGATTCCGAACAGCAGGTTCGAAAATATGAGATTGAAGTGGTATGGCGTGTGTCGGTGTTGCATAGCGGTTATTGTCGAGCAATATGCATACCGTCGTGTGTAAGTTTGGGGAGCCGTGAGTCGGATGTCGATAAAAATTAGTTACTTTGCGGATCGGCAGCCGTCGGGCTGTTGGTATGTTATTTGTGCAGAAGTGGAACAATAAGACGAAAATATGATATAAAAGATAATGGATATGAGCAAAAAGAAAGTTGAAAATCAGACGGTTGTCGACAATGACAAACAGGATTTGAAAGGTGGCGGCAGCCAGTGCGCGGGAGCGTCCGGTGACAATGTGTCAGAGGGTGGCACGCAGGGCGCTGACGAATTGTCAGATTCATCCGCACAGGAATCATCTTCTTCCGCAACGGAAAAGGATACGGCGCGGCTCGAATCGGAAGTTGCCGAATGGCGCGACAAGTACCTGCGGCTGCAGGCCGAGTTCGACAACTACCGCAAGCGTACGCTCAAGGAGAAAATGTCGCTGATCGAATCGGGCGGCGAGGAGGTTATCAAGTCGCTGCTGCCGGTGATTGACGATGTCGATCGTGCGCTGACGGCGATGGAGAAGAGCAACGATATCGAAGCGATCCGCAACGGCGTCAAGCTGATTGCGCAGAAGTTTTCGGAGCTGTTGCGTCAGAAGGGCGTAGTCGAGATTGCGACGGCCGATCAGCCGTTCGATGTCGACGAGCATGAGGCCGTAGCGCGTTTCCCGTCGGATGCCGACAAGAAGGGCAAGGTCATAGATGTTGTCCAGAAGGGATACAAGATGGGTGACAAGGTCATCCGTTATGCAAAGGTAGTGGTAGGAGAGTAGAGCCATGGAAAAGAGAGATTACTACGAAGTGTTGGGCGTCGCGCGGAATGCCAATGCCGACGAGATAAAGAAGGCCTACCGCAAGGCGGCCATCAAGTATCACCCCGACAAGAACCCGGGCGACAAGGAGGCCGAAGAGAAATTCAAGGAGGCGGCCGAGGCTTACGACGTGTTGTCGAATCCTGAAAAACGTGCCCGTTACGACCAGTTCGGCCATGCCGGCATGAACGGTTCGGCAGCAGGAGGCGGATATGGCGGTTTCAGCAGCGGCGGCTTCTCGATGGAGGACATATTCTCGCAGTTCGGCGATATATTCGGC